>CAKQXQ010000007.1 GCA_934292805.1 uncultured Roseburia sp. | reverse complement strand
TTGCGGGAATAGGATTTGAACCTATGACCTTCGGGTTATGAGCCCGACGAGCTTCCAGACTGCTCCATCCCGCGATATTATCTCTGATGCATGATCCCTGTTCATCAATAAAGTAATTATAGTCTTTTCTGACAGAAATGTCAAATCCGGCTTTTCTTTTGCATAACTCGTTTTCTTTCCTGTTCTCTTTGCCTGCAATGACATGGAATCATGATCTTTTAGGTATCTGCGGAAAAAGAAATCAAAACAGGGTTTCTTTTTCCGCGTCAAGTACCTTTGCTCATTTTCAGTTTATGCAATTTTTTCAGATATATTCCAGGCACACCGGTTTTATGTCAGCTTTGCTGACCAGAATCACGCACCAAGTCTCACGGACATTCGACTTGAATTAGTGAGTTCCAACGCTTGTATAATCCCTGTGCATATTTTTCTTGCGGTCAAACACAAAGACATCTCCTTCTTTTAATTTAAATCTAAGTCCGTCCGAATCCACGCGGTCCGTCTGAAAACCCTCTGTTTTCCACATGTCACAGTATCCTTTGTGGACATTTTTACTGTTTTCGTAATCAAGATGCAGCTTGCCTTCTTTCACTGTCCTGATTTTAAAATGTACAACAAGATAACCATCTTTTAAAAACACCGGATCTTTCTGGGTGATGCGGTTGTGTCTGCTTTTCACATATTCTGCAAGATCTACTCCTGCATCCGTCACATAAACATCCGGCGGGATCTGATAGCTGCCTGCCCATGTCTGCATTCCATCTTTCATGATTGACCGTTCTGCCGCTGTCAGTGTAACCGGAAGATAAAATTCTGTGAGATCCTCTCTGTTATATAATCTGACCTCCTGCATATTTTCATTTTCAGGACTTCTGTAATAATAAGTCGGGATGAGTTCGATACGGTCTTCTTCCTGTGCCATGCTGCCAATTGTCTTTAAAGAAAATTCCATACGATATCCCAGCCCCGGTGCATGGATCTTTGGATCTGCCGGATGGCTTCCCTTCAAGATTGGGATAAGATAAAGGCTTTCTTTCTCTCTTTTTTTCGTTCCGTTCAGATCATTCGTCCCACTATAATAAACACAGCCTGTGCGTTCTGTTTTCCCTTCTTTCCAGAAGACCTTCTCCCATCGCGGATAATCGATCACATTGGTCACCTGAAAATCATACACCCTGCCTATTACAGAAACTGCCACTTCCCCGGAAGCCATATCATTTTCCCGGTTTAAATTGGCATACTTTTCCCCGATGCCTTCTCCACCTTCATTGATGGCTATTGTGCGATACTCCACCACATAGTCTCCCTCTGTCACATCTACCGGAAGTGTGCATACCATTTGTTCTGATTTCAGTGAAAGCCACGTTCCTGCTTCGATCGTCTGCCCTTTGATCACCACATGGAATGGAAACTTTACCTGACGGTCTTTTGCATACTTTCTGTAATCCCTTGTTCCATATCCTTTCTCATTCAGATGTGTTCCTGCTGTACTGACCGATACGGCAAATTCTCTTCCGAGGATCAGACTTTTCTTTTCTGTTGGAACGATCTGCTGGTTAAACTTAATGTCATCACTGGATAATCCGACACAGACTACCGGTGTGTGTACAGACACTTCATTCACTCCGGGAATCACAGAATGGTTCCCGGTTCCTCCATTAAAATAAGGTGCATAATACGCTTCTGCCATTGACTCATAAATCTGATTCTTCCGTTCTGCCGGTATCCGGATTCCATTCATTCCTACAGGCTGTTTCCGTTCTCCTGACAGCGTCACAGGTTCTTTTGTCTTCTCTTCACAAAGACTGCCGTCCATCCAGACTTCACCATCTACAATAAATGTATCATTTTTCACCTTGATTTTGCCCACATTCTGTTCGGCAAGTGCTGCTGCATCTACCGATGGTGTTGCCGGACGCTTCTTACCGCCCTGGATGATTCCTCCATTTACTGTTACGGTCGCTTCCGGAAGCTTCATAGGGTCTGTATTTTTCTGCACTGTAACCTGCGGATAATAGCAATTGTTCAGCCATATCCTGCCTTCCGGAAATGAACCGTTAGCAATTTCTATATCCTTTAAGTAATTCAATGCGATATTCCGTATCTTCCAATAGGAATATTCTCTTGCAACCTCTGTATTCTCGGATACTGTCACATATTCCTTATGAGCCTTTCCATCATTCCATACTAATGTATATGAAACATTTACAGTAACCGGCACATTCTTCGTTCCGTAATAATGTTCATAAGTACCATGATAATAGTACTTCTGCAGGCTTCCGGCCACATTGACATTCTCACTTGACGGAATCGCACGGGTCACATCAAATTCATCAGAATAAATACGCAGACTATTTACCCCCTGCAGATTACCTTCATGGATCCCGGATGTAACATTTACGATCTCCATTCCTTCTTCCGGTTCCGGATCTTTTTCCAGCATTCCGGGATTTGCCGGAAAATAAACACTCTTATTAAAATGACTTTTCAGTCCCTCCTTATCACGCCAGTTTCTTGCACCTGCGATTCCTTCATAAGTTGTATATGCCTCTCCGTATAAGTCACCCGACTCATTCATCTGCCCTTTTTTGATTCCGTTTTCAGATACAGTCATGATTCCATCCAGATAAACAATTCCGCCATTGGTATACAGGTCATTCGCCCAATCCGGGTGTGCTTTCATAATATTCTGAAATATCACATCTTTATGGATCATAAAATATCCGTAAAGATATGACGGATTATCCGGATCCACCTTATCCGGACAATATGTCTCAAGCTTCACTCTCACGCTCTGATTTCCCGGGATTGGTGCGTTATAGCGTTTGATCGTCCATCCGAGTGTCGTATAACGTATCCCTGTCACTGCCGCTTTGTCATGCGTGATCATCCACAGATTTCCCTCGGAATCAAACTGGATCCCTTCACCGGAAAACGGAATTTCTGTAGCTTTTGCATTTCCATAACCGGAAAAAATGGTACAAAAAATCACACATGCTAAGATTACGCCTCTTAAAATGCTCTTTTTATTTATTTTTTTCTTAATTTGGGAACATCCTCTCTTCTCATATTCAGAGAAACCTTTACATATGATGTGTTAATTAGATATAATAGAATTAGGCTTTTATTCTAGCATATGAAGTGAGGTAATTCAAGATTGAAACAAAATAGATATTCTAAATTTTTTATGAAAAAACGAATCCTGTCTGCCTCTGCCTGTTGTCTCCTTGCAGCTTCTCTTTTTGCCGGCTGCATCTACTTCGACTCGATTACTTACATGCAGGAGATCTCGACAGAGAACCCGGAAACAGTTGCTGCATTTGACGATTTTTTGAATGATATTTTTGTCGCAGAAGTAACCGAAAACACCATTAATCTTCACTTTACATTATCTAATCCAAAAGATTACGGTATTACGGATTACCCGATCTCTCTCGGCAATATTTCCGAAACTGCCGCTGCCGACAGTAATGCAAGGCTGGAAAATTATCTGGCAGGACTTGATGCCTTCGACTATCCCGAACGGACATTAAACCAGCAGCTGACTCTCGACATTTTAAAGTCGTATATGAAGCTTCAGCTCGATATGTCTGATCTGTATCTTTATGATGAGCCGCTTCGTCCATCCACAGGCATCCAGTCGCAGCTTCCGATCCTGTATGAAGAATATAAGTTCAATAATGAGCAGGATGTCAAAGATTATCTGGCTTTGATCGCATTAACCGGAGATTATTTTGAGCAGGTTATTGCATTTGAGCAGCAGAAAGCCGATGCCGGTCTTTTTATGGCAGATTACTCCTGCAATACGATCATTGATCAGTGTAATTCCTTTATTGCCGATGAAGAAAACCATTATCTCAAAGAAACTTTTAACAACAAGATTGACAAATTAGATACACTTTCCCTCGCCAAGCGGGACAGTTATAAGCTGCAAAATGAGCAAATGGTTTCCGAATATATTATCCCTGCTTACAAAAATCTTGCAGCTGCCTTAAAGACGCTTGCCGGTTCCGGAAGTAATGAAAATGGTCTTTGTTATTTCCCGGAAGGAAAAACTTATTACGAATATCTGCTGGCTTACAACACCGGTTCTTCCAAAACGGTCAAGGAACTCGAAACCATGATCTCAAACGAGCGGGTCAGGGTATTGCAGGAATCATCCGATCTTACCACCGAGAATCCTGAGCTCTGGGATCTTACAAGCGAAGCCTCCCTAATCCCTACTGATCCGACAACAACACTGAATCGTTTAAAAGAAGCCATGCTTGCTGATTTTCCTGCTCCACCTGATACGAATTTTACAGTCAGTTATATTGACGACTGTGTAGCTGACTATCTGGCTCCCGCCTATTATGTAGTCACGCCGATTGATGATTATTCCAACAATTCCATCTACATAAACGAAACAACGGACACCACTGACATTTCTTATTTTACTACGCTTGCCCATGAGGGATTCCCGGGACATCTGTATCAGACGGTTATGACGTATCAGTCCGGTATCCAGCCGGTACGCTCACTGCTTAATTATTCCGGTTATGTGGAAGGATGGGCGACTTATGCAGAGCTTCATTCTTACCATTATGCCACTTTGAATGAAGATGTCGCAACTTTAATGGAATTGAATCAGGATGCCACCTTAAGCCTTTATGCGTCCACAGATATCGGTATCCATTACGATGGATGGACACTGGAGGATACCCGAAAGTTCTGGAGCAATTATGGAATCAACAATGATGAGGCAATTGAAAATATTTTTGAACTTATTGTAGAAGAACCGACCCATTATCTGAAGTATTATATCGGCTTTCTGGAATTCGAAGAATTGAAAACCGAAACAAAGCTTCTTAATATTAATAATTATAATGACAAATCTTTCCACCAGGCAGTACTCTCTATCGGACCTGCACCATTTGATCTGATTGAAAAATATCTGCCGGCTTATTACACGTATATAGAGTAGGATTCTGATTGAAACAACAAGAACCGGGTGTTTTTTAGGCACCCGGTTCTTGTATTTTCTTTCAGGAATTGAAACTCAGCACTTTGAAAAATAATCACACATATCCTGACATGCTTCCTGCGACTCTTCCCACTCAGGATCTAATACATTAAATACATGGCCTAATACATGCTCTCTTCCGACATACTCTTTGTATACGTGTGAAACCCCTGCATCAACAAGGATCTTATGAAGCCTGCAGTCTTCTTCGTAAAGCAACGGATCTGTCTTAGATGCAATGATCATAATGCCGGATAAATCCGTTTTATCCAGCAAATATGGGATGGATATGTTCTTTATATATGTCTCATCGTTTACATGATCTTTAAGGACATATTTACGAAGGAAACGGCTTGTCATATCTTTGCCATCTTTCGCTGTATACAATTCTGTCATAGGGCAATTGGCGACCACCCCACGGATCCCGGAATCAACCGGACGTATCTGATAATACTCCTGCAGCTGCACACTCTTTTGAATTGCAGCCACCAGCATTGCATAATGACCACCCGCACTGTCACCTGTTACAAATAAGCGGGAACAGTCAAAGCCATACTTTTTTGCGTTTGCCTCAATCCAGTGAAGTGCCGCAAAAATCTCACGCATTACTTCGATAAAATCAGCTTCCGGCTGAAGTGAATAATTCATATTAACGACACGATACCCTTTCTCTGCAAAAACTTTACTGTATGCGTCATTAATAAATTTTTCACACTGGGTATAACCACCCCCATGGATCACCAGAAGAACCGGCAGTTCACCGGTTGCATTCTGTGGACTATGTATATCCAGATTGTGATCAGGATTGGAATCTCCCATATAGTTTAAGTCATATAAGCTATCTACAGAAAACTGCAGATGCTTTTGTTCAAAACGTTTCTTATTATCTTTGATCTGTTTCTTTCTCAAATAACGGAGTAATAAGTCCGGACGCATTTTATTCTCTTCCTACACTTTCCAAATCTGTACCTTTTGTTTCTTTCACCTTTGTCATCAGAAGAATCATAGATGTGATCAATGTCGGCATTGTGACGATGAGACATGCTGTTGTAATAGCCATGCCACCAGCCAGCATAACTGTCAGAAGGATTAATCCTGTAAACAGACCTACATAAGATAACAAGGTGATCGCAGCTGTTGAAGATGCTCTGTTTTCCGTTGGTGCCTTCTCTGCAGCCATGATCCACATATAATCTCCAACCTGATAATAAGAACCAAGGTAAAGACCATAAAGAAGACCTACCGGAATTGCACCCCAGCCATTTTTGCATCCTAATGCAAAGAGCATAAATGCAATGATGGAAGTTGAACCCATGATAACTGCTGTTTTCTTTCTTCCAAGACTGTCTCCCATGAAACCACAAAGCAGTAACAATGCCGCAAACATGAATGGGAATGCGAACAGTGCTTTTGTAACTTCTTCTGTAGCCATTCCGTTTGTTGTCATGATTGATTCATAATAACCTGTCATCGCCATAGTAGAGAACATATATAAGTTCGCACAAAGTACTAACCAACGCAGATCCTTATGCTTAAGGAGCAGTTTGATGGTAGCCCACATTCCAACCTTGTTGGCGGATTTCTTCTGCTCTTTTGCAGCTTCTTTTTCAGCAAGTCTCTCTTCCAGCGGACGTTCCAGAACACTGATTCTTTCTGCAAGATATACTTTTGTCTCTCTGGCAGTTAACAGACAGAGTGTTGCAATTGCGATTGCGATCAGTACCGGTACGAAGAATACCATACGCCACTTTGTCGGATCGTCGCCCATAAAGATTCCTCGAAACAGTGGCACAAGTGCCAGTCCCAGAGTACCGATACATTTCGTGATACCATAGAAACGTGTTCTCTTATCTGCAGGAGCAACTTCAAGAATATAAACAACCTGCATATCATGTGCAATGAAAAATGTAGTGATCATTGTTCCGATAATATAGGAACCAAAAGACTTAGACACGAAGCATAAGCCTAATCCAAGCGCCATACCATAAGTGTTGATCACAAGGAAAGGTTTTCGGCCGAATCTGTCTGCCAGTGATTTGTAGAATGGTGCCACAAGCTGAAGCAGAAGTGTTACACCACTAAAGGAAGCCAGCACAGCCAGACCATTCTCATAGGTCATGCCCTGTCCGACAACAAAGAAGTCATTAACGACAGAGGACTGTACATAAGCTGCACAGTTCGAAGCAATCTCATCAATAACATGTACAAGTATTACGAGTATGAATACCCATTTGATGTACTTCGCAGTTTCCGGCTTTTGATTAATCTTTCGCAGCCTGGTTAGTTCTTTTTGTTCTTTTTCTTTTCTTTTTTCGAGTGTCATTATAATTTCCCCCTCAATAAATTATATAGTACATATACCAGTCTACCAGATATAATTGTATTGTCAATGATAGAATAATTTCATTTTTTTCGCAATTTTTTTGCGTAAGAATGTTATTTTATTAACAATCGTAAAATATTCTGAATTTTTAGTTTTACGTAAAAAAAGAATCAACATATCCGTTACTATTTCACCTGACATATTGATTCTTTCTTCTAATACTCATAATACCAGGCTCTAAGTATAGTCGGTTTTTCTTCCATGCGGATGTTCTGCTCATCCCCGTTACAATCCAACAACTTTATCCAGTCAGCATTTTCATTAAATGTTCCTTTTTCTAAGGAAAGATAATCCAGTTGCTTTTCACTGTCAATTTTCTCGACTTCCGCACGATAACCATATCCTGCAAACAACAATTTGCTATCAGCTTCTTTTAGAATAATTCCGGCAGCCGGTATATATTCTTCGTCATCATCAATCCTGTGATAAAAATACAACCGGATCCGATACTCATCCAGACAAATGATTCGTGTCATTTCTCCCTGATGCTGCGTAAATCCTGTCATATCATCCGTTCCATAATATTTAGTAAGAACCGGCATCATATTTCCTATTAATTTATAACTTTCTGCTAAGTAGTCAAGAATTTTTTCACTTGAAACATTTTTGTCGTTGCTGTCTGTATGATCAATCTGGGTAATAAATGATTTATTTTCTCCTATGCTTTCTGCCCCGAACGGAGAATAACCATATGCCTGGTACTTACCAATTGCATTATATAAATTGGCCGGTGCCCACTTATCTCTCCTTGTTTCCGGAACAAAAAACAGATTGTCTTCTCTGTTATATAATTCTGCTATTTTTTCAAAATCAAAAGAATAGATATCCGGTGCTATAAAATCCAGACATGGTGCTGCTTTCTTCCACAGATCCAGCATTTCAGGTCCCGGTCCGCCACAAGGATATTCTCCAGGTTTCTGATTTTTATCTTTGAGCCACACATTCGTAAACATCGGAAGATGATAGATTTCCTTGCCAGTCTGTGCCAGTCTGCTCATATAATCTGCATAATGGTAGCACATAAATGCTTCTCCGGCATTTGTCCCGAAAATTTCATTCCAGCTTTTCCTGCCACTGCTTATCTCTTCCGGAACAGCTTCTTTAAAAGCCTCCTGTGCACCTTGTGAAAAATCTCTTGCTGCCCCCAGCACCCCAACTTCATTTTCAACCTGAACAGCAATCACCGTCCGTTCTTTGGCATCAAATTCTTTCAGATAACCCATAAAATGTTCAAAAGCGTTTTTTTCAACCTCAAAAATATCACTCTCAAACATACTCAATATTCTAAGCTTTGTTCCATTACAATCTGTAACTCTTGGAAACCTGACAGTATCCGTCTTGATCCATGCCGGTGCATATGTCGAAAGACCATTTTTCCAGCTTCCAAACCATAATAGGATCAATTTCTTTCCGTGTTCGCGTGCCCCGCAAATCAATTGTTCGATCAGTTCATAAGAAAATTTTCTCTCCTCCGGTTCGAACTTTTCCCAATAAACAGGTGCCAGAATCGTATTACAATTCAAAATATCTGCTTTCTCCCAGACATTTTTCATATATTCTGCTGAACTGCTGGCTGAATTATGTGCTTCCGCTGCCAATACAATATATGGCTTTCCATTACCAAAGAAATCAATTGAATGTTTCTGTTCTTTTTTCAAAATATCTCTTCTCCTATAAGCCTACGTTGTTCCTCGAACTACCAGTTCTGTCGGAATTTTTACATTGTTTATCGTATTGGTTTCAATATCCTCTATTGCTTTGACAATCGCTTTCGAATACTCTTTATAATTGCATCCAATCGTTGTGATTCCCGGATATATAAATTCTGACGTTGCCAGGTTATCGTAGCCTATGATTGCAACATCCTCCGGAACTCTGAGATTGTTTTCATACAATTCATTCAATGCCCCCATTGCGACCAGATCATTAATACAAATGATGGCCTGCGGCAAATCACCTTTTTGTATCAGTTCCTTCATTGCTATATTTCCACCATCTGCGGAATAATCACAGTCAATAATTTCATCACGGATATTTAAACCATATTTTTCTGCATATTTAATAATCTTATTTCTTCTCACACTCGTGGTTCTTACATGTGAATATCCTCCCAGCAGAAGAATATCCTGATATCCTTTTTCCGACATGTATCGGATAAGCTGATCTGTACTTTCCTCTTCTTCCTGAAAAATATGTGTACACTCCAGACCAGGTACATCTACACAGGAAATTACCGGAATACTTTTATTCACATTTTCAATCTCACGCAGGAATTTCGGATCACATAATGAATCATCTAATCGACCTCCCATAAATACGATCGCTCTGACCTGCGTTGCTATAAATGCATTTAAAATCTCGCTCTCCAATTGCGTGTTAGATTCCGAATTACACAACATTAATGTATAACCCTTTTCCCTTGCAATAAGCTCTGTCTCATAGAAAATCTGTGCATAATATGGACTGTTAATATGCGGAACAATAAAACCGACCATATTGGATTTATTCATCTTTAAGGACTTTGCAATCATATTCGGTTTGTAATTGTATTTCTCAATTAATTCCAATACTTTCTTTTTTGTGTCTTCATTCACTTTTCCAGTATTATTAATAATTCTGGACACCGTAGCTGTAGAAACCCCCGCCATTTCTGCCAGCTCAACAATTGTAACCTTTTTCTCCATATCGCACCTTTTCCTGTTTACTTCCTTTTTATCCTTTTAAACCGCTGCTGATAATTCCCTGAATGAAATATCTCTGGAAAAATACATATAAAATAATAATAGGAAGTACCGTTAACAATGCCATTGCCATTACCGGTCCCTGATCTAATGCATCCTGATATCCGTTCAGTGAAGAACTCAAGAATACCAGTCCTACAGATAATGTATATTTCTTCTGATCACTCAGGAAGATAGATGGTCCAAAGTAGTCATTCCATGTCCATACAAACATGAAAATTCCAACAACAAATAAAACCGCTTTGGAATTCGGCAATACCATTTTAAACAGTATTCCCATCTCACTACAGCCATCAATTCTTGCCGCATCCTCTATTTCGTTTGGAAACGTTTTAAAAAACTGATTAAGAAGAAATACACTGAATCCACTTGCTGCCAGCATATTTGGCAGAACCAGTGGAACGATTGTGTTGATCAGTTTCATCTTCGCGTAGATGTTATATAATGGAATAATGGTTACAAAATAAGGAATCATCATTGTTGACATTAAGATTGTAAACCAGAATCCCTTTAACTTTGCATCGTACTTTGCAAATCCATATGCGACAAGTGTTGTACTTACTAACGTTCCCACGATATTTAATATTGTAATTATACTACTATTTTTAAAATATAGAAAGAAGTCTGTGTTTTTTAACACATATGTAAATGATCGTAAAGTAGCTGGTGAAGGAATGAGTTCCGGCGGATATTTTACAATCTGTTCCACACCCATTAATGATGTTGCTGTCATCCATATGAATGGCAGCATAAATACAACGCCAACTAATAAACATATTATAAACCATATTGCTATTTTGAACTGTTTTTTCATATGCCACTCCTATTCCTCATAATTCATGATTTTTTCCATTGACCCAAGGATGACTTTACTGATAAATAAAATAATAAGATACATTACCCATGCCAATGCAGCTGCATAACCGAACCTTCCAAAACTGAAGCCACTGTCATAGATGTACATTCCATACATATATGTCTTCTTTAATGGTCCTCCGCCTGTCATAATCAGTGGCTGTACGTAAACCTGAAGTGCACTGATGATTCCCATGATAAGATTGAATACAAATACGTTTGAAATCAACGGAAGTGTGATCCGAAAGAAACAGGAAACATCATTTGCCCCATCAATCTTCGCTGCTTCATAATAAGAAACAGGTATCTGTTTTATTCCTGCCAGGAAAATCAACATTTGCTGACCACAAAACAGTAAATTAACAAGAATCAGTGATGTCATTGCCCATTTTGCATCTGTCAGCCAATAAGGACCCTTTATGCCAAAAAGTGACAGTATATAATTGATCAGCCCTCCTTCTCCTCTTAAAAGATATCTTGCAACGGTAAAAACTGCTGCTCCGGTTGCAATAGATGGAAAGAAGAAAACGATCTGAAAGAAATTACTTGCCTTAGACTCTCTGGACAATAAAACGGCTATCAGCAATGCCAGTATCAGACTTGTCGGAACTGCCAGAACCGCATACTTAAAGGAGTTTGCCAGACTGTCCCAGAAAAGTGTATCATGAAAAAACATATCCAGATAATTCTGGAATCCTATAAATTTTGGTGCCTTATATCCGGTATATTTCGTAAGTGACAAATAGATTGAATAACCTAACGGTATCACCGTCAGTAAGAAAAAACCGATTAGCCACGGAGATATAAACATATAAAAATATTTTGCCTGTTTTTTTCTGTTCCTCATATTGCCCCCTATTTTTCTATATCAATTACCTGAAATACTACCCTATATTACAATCGGTGCATCACAAGTGTAATGCACCGATCATACAATTGACTATTCTTCCTGCATTCTGTCTAATTTAAGCTGACCTTCGGTCTGAATGTTTTCAATTGTTGTATCAATATCCTGCTGTCCGGTAAAGAGTTTTTCTAATTCCGGCTTCATAATTCCATCCTGGATTTCATTCAATACTACACCATCTACTGCATAGTTAAGTGCTTTTGCATATACTTCTTTGTGGAAAGGTTTCCATCCATCCGGAATATTGTTAATGAAATCATCGCTCTCACTTACAGATTTTAATGCCGGTAATCCGATCACTTCGATCTGATCCTGAATCTCATCAGATGCAGACATATATTTAATGTATTCCCATGCTTCATCTTTGTAAGGGCAATCTGCGGAAATACCGATCGCAGTTGTCCATAATGGAGATCTCCACTGACCATATTTCTCATTAGATGGGAATGTTACGATGTCCCATTCAAAACTATCTCCAATCGCTTCATTGAAGCTTGCCATATCCCAGGAAGCTCCGATTGTCATTGCGTATTTTCCTGTTGTGAAAGATCCGCCAATATCAGCTGCCTGTGTAGGTGTTGGAGAAACTTTATATTTCTGATATAAGTCTGACATAAACTGAAGTCCATCACGGAATCCTTCTGTGTCTGCTGTCATCTTGCCTTCTTCCCAATCCCATGCTTTATATCCGTCATAAAGATTTCTTGCCAGAGAGTATGCCCACCAGGATGTAAAATCAGCACCCCAGACTTTGTCATCTCCCTCGCCCTGTGTCAATGCCTGTGCAGCTGCAAGGAAATCTTCTTCTGTCCAGTCATCTGTTGGCAACGGAACGTTATTCTCTTCAAACATTGTCTTGTTGTAGATAATATAACCGGAGTTATAAGTACATGGTGCAGCGTATACGCTTCCGTTATATGACAATCCAGTCATCAATGTATCTACCCATGCATCCTGTAATCCGTCTTTCTCAATATATGAATCTAATGGTTCAAATAAACCTTCTTTGAAATATACACCACCAAAGTCTCCGGCAATCTGAACAAGATCTGCTAATGTACCAGAAGAGATCTGAACTGTCAGTTTGTCATGAAATCCTTCCGGAATAGCTTCCAGACTTACATGTATTCTGTCGTTTTCTTCGTTAAATTTCTCTGTCCATTCTGTTTTTTTATCGATTTCTTCCTGATTTCCCCAAAGTAAGAATCTTAATTCTACTTTATCCCCATTCTCAGCAGCTGCATTTTCTGTTGTATCTGCCGTCTTATCTGTGTTATTGTTGTTTGTATCTGCTGTTGAACCACATGCAGAAACCATAACCGTTGATAATGCTAACGCAAGTGCTAATGCTCTTTTCACTTTTTTCATTGACACGTCCTCCAATAATAGTATATAATTTTCGTGTACAAGTAAACGTTTACATGAGCAGAGTGTAGCACATAAATTTTTGCAAGTCAATATGTCATTGTATATTTTTTATATTTTCATCAATGCCATTTGTCATTTGTTATGCAAATTCACAACTTCATTAACATTGCTTCAACTAACAACTTTTAATTCAAGTAAATAGGCAGGAATCATCAAAAATGGGAATATTTGAAATCAAAGATACTTTTTATCTGAATGGGGAACCCTTTCAAATCATCTCCGGAGCAGTCCATTATTTCAGGATTGTTCCTGAATATTGGAGGGATCGACTCGAAAAACTAAAAGCCATGGGATGCAATACCGTAGAAACATACATTCCGTGGAATATGCATGAACCGCAAAAAGGACATTTCTGTTTTGACGGAATGCTAAATATCGAAAATTTCATAAAAACAGCTCAAGATCTTGGATTATATGTAATTCTCCGCCCTTCTCCATATATCTGTGCCGAATGGGAGTTTGGAGGTCTTCCGGCATGGCTTTTAGCCGAAAACGGTATGAAACTACGTGTAAATTATGCACCTTTTCTACGCCATGTTTATGATTATTATGACGTATTATTGAAAAAGATCGTGCCTTATCAGATCAATTATGGCGGTCCCGTAATTTTAATGCAGGTAGAAAACGAATACGGCTACTATGCCAATGACAAAGATTATCTTATGCTATTAAAAGATAAGATGACAGAATCCGGCATAGTTGTTCCTTTTGTCACCTCAGACGGTCCGTTTGAAGCAAATTTAAAGGGTGGTCATCTGAAAGGTGCTCTTCCAACCGGAAATTTCGGTTCAAAAACAGAAGAACGTTTCCAGGAATTGAGCAAATTTACGAATGGTGGTCCTTTAATGTGTACTGAATTCTGGGTTGGATGGTTCGATCACTGGGGAAATGGTGGTCACATGAGAGGCGACCTGGAACAGAGTGTAAAGGATCTTGACAAAATGTTAGAGCTTGGTCATGTAAATATTTATATGTTCGAAGGCGGAACAAACTTCGGATTTATGAATGGTTCTAACTATTATGATGAACTGACGCCGGATGTTACCTCTTACGATTATGATGCAGTTCTGACTGAAGATGGACAGATTACCGAAAAGTATATCCGATACAAAGAAGTGATCCAGAAATATAGAGAAATTCCTGAAGTACATTTTTCGACTAAGATTTCACGCAAATCCTATGGTACATTACATGTACAGGATAAAGTCAGTCTTTTTTCTGTTATTGATGACTTAAGCACACCTGTTCCAAACAGTTTTCCACAAAGCATGGAACAATTGGGACAAAATTATGGATATATTTTATATCATTCCACACTTCATACCGAAAACAAAATTGATAAAATCAGGCTGTGGGAAACAAATGACCGGGCAAATATTTTCATCGACAAAAAACCTGTAAGTATTCTTTATGACCGGGAATTGTTGCAGGAACAGACATTAAATATTGAGTTCGAGCAGAATTCAGACTTCGATATTCTCGTTGAAAATATGGGGCGTGTAAATTTTGGTCCCCGCATGGAGCATCAGCAAAAAGGTATCGCTCAGTGCGTGCAGCTGGATGGACACATGCACAATCATTGGCAGCAATACACTTTACCGCTCGATAATATTGAAAAGATAGACTATTCAAAGGAATACACAGACGGGCTTCCTGGATTCTACCGTTTCATCTTAACAGTTGATGAGCCTGCAGATACTTTTCTTGATTTTGAAGGCTGGGGAAAAGGATGCATCTTCGTCAATGGCTTTAATATAGGCAGATTCTGGGAAATTGGTCCACAGAAACGTCTTTATATTCCGGCACCACTGTTAAAAACCGGTCATAACGAAATTGTCATATTTGAAACAGACGGTAAATCCTGCGATACCATCACATTGAAGGACGAACCTGATATAGGTTAATCAACGTCAAGCTATAAAAAGCAGGGTGTCAAAAGAAGCGCTTTGACCATCAATAGGTCTGGCGCTTCTTTATCATTCTATAGATTGCATACTGCATATAATGGCATATTAATCATCCTAATTTACTTTTTTCTTTTAGTTTTAAAATATATTCTTCTTCTGCCTGTTCTAATCGTTTCTGAATAGCCTCCTCTGATGGCAACTGCGATTTTATTTCTTGTAAGCGTATATTATCGTAAGTTGCAACTCTAATTCTGCACCAACTTGGTGCAGTTTTTGATTTTCACCGATTTCTGCACCAAGCTGTTGCAGTTTTTTGCTGTTTAAATCCAGACTGACCTCATTTATTATCTAATTTAACTATTTAAGAGGAAGAATAGAGCCCCAATATCTGTATTCATTCATCAGGGCTCTTTTCTTATTCTGTAAATACTACTCTCGTATGATATCCAGCAGCGTATCATTTCTGGTACTGCACCACTTCAAAAACGCATACCATTTTCTGCCATAAGAAGTATGTTTTCGGACAATAAGAATGAATCCAACTATAATAACAACCATCGCAACCAGTCCATACACCATTCCAAACGCATATATATCGGTTATTTTCTTTGAATCTTTGTCTGAAACGACACCTTTCAACTGGTTATTATCGTCCAACAATAAATCCATTCTCCTTTGGTTTGGGAAATCCCGATCCAAGTCGATCCCAAGTTCTGTGACATCGTATCTGTAAGACTCGCCTTTTGTGTATTGTACCGTATTTGAATCGATTCTTACTCCTGGGACCCAGTTTGTTGCGTCATATGCATTCAATAATTCATTCGATTTCATTTCCATAATCTGATGTCCGGCAACCATAATTCCGAAACCGACAATGATTCCGATAAATATCCACAAAAGACTGTGTAATACCAACTGCTTACATGCTTTCGTGACCTTTGCATAGGTTGCGTGGTCCAAATTCCTCTGTCCGTACTCCAATGCATCTGCAACCTCCATGACATTCATGGTTGTATATAAATCTAATCCTGCGTTACTCATATTTTGTATTCTCTCCTATCGTTTCAGTTCGTTCTTTTGCATTATAACATATGTTGCTTACATTTCCGCTTTTTGTGTGCAATCTATTTGTTATCCTAAATATGTATCTGGATTTCTGCACACAAATATAAGGAAACAGGATATATCTGTAACCAAAAAGAAAGAGCCCGAATACCTGATTTTGTCAGATATTGGAGCTCGATGTTTCCGGTACCTTCTTCGTTTCGAAACGTTATCAATCTCTTAAACTTTGATCATCATATTCATTAATATAATATCGCAATATTTTATCCTGCTATCATAACATCTTCTGTCGTATATGGATAGCTATCCTCATACATGGTTTCCGGTGCAATATCAATACTACCATTCATCCACGTCATGACTCCATGAAAAATATTAAAATCTGCAAGAACTTTTTCATCTTTCAAAGGTTCAAATGCTGAGCCTGTTAGTAATGTTGTATCAAAAAGTCTTTGTTCACCTGTAGAAAATGTAAGCAAAATCATTCCACCCCTTAATACCGCTGCCTGTTTTACTCTAATATCCGATGTTGCTTCACCTGCATAACATACATCATTCATTATATACATGCATAACACCTCCTTACATAGGGGCAATTTTGTCAAAATGTTCGCCTTTTACAGCTAAGTTCCATGCTTTATATGCTTCTTCTTCATGGAATGCAAGCCAACCAACTACCATTTTAAGTTGTTTTCTCGGAATGGATCCTGCCAAAAGTTCACCATCTATTCCAATTGCAGCTTCATAATCCCCATAATACACATGAACATGCGGCTTATTATGTTGTTTTGTATCCATAAATAACATGTAGATTACCATTCCACCAAATCTACTTAATTCTGGCATTGTTCATCTCCTCCGATTCTCTGTACCATATATTATACCCTGTATTTATAATAAGTACCACTAATTTTTTCATCTTTATTCCAACAGTGCCTGATACACATCACGCTTGCTGATCCCACGATCTTTTGCTACAAGCTTCATCGCCTCTTTGCGTGCGATCCCCTGGTTCTCATATACCTGCATATGTTCTTCCAATGTCATGGATTCCCAGCTCTTCTTCTCTTCCTCCGCGATTGTCTCAAAGCTCTTGCCTTCTATAACAAGTACATACTCGCCACGCGGTTCATTCTCTTCATAATAACGAAGGCTGTCACCCAGAGTCGTCTGCATTTTCTTCTCATAACGTTTTGTAAGCTCTTTGCAGATGGTAAGACGTCTTTCGCTTCCGAGAATCTCCTGAAGCTCTTCCAGTGTTCTCACAAGACGATGCGGTGCCTCATATACGATGATCGTTCTCGTCTCATTCGCAAGTTGTCCCAATACCAGTGCTCGCTCTTTCTTGTCTCTCGGCAAAAACGCCTCGAATGCAAAACGTCTTGTGGCAAGTCCCGACATTGTAAGGGCTGTAATACAGGCAGCCGGTCCCGGAAGGGATGTCACTTCTATTCCCTCTTCATAACAGATGCGTACCAGATCTTCTCCCGGATCGGAAATTCCCGGAGTTCCTGCATCTGTGATCAGAGCGATATTTTTTCCCTCGCGTAATTTATCGACCAGCTGATATGCCTTATCAATTTTATTAAATTCATGGTAGCTTGTCATGGGTGTCTTAATCTCAAAATGATTTAACAGCTTGATCGAATTTCTCGTATCCTCAGCTGCGATCAGATCTACTTCTTTTAATGTACGAAGTACGCGAAACGTAATATCCTCAAGATTTCCGATCGGTGTCGCACACAAATATAACTTTCCTGCCATGCCGGCTCCTTTCTGGCCATATTAATTTTCATTCTTACTATTCGTTTTTTCCATCATTTTCGGAATCACATTATAAAGTACGACTCCGAGTGCCACGATTCCAAATGAAATAATCTGTGATGTCGAGAATATTCCTATGCTTCCGCGGTAATCGTTGCGCAGGAATTCAATCAGGAATCTTCCCACTCCGTAAAGCACCAGATAAGCCGATGCAACTCTGCCAGGCTTCGGATTCCTTGATGCATACCAAAGCAGCAGACCACAGAAAATAAAATCTCCCGCAGAAGAGATCAGCTGTGTCGGGATAAGGCTTACTCCATTCGGTGCAAAATTCGAATGGGTAAAAGTAATTCCATACCATGCGTCTGTTTCCCTTCCGTAACAGCATCCTGCACAGAAGCATCCGATACGTCCAAATCCCTGTGCCAGGGAAACAGCAGGCATTACCAGGTCAAAATAGGAAATAAAATTCTCTTTTCTTTTCCTGCAATATACATAGCTCGTAAGAATACCGCCAATGATTCCTCCATAGACCACATATCCATTCTTAAAATTCCACAGAATTGACGGATCTTTTATAATTTCCGGGAGCTCTACAATATAATAAAGCAGGCGGCATCCAACCATCCCACCGATCAGTGCACAGAAGAAAATGCCATAAATCGTATCTTCACTTAATCCCTTCTTCTTTCCACGGTAATTGCACAAAAGAAGTGCTGATGCAAAACCAATGGCGATCATCAAGCCATACATATAAATCGTCACCGGTCCGAGTGTTATCTTATTAAACATATAATCCTCCTCTAGTATCCATAAATGTCGTATATCTCGTCTGTATACACACCCTGCTCCCTGTATACAATAAGTGGTTTCTCCACAGTCACGCGGGATTTGCCTCCGCGCAGTCCCTCGATCAATACCATATTCGGCTCTTTGTCAATAAACGGATAAACAAGACGCATACGCTTCGGTTCAATCTTATATTCCACCATTTTACTCATGATCTCTGCCAGCCTGAAAGGCCTGTGTACCATATAAAAACGTCCGCCCGGCTGTAAAAGCCTCGCACTTTCTCTTAAAATATCATCCAGATTACAGAGCACTTCATGTCTTGCGATCGCCTTCGCTTTGGATGGTGAATTCTCCCCATGCGTGCCGATCATATATGGTGGATTTGTCGTGATCACATGAAAAGAAGATGCTCCAAATATCTTTGAAGCATCCTTGATATCGCCTGTCACAACCTTTATCTTATCTTCCAGGTGGTTATATGCGACACCTCTGCGTGCCATATCGGCACTTTCTTCCTGGATTTCCAGTGCTGTAAAGTCTGTTGCTTGCGTCTTGGCTTCCATCAGGATCGGGATAATACCGGTTCCTGTACCAAGATCCAGGACCTTCTCTCCTTCCTTTGCCTGTGCAAAACCGGAAAGCAGCACTGCATCCATTCCAAAGCAAAAACGTGCCGGATCCTGGATGATGTAATATCCATTGCGGTGCAGTTCATCTAACCGCTCGCCTTCATGAATCAGATTATTTTGTATCATCGATCTTAGATTTTCCTCCACGGTCTTCAAGTGCTGCCAGCTCCTTCATCTCTGCGGCTGTCAGCTTCACGTCTTTTCTTCTTCTCGGTTTAAACTTCAGCTGATCAGAATGATATTCCCTGATCTCTTTCTCATCATTGATCTCAATAATTACTTTTACAAGCTGGCGGAGAACATTTACGGAAGAAACCTCTCCTTTTAATCCATCGTCAGTTGTAACTGTATCTCCAACATTTGGCAGACGGCTGTTCAGATACTCATAAGTATCTTCCTCATTCTTCAGGCAGCACATCAATCTTCCGCATACACCGGAGATTTTGGTCGGATTCAAGGAAAGATTCTGCTCTTTTGCCATTTTAATAGATACCGGTGCAAACTCGGAAAGGAAAGTATGGCAGCAAAGTTCGCGTCCGCAGATTCCATATCCGCCCATGATCTTTGTCTCGTCACGCACACCGATCTGACGTAATTCAATACGGGTACGGAATACCGCTGCCAGATCTTTTACCAGCTCACGGAAATCAATTCTTCCATCCGCTGTAAAGTAAAATAACAGCTTATTATTATCAAATGTATACTCTGCTTCGACCAGTTTCATATCAAGCTTATGCTTGGCGATCTTCTCAAGGCAGATCCTGAATGCCTCTTTTTCCTTCTCGCGGTTCTTCTGTGCCTGCTTTTCATCCTGCTCAGTTGCAATGCGGATCACTGGCTTCAATGGCTGGATCACGCTCTCTTCGGATACTTCTCTTGGGTCTGTCATGACAGTTCCCATTTCCACACCTCTTGCAGTCTCCACAATTGCGTGCATGCCTGCTTTTAACTGTAACTTTCCCGGCCCGAAATAATAAATCTTACCTGCATTCCGAAACCGGATTCCTACTACTTTTACCATATTAATTCTCCTTAATTGTCAACAGTAACAGCTCTATCACAAGATCAAAATTCACATTCGCTTCCAGACGTATCCTGGCTTTGCGTAAGGCCTCTAATATCTCGTTGATTCCATTGTAAGAGCTTTTCTCTGCCTGTCTTTTTATGTCATAGACCTCATCTCTGAAAATAAGGCCGTTCACATCTTTCGTTGCTTTAAAATATAAAATATCACGATACCAGATCATCATCAGATCAAAGTAATCGGTAATTTCTAATTTATAATCTGCGATCTGCTTCACTGCTGCTGTCATTTCATACAGCTCAATATCATCCAGACGCTTCATTAACTGTAATGCACTTGCTTTCATCTCGTTAAAGTCGTCCGATGATGCCAGCTGGATCGCTTTTCCAACATTCCCCTGTGCAAACGCAACACATACATCAGCCTGATAGTCCGGGATCTGATACTTTTCCATCAGAAACTTCTTAATCTTCTCATCCGGCACTACCTTAATATTCAATGTCACACACCGGGATAAAATCGTCGGCAGAAATGTATCTGCATTTGTGGTGAGCAATATAATAACCGCATAAGCCGGCGGTTCTTCGATTGTTTTCAGCAATGCATTCTGTGCCTGCTGATTCATCTTCTCTGCCTCATCGATAATATAAATCTTATGCTCACTGCTGTATGGTTTTACGTCAATGTCATTATTCACCTGGGTACGGATATCGTCTACGGAAATCGTATTCGGTTTCTCGTGGTTTACATAAATAATATCCGGCTGGTTGTGTCCAAGTGCCTGTTTACAGGAATGGCATTCCATGCATGCTTCTTTGCCATGCTTCTCACACTGAAGTGCCATTGCAAAAGCTTCCGCTAACATCATCTTACCGGATTTATCCGGTCCGTTTATAATATACGCATGCGATACTTTATCCATCTCAATTGCATTCTGCAAATGCTCTTTTATCTGTTCGTGTCCGATAATATCTTTAAATCCTGCCATATGCCACTCCGTTCCTGTCGTAATACATGATCGATTGCGACCTGCAAAACCTGTTTCCGTCCTGGAATCTGATCCTTATCTTCCAAGGATCATTTCCCTGATCCTGTCTGTTGTCTCCTCCAGACTTTGATTGATAAAACGCTGCTTAATTCCTGCATCCGTAAGCTTTTCCTCTGAGAAGTCCTTTGCATCCGCAAGAAAACGCCTACATAGTTCCTCGTATTTCGGAGAGTCCTGCTGCCTTTCCCTCGTAAGTGCCCTGAAAAGCCGCTCTCCATCTTCTACTTCAATGTAGACCGGTACCACATTCGCTTCTCCATAATAATCCCTGATCTTAAGATATGCTTCCAGTGTACCTATCATAAGGTAATTCTGATGCTTTAAGTCAACCTGGCCATCATCTACCGTAAAATACTTCCAGATACCGTGCACTGTATGATAAGCACGCAGTTCAATAACCTTGCCCTGCTTCAAAAGCTCATCGACCTGCTCCTCTGTACAGAAAAAGTATTCCACACCATTCTGCTCTCCTGCTCTGATCGGGCGGGTTGTATATGGAATGATCTTTTTCAGTGAAATCGTCTCATCCTCGATCAATTTTTTATAGATAGTATCTTTTCCTGTGGAACTCTTTCCCATGATACAATAGATTTTACCCATTTTTTCTTACCTTTTCAGTATAATATAGTCTTTAAAAATATACAATCTTTAGTGTTTTTTTTGAAACATCCGCCGTGCCTTCCACAAGAAGTCCCATAGCGAGACATTTTTCAATATTCCGGATCAATTCCTGTGTGATCAGCTCTCCCGGAACGATCATCGGGATTCCCGGTGGATACAGATAAATCGTGTCTGCTGAGATCCCGCCTGCTGCCTCATCAAAAGGAACCTCTTTATACTTTGCATCCTGTGCCTCATAAAGTGCCAGCTTTGGTACTCTCTTCTGATAAATTTTCTCAGGAAAATGCTGCGGCTTCTCTTCCATCACGCCTTCCATCGAAACCATCCGATCGATCTCATGCAGTGCAGCCAGAAGGCGGTCAAACCCTTCTTCCCGATCCATAAGGCTTGTCATTCCAAGCACATAATATCCGGAGACCATCTCCATCTGCAGATGATAGGTTTCAAGAAGTCTTCTGTGCAGTTCTTCGCCTGTCATACCTGCTTTTTCAGAAAAAATAACCAATTTCGAATCATCCCAGGCAAAAGCCTCACTGTCAGACAGATCTCCAGCGGTCATTACATGAAGGTACTTTAAATCTGCCGCCTTTGTGTAGAAATCATCCAGTCTTCTCCGGTATGCACCAAAAAGTTCTTTTCCATCCTCTGTCAGCATTCTCACGCACTCATCAATTCCTGCCATGAAAATATATGACGGAGAACTCGTCTCGTAGATTCCGAGATACCGTTCGATCCGGTTCATGTCGATCCGGTCCGAGCAAATATGAAGCAGTGCTGTCTGTGTAAATGATGGAAGCGTCTTATGTACGCTCATGATCACTGCGTCTGCCCCCTGCCTTACTGCACTCTCCGGGAATCCGCCTCCGAAACCGAGGTGTGCACCATGTGCCGCATCCACAATAAGCGGTACATCTGCTTTATGACAAATATCTGCGATCGATCCGATATCCGAAATAACCCCTTCATAAGTCGGTGACGTAATGATCACGGCTTCCGCGTCCGGATTTGCATCAAGTGCCACACGGACCTGTTCTGCTGTGATCTGTCCCTGGATATCATTCTCTGTGATCGCCGGATACAGATACTCTGCACGAAGTTCATTCAGATAAATTGCGTGATATACTGCTTTGTGACAATTCCTCGCAGCAATGATCTTCCCTCTCTTCGACGTAGCCGCACAGATCGCAGCAAGAAGACCACAGGTACTCCCATTCACCAGATAAAAACAACGCTTTGATCCGTATAATTGTGCTGCCCGTTCCTGAGCTTCCTTTAAAATACCAGCCGCATGGTGCAGATTGTCAAATCCATCGATCTCTGTAATGTCGATCGAATATGGATTGGGAAATCGCAATGGTTCCCTTTTATGCCCCGGCATATGAAGCGGATACCTGTCTGATCCCGCGTTTTCTTTTAAATAGTCCAATAAATACTTCATGAATCTTCTGCCTTTTTTCGAAATATGGTTTATTATAGCATAAAACTTGAAAAATAAGAAATGAATATGCTATAGTTATTCTAATTAGCAAAATCCGCTGCACCATACAGATTTGCAGATCAGACTCTCTGTCTGCAAACTGTATTTTATCTCAGTCGAGAAGACTCCCACTTCTTTAGGTGGCAAGTCTCACGGACGTTCGACTTGAAATTTGGAGGTTTACATAATGGATAGCGCACTTGTAATTCTTTGCGGTGGAAACAGTACCCGCATGGGAACAGACAAAGCACTGCTTCCTTTTGGCAATACATGCCTGCTTGAATATATTGTACAACGATTTCGTCCTTATTTTCCTAAAATTTATCTTTCTGTTAAGAAAAAAGGCGATTATGCACACTTAAACCTGCCGGTCACCGAGATTCCGGACATCTATATGAATGCCGGTCCGATGTCCGGTATTTTTTCCGCACTCTCCATGATCGACGAGCCTGCCGCATTTTTCATGTCAGCAGACACTCCTTTTCTGGAACCGGAAACCGGGCTTGCCCTGTTGAATGCATTAGAGGATGCCGACATCTGCTCTATCCGCGGAAAAGCTTCATATCTGGAGACAGCGACTGCTGCCTACTCCAAGAACTGCATCACAACCGTTGGTAAATGCCTGCTTCTTCATCAGCTTACTTTCAAAACGCTGCGTGAAAAATGTAATACAAAATACCTCACGGAGAAAGCGATTTCCGAGTTCGCACCTGTTCCGATCGATATCCAGTTCTACAACCTGGATACGCGGGAGAATTACTATCATGCACTGCACATTTTAAGCGGAATGAAGCATCCGGACTCATCACAGGCACTGATTGAATATTTTGAGGACACCAGAAATCTGTTCCTTAGAAACACTCCGATCATTTCCTTTGTCGCAAGACCGGGAACCCTGATCTCACCTTTTATTGAACGCATATTACCGCTTCTTGAACGTGAGGGGCTTAAGATCACCTATCTTGTGAAAGAGGATCATTCTATTATATTTAAAAATGTATTTTTTGATCCCACACCGGAGAATCTGTCAGCATGCCTCACCGGCTCTGATCTGATCCTCACGGAGAATTTCGGCAGCTCTGCACCAAATAAGATCGAAGTCCTCAGAAAAGACTGGTCCGAAGTACCCTGCTATGATACAAAAGATCTGATCGCAGTCCTTTCTGATTTTCCTTACAAATCAGAAAATCCGCTACCGGTATTCGAGCTTGGAAAGCCGAAAAACTTCGTCACTTTTATCCAGGAATACCTTTCAAAAATTTTCTGAGTATTCTTGCTATATATTATGTTAAAATCCGGGGATCAGAAGATCTGCTTCATAGCCTTTTGACATCCGAATCTTTCAAAAAAAGAAAACGCTGCAGAATCAATCAAAAATCTGCAGCGTATCTTTCTCTTTTGGGTTTTATCTTCTAAACCGTCTCCTCTTTCCGAAACGGCATCTTCTTCTCTTTCTTCTTCTGATCTGTTCCTTCTGTTCTTTTCCGCGTCTTCTTACTTCCCTGTTATGTCTGATGATATAATAATTATCCAGAAAACGCTTCAGTAAAAACAGCAGTAATACAAGCAGTAATATTGCCACGATAATAAGAATAATGGCTGCCGGTTTCACCTGAACCGTTGTCGCTTCTTCCTCTCCTGCTTCTGTGGACTCATTGTCAAATGCATATCCTTCCACAACTGCACCGGTCGTCTTAATGTCAGCTCTTCCAACAACGCGGTCTGCATACGTATACACAATGCTTCCTGCGATCGTACCTGCTGTTGCGGCATCGTCATTGTACTCTGCCTCCGCCTTTGCATCCGCAAATGCTGCCGCATTCGGGAGCACGATCTTCGCGTCTTTGTCAAGCTCTACAAAAGCCTTTATATTTCCAAGATTTCCATTGCTGACGCTTGCCCCGGCATCAAATTCTTTCTCATTCTCTGCCACATTCAGCACCTGGAAATTAGAAAAAGCATAATCAAACAGACTGACTGTATCTGCAAACTGACTTGGTGACTGTGCATTCATTACAACACAGATCAATGTCATTCCGTCTTTCTCCGCATACGTTACAAGTGTGCTGTTCGCAGCTGCAGTATATCCTGTCTTTCCACCCACACAATACGGATACAGATACTTTCTGTTCGAAAGATGATATGTAGCGAGCATATCGTGATGGTTTCTAAGAGGAGTTTCCTCTGCATGCTTATTCGTTGGCGGGATCGTGTACATCTTGGTTCCGATAATGATCCGGAATGTTTCATTCTTATAAGCTTCTTTTGCGATCAGTGCCATGTCATGTGCCGTCGTATAATGATTCTCATCCTGCAGTCCGTGTGGATTATTAAAATGCGTATTCGTACAGCCGATCGCTTTTGCCCTTGCATTCATCATATCGACAAAATTCTCTACTGTTCCACCGACATGCTCGGCAACTGCATATGCACATTCATTCGAAGACTCAAGCATGACACCATAGAGACACTGCTCTAATGTCATCTGCTCTCCATAGTCCCTTGCGATTCCGGATCCTTCTGTCTTATTGATCGCATCATCTGAAAAAGTTACAACATCACTGAGATTTCCATTCTCCAATGCAAGCAGTGTTGTCATAATCTTTGTGATACTGGCCGGATAATGTGTCTCATCGCTGTTCTTCTCGTATAAAATCGTTCCTGTAGATTCCTCCATCAGAATCACACTCGGTGACTGTGTCTGTGGTGCATCCGGCCAATAATCCGCCGCCTGGACCTTCACTCCGCCAAAACTTATCACTGTAACGGCTGTCAGTAACAGACAGACCATTCTTTTTAATCTATTTTTTAACATGATATTGCTCCATTTATCTCTTTACTACGATTCCTCTAGTACATCCAGATACCATTTTCTTTCTCAAGACATCCGGTCTTTTCCTCTGACAGTGCAGCAAAAGTTTATATACTACACCGGCAATAGTATTAGTATAATCGTTAAAAAAAATACATGCAACATTTTTAAGACAATTTTTAAAAAATAGACGTCAGATCTTCCTATTTGAAAATCTGACGTCCTGTTATTATTTTATTATTTTGATATTTTGTTCCAGACTGTATTTCTTTGTTTCGCCATCATCCGAATAATACTCATACGGTTTGATATTTTCCCCAAATGAATATCGTCTTAAGTTTTCAAAATCCACCTGTGGAACATTTTCTCCACCTTCTGATAATGGAAGTAAATATCCCTCTCTTAAGAAAACACTGACCGTTCCCAGTGGCATTTCCACGTAAGAGATGCCTTTCTCATATATTTTATCTTCCAAAATATCGTTTCCTGAAAAAACAATCTGCTTCATTCGTTCCGGGAAATAAACCATTCTTCCTGATGCATTCTGTTCACAGACCGGAGCTATCATGATGTTTTCGCCGACCATTAACTGATCTTCTGTCTGCTGTGCTACCGGGTCATCCTCATATAAAAATGCGAGAGGAAGAAACATAAGTGTATTTTTCAGAACCGCTTTCATATATTCACTGTAAATATAAGGCAGAAGCTTATAACGCACCGCTATGACATCACGGAACTTCTCCGTATTTTTAAACTGATATGCTTCCTGCTTTCTCGTTCCCATTGCCGAATGATTTCTCATAAGTGGAGTAAACACCGCAAACTCCAGCCAGCGAAGAAGCAGATCTTCTGTCGTATCTGCACCAAAGCCGCCTACATCTGCACCTGTATACAAAAATCCGCACATATTTAAGGATGGCATCATCTTTATATTCATCTTCAGATGTGACCACCATGCCATATTATCTCCCTGCCAGATTCCTCCATACCGATGCATTCCGATATAAGAAGCTCTGGAAAAAAGAAGGATCCTCTTCTCCGGCAGATATCTATCAAATGCTTCTGATGCTGATCTTGTCATGTAATATCCAAATAAATTGTGCACCTTATCATGGCAATACTTCTGACCTTTATAATTATGGTAAAATGATGCATAGTCTTCTTTATTATTGGATATTGTTGAAACAAGACCTGTCATCTCAAAAAATGTTCTTATATCCAGATTCTTTTCCCTGTATTCCGCTAACTTTTCAAATACTTTTTTCAGTCTTTTCTCTGAATAAAAGATCGCCGGTTCATTCATGTCGTTCCAGAATCCATCAATTCCCTTATCCAGCAGAATTCTGTATTTATCGCCGAACCAGGCTCCTGCCTCTTCATTCAGCATATCCGGGAAACAGCATTTTCCCGGCCATACACCTACTACAAAATCGTTGCCTTCTTCGTCCTTACAAAAATATCCCTTCTCTTTTCCTTCTTCATAGACATCGTATCCCTCTTCTACTTTTACGCCACCATCTATGATCGGTACAAGATGAATATTTTCTTCTTTCAGCTCTTTTACAAAACTCTCAAACTCAGGAAATGTCTCTTCATTGATCGTAAAATCTTTATATCTTTCCATATAATCAATGTCCAGATATACACTGTCCAGTGGTATATGATTCTTCTTATGTTCCTGCACTACCTCACGTACTTCTTCTGCTGTCAAATAACTCCATCTGCTCTGTCCGTACCCGAATGCCCACTTTGGAGCCACATAACTCTGGCCGATCAGCTCTCTGAATTCACGGATCACATCCAGATAAGACGCTCCCTCCAGCAGATAGATTTCATAATCATCACTGTCTGTCTCTATTCTCATCTCATCTGTCACTGAATATCCGATATCAAACAACACTTTTCCTGGTGTATCAACAAATATTCCGTAACGTTTGCCTTTACCAGCACCAAAAACTATGAAATTATGTGCACCGTACAATGATGTTTTATTCTCTGTATGATTTGGGTCATCTGTGCAGTCACTGATATAATGCCATCCTCTTTTGTTTATTCCCCGGACAGATTCTCCAAGACCATATACCGGCTCATTTTCATGAAGCCTATATGTAAATGTATTCCCGTCTTTCACAAGGATCCCGTTTTCCCAAATATTCTGTTTTGGTTTATTCTTTACTGCATCCGTCTCAATTGGTTGTCCAAAAACATATCTTTTCATCCTTCTCTTACCAGACTAGCCTTTCACACCACCAGCCATTAATCCTTCCTTAAAATATTTTTGTGCACATATGTAGACAATAATTATCGGTATCATGGAAATTAAACTTCCTGCCATTAATAAATTATACTCCGTACCGTATTGTCCGTTCAAGCTATTTAATGCCAGCGTAAGTGTCATTTTATTTTTATCGTTCAGCATTAATAGCGGCCAAAGATAATCATTCCAGCTTTCCATAAATGTTGTTACTGTCAATGTTGCAATCGATGATTTGGATAGTGGAAGTATAACAGTTCTGTAAATCCGAAACAAACTTGCTCCATCGAGTTCTGCAGCCTCCATATAATCATCCGGGATTCCTCTCATCTGCTGTACTAGCATGAAAACTGCAAATGCTCTAAATAAAGATGGCAGTATTACGCTTGGATAAGTGTTGATCAATCCAAGACGGTTCATTACAACAAATAATGGAATCATTGTGACCTGCGTCGGTATCATCATGGATGCCAGATAAAGTTTAAAAACTGCATCCGCATATGGAAATTTTATTTTTGTAAAGGCAAATGCCGCCATTGACGATGATAATATTGTGATCACCGTATAACTGACTGTTATAAAAAGACTGTTAAAAATTGCTCTTAAAAAAGGAAACCTTGAAAATACTTTTGCGTAAGAATCCAAAGTAGGATTCTTTGGAATCCATTCGACCGGCAATTGCATTAATGCACCTTTATTTTTCAATGATGTTGACAGCATCCAGAGGAAAGGGATCAGAACAATTACTGCGATCAGGCATGCTACAATATAAAACCCTGCGATCCTTATTTTTTTCTCAACTTTTTTACGATTCATAATGCACCCACTTATTCTGTAACTTCATCTGAATTAATGTAAGAATAAAAATTATTACAAAAAGTAACCATGAGTATGCTGATGCATATCCCATTTTAAAATATTTAAAACCATAGGTATAAATTCTTTCCACCATGACCTGTGTTGCTCCGTTTGGTCCGCCTTCTGTCATGATCTGCACCTGCGGAAACAGCTGGAACGCATTGATCAATGCCATAATAATGCAAAAGAACATTGATGGACTGAGCATCGGAATTGTTATTTTAAAAAACTGTTTTACCTTACCTGCTCCATCCATTTCTGCGGCTTCATAATAACCGGTGTCAATCGCCTTCAAGCCTGATAATAAAAACAATCCGTAAAATCCCATATCTTTCCAGACAGATGCAAGCACGATTGCCGGCATCGCCCATACTTTATTTGTCAGCCAGTCAGGTCCTGTGATTCCGATAATTTCCAATATCTGATTTAAAACACCATATTGCGGACTCAATACCCATTTCCAGATCAGGCTCGCCGCTACCCATGATGTAAGTACCGGAATATAATACATTACACGAAATGTCGTAATTCCTTTCATACTTTTATTTAAAATCGTTGCGATCAGCAATGACATGATCAACACAAGCGGAATATATAGCACTATATAATAACAGGTATGTCCCAGTACTTTCCAAAACTCGGAAGTACAAAGAATTTCCCTGTAGTTTTCGAATCCTATAAAATTGTCTTTTAATGTTCTTCCTGTAAGCCGGTCAAGTCCATTCCATTTTGTAAAACTTATTACAATTGAAATTATGATAGGAAGTATACTGAATATAACCATCCCAGCCAGACTTGGAAGCATGAACGGTATTGCACTGATTAGATTTCTCTTCTTGTTTTTCTTTTTCATATCTGTCATACCCTTTTGGATGCTATTTTCTTCTCCGGCCTGCAAATAGCATGCAGACCGGAGAATATTATACTAAATGCCAGTGTTTTTATGATATCATGATTCTATTTTAACGATATTGTATCGGTACATTCCTGCTGTGCCTGATCCAGTGCCTCCTGTACACTGATCTCACCATTCGCTGCCAGTGTCAGTTTATCTGTAATAATATCAGACATCTGGGAATAATCTTCAATAATTGGTGCGACTGTAAGATAGTTGAGTGAATCAAATACAGCCTGACGATTTTCCGGTGGTGTGAGTTTCAGATATCCGGATAATACATCATCATTATTGATCGCCGGAAGATCCCATCCTGCATCAATTCTCATCTTAGCAGACGTATCACTGGAAGCAAGCCAGTTAATCCATGTAGCTGCTGCTGCTTTTTTGTCGCTGCTGGCATTGACAACTAACGCATTACTGAAAAAGTGTGTTGCTTTCTGTGTTCCACCCGGTTCAACACAAATATCCCAGTTAAAGTCACATGCATCAGCAAATGTATTAAAAGCCCAGATTCCGGTCGGGATCATTCCAAGTCTTCCGCTCTCAAACAAATCCCAGTCTCCCATACCGCCCATCTGTGCTTCAGTAGGCTGTACATTTGTCTTTGTTACTTTATCGATCATCATTTCTGCAGCTTTTAAATTTTCTGCGGAATTGATCGTAAACTCTGATTTGTCTTCACTTAAAACGCTTCCGCCATACTGTGCTACAACCTTAAAAAACTCATTAAATGTGATCGGCTGGTAAATTCCGTAAATGTCATCTCCCAACGCACTGATCTTCTCTGCTGCAGCCATTGCATCATCCCATGTCCAGTCATCTTTCGGATATTCAATACCTGCTTCATCAAATAAATCTTTATTGTAAATTAATACTACATTGGAGAAGTTTCCCGGTACGCCATACTGCTTTCCATTTACCTGGAATGCACTTAATGCTGTTTCATTATATCCGCTTGTGTCAATATCCGTCAGTTCTGCAAGTGCACCTTTATTTGCATATGCAGCAAAATTTTCAATATTTAACTCATAGCAATCCGGTGCTGTTCCGCCTGCTACTCTTGTCTGCATCTGTGTAAAATAATCGTCGTATCCAATTGTTTCAATATTAACTGTTATATTTGGATATTCTTTGTGGAAGGCTTCATACATTTTCTGTAAAGTTTCTTCATTTCCACCGGATGCGTTAAAGTTCGCATATGTGATTTCAACATCCTCACCTGCAGCTTCTGTGTCTGCCATGCTTATGCTTTCTGTCGTATCTACATCTGTACTTTTATTCGTTTCATTTGATTGTCCACATCCACCAAACAGTGTTGCAATCATTGTTCCAGTTAATAATACCGTTACCAATTTCTTTTTCATATGCCATTTCTCCTTTTCATTATTTGACTTAAACGGTTAACTACGGATATTTATTTTATGAATTCCCATTCGGCTTTCCCTCTCCATTCCTCCTTTACATTAATCTCATTTCTCTCCCATTCTATTTTTACATTAGCTGAGTCCAGAAAATCTTTTCCTTTCTCACCATAGAGAAAAATCACATCCTGTTTTTCTTTTTTTACCGGTATTGCTGTACCGGCTTTCACATATACAGGCATTTTAGAAGCTTCATCCGACAGGAAATATTTTCCCCCTTCATAAAGCCTTCCTGTGAAAAAATCATACCATCTGCCTTCCGGCAAATATACTTTTCTCGTTCCCGCATTTTCTTCCAATAACGGTGCGACCAGCATATTGTCACCAAACAGATACTCATCCTCCATATGAACAACATTCTCGTCTTTTTCAAAATCGTATATCAGAGGACGCATCATCGGCTTATCATCTTTCACTGTCCGTAATGCCATGTTATAAATATATGGAAATAATTCTTTCCTTAAATTGTGCCAATAACGCATTTCATCTATAAACTCTGTCCGATTATTGGCAAGTGCGATATTCCATGGACTTCTTTCATTATTTCCTTTTGCTCCCGGCATCAGATCCCTGAACTGACCTCCATCCGGTTCTGAATGCCATTGCATGATCGGTGTAAAAACAGCCATCTGTGTAGATCTTCGATACAAATCCATATCCGGCAGCGGTCCTGCAAAACCTCCGATGTCAAAGCTCCAAAAGAAAATTCCCGACATTGCGGCTGATAATCCCGCCCTTAATACATTTTTCAGTTCCTGATTTGTCGATTGATGATCTCCTGCCCATAAAATTGGTGTTGCAGACATACCGGCATAACCTGCTCTGCTAAAAAGCACCTGATTATCCGAAATAAAATCTGTATATGCATTGATATATTCCTGACAATACTGATTTTTTCCTTCTTTTCCGGTCATTCCGTTATGAAATATTACATTTTCATCATAGATGAACTCTCCTCCATCTGTTTTAAAACCATCCACACCTATTTCTGTCAGATATTTTCTTCTGTTAAACCAGAACTCTTTTGTTGCCGGATTGGTAAAATCCGGAATCATGGAACCGGAAAACCAATTTCCTTCCGGTATTTCATACGGACTTCCATCCTGCTTTTTTACTACAAGCTGATTCTCTACTGCATATTCCCTGTCACATACAAGCTGGTCTGAAATTTCCTCTCCGGAATCCTGCTTTTTAAATACCGGAATCTGCCACAGAACCAATTTCAATCCCTTTTCATGAATCTTTTTTATCATGCTCTTTGGGTCATTCCAAAATTTACTTTCGCCAAAATCAAAGTCTTCATAACCAAAACCTTCCCGTGATTTTTTCGGCTTATATTTTGCACCATTCCATATATAGAAGGTCGCTTCATCGCTCCATGCTTCAAGAACCATCACATCTGCCGGGAAATTATATTTGTCCAGATCTGACAGCAATGTGTCAACATCCCTTTTTGAATTCCAGTGATTTGCAGATACCCAGATTCCAAATGCATATTCCGGCAGCATTTTTAATTTTGGGAACAGTTTCGTATAGTCTTTTATAATTTCCGGAATTGTTCCGCTGAATATATATATTTCTGCTGTATCAGGTATTGTACATTCTATCGTTTCCTGAAAAGAAAAGATTGTTTTCTGTTTCGTATTAATATAGATCCCGATACCTGCATCTGTTACAAAGAAAGGTGTTGTACAATAACTATAGGATCCCTGGTTACAAAACTTTTCAATTACCTGGTTTATAACAACCTTTCCTCTCTGATCCACAGAATCAAATTTTTCTCCAAGACCATACACAGCCTTATAATTCATTTCGATTTTAAATATTGTTCCTTTTTCCCTCAGAAGATGCACTACCGTTCCGTCACGAGCATGCATCTTAGCTTCATACTCTTTTTCCTTTACAATATGAAATATCATCTGAATGCCTTTCTTTTACACTTCCACGTTCTACAAGTTCAACCGGAAAAACTTCTTCGACTTTATTCATTCCGGGATTCTCTATATTTTCTACTAACAGTTCTACTGCCCGCTCACCTTTCTGCGAAATTGGCTGTCTTACTGTTGTTAACCCCGGTGTCATAAATCTTGAAATATCCAAATCGTCAAATCCGATTATAGAAATCTGATCCGGGATTCTAATGCCTTTTTCAAAGAACCCCTTCATCATACCAATTGCCATAACATCTGCTGTTGCAACAACTGCAGTGATATTATCATTTGACGCTGCTATCTTTTCCGCAACCTGTATACCGCTCTCATAATCTACTGTCGTTTCATATAAATTGTGCTGATCAAACTCTATGTTCTTCTCCTTCATTGCCTTAAGGAAACCTTCATATCGCTTCTGCATGACACCGTCTTCCTGTATGGAACCCGTAACCAATGCAATCTGTCTATGTCCTTTGGAAATCATATAATTTGTCGCCAGATAAGTACTATATTCATCATCCAGCCGAAGTTTATGAAAGTAATCATATTTGCAGTAACTATCAATTAAAACAACCGGAACTTCCAACTTGTTCAGTCTGTCAAAAAACTGATTCTGATAAGTTCCGACAATAATCACACCTGCAAGATTCCGCTCCTGTATCAGCTGCAAATAATCTTCTGTCACATCCGTTGCCGATATGATAACATGATAGCCTCTTTTTCTGGCTGCATACTCTATGCTTCCCAATAATTCACTGTAAAACAAATTATGAAACATCAGTCTGCTTCCGGGTTCTGTCTGTGGCACTACAATACCGAATAACTTTGTATCTTTTACAGAAAGCCCTCGTGCATTTAAATCCGGAATAAATCCCAGCTTCTCAATCACATCCAAAACCTTTTGTTTTGTCTGTTCTGAAACTTTCTTTTTCCCATTTAAAACATAAGATACAGTTGCAACAGAAACATTTGCCTCCGCTGCGACATCTCTGATCGTAACTCGATTTTTCATAACTTATCCTTTTCATAAAATACTTTGTTAACCGTTTAACCTAATTATAATTCTTTTTATGTCCAAGTCAATTGATTTTTGTCATCTCGTTCATTTTTGTGTAATCTTGACAGTTTTCTTTTTTTAATTTTGTTAAAGATTTCGATATTATTTTTATTTTCTCTTCTTTCTTCTTTTTTTCTTTTTACTTTTATTGTAAAATAATAAACGTATTTCAAATACTGCCAGCAATGTATTGCGGCAACATTTTTATCACAAGATCAGAGAAAGGTAATGTCAATTTTTATTGACGATTGGAATTCACAATGAGATTAAGGAATATCCCTGGCGCTGATGACGCCATTTTAAATAGCGATTATTGCATCAAGAACCCAAAGGAACAAAGAGGACACTGGCAGGACTGCTTTGAAGTCACCCAGCCTCTGCACATTGAGATTGGCATGGGAAAGGGACGTTTTATCATGGATATGGCCGCCCTTCATCCTGATATCAATTATATCGGAATTGAACGTTACTCCAGCGTACTTTTACGTGCATTACAGAAGATGGAATTGAATCCTCTTCCAAATATCCGATTTATCTGCATGGATGCCGCTGAGATCGCAGAAGTTTTTGCAGAAAACGAGGTTGACCGTATTTACTTAAATTTCTCCGATCCATGGCCAAAAGACCGCCATGCCAAGAGACGCCTTACTTCCAGACAGTTTTTTGCACGTTATGACCAGATCCTGAAAAAAGAAGGTCATCTTGAATTTAAGACAGACAATCAGGATCTTTTCACTTTCTCATTAGAAGAGGTACCGGAAGCAGGATGGATTTTAGATGCTTATACAAGAGATCTGCATCATGATGTTATTATGAATAAAGATAACGTTATGACAGAATACGAAGAAAAGTTTTCTTCCCTCGGTAATCCGATCTGTAAACTGATCGCATCCAGATAATTTAAAAAAGGACGCATGAAAAACTTTTGTTTTTCACACGTCCTTTTTTCTAATCTAACGATAACTCGTCAATTTTCAAGAGTTCCTCATCTGAAAACTCAATATTCCGGATCGCCTTGATATTATCAAGAACCTGTTGCGGTTTGGAAGCCCCGACAAGTACGCTTGTCACAATACCATCTCTTAAGATCCAGCTCAATGCCATCTCTGCCAGCGTCTGACCTCTTTTTGCTGCAAGATCATTTAATTCTCTGATTTTGGCAAGCTTTTCTTCTGTCAAAGCAGATTCCTTTAAGAACCGTCCATCCGTCATAATTCTGCTGTCTGCCGGAATTCCTTTCAGGTAACGGTCTGTAAGAAGTCCCTGTGCTAATGGACTGAATGCAATAATTCCTTTCTCCAGCCTTTTTGCGGTGTCTTTCAATCCATTTTTCTCGATTGTCCTGTCAAAAATCGAGTAGCGGTTCTGATTGATCACAAATGGGCACTTTAATTCTGTAAGAATTGCCTCTGCCTTCTCAAGAGTCGGTCCGTCATAATTGGAAAGGCCGACATAAAGTGCTTTTCCAGACTGGACTGCACTTGCGAGAGCACCCATTGTCTCCTCCAGTGGTGTCTTTGGATCCATCCTGTGATGATAGAAAATATCTACGTAATCCAGACCCATACGCTGCAGACTCTGATCCAGGCTTGCAAGAAGATACTTTCTGCTTCCCCAGTTTCCATAAGGTCCATCCCACATATCATAGCCAGCCTTCGTGCTGATCAAAAGCTCATCTCTGTATGATCCAAGCTCTTCTTTGAGGATCCTTCCAAAGTTCTTTTCCGCACTTCCATAAGCCGGTCCGTAATTGTTGGCCAGATCAAAATGTACAATTCCATTGTCAAACGCTGTAAAAAGGATTTCTTTCATATTCTCATAAACACCGGTATCACCGAAGTTATGCCACAATCCAAGTGAAATTGCCGGGAGCTTTAATCCGCTCTTTCCACAACGCACGTAAGTCATTTCTTCATATCTTTTATCTGCTGCCTGATACATTTTCTCTTCCCCACTTTCTTTTTCTTACCGAATACTTTTATTTCACATAACTTTTTAATGTATCTATATTTTAACATAGTGGGATCTTATCGAAAAGCGTATATAAAAAGTTCCCTTCCGGGTGGTAGGCTTCATTCGCCTGCGTGCCCTGAAGGGAACATCTTATTTTACATTATTTTTATCAGCTGGTTTTCATTATCCTTCAATTGCAATGTAGCGTTTTTCCGGAACAGCTTTCTTCTGCTCTTTTGGAACATCCAATGTCAGAATACCATTTTCGTATTTTGCATGGATATCTTCTTCCTTAACGCCTTCACCTACATAGAAGCTTCGGCTCATACTTCCTGCATAACGCTCACGTCTGATGTATTTATCGTTTTTATCTTTCTCATCTTTGTCGAGACCTTTCTCGGCACTGATGGTAAGATATCCGTTGTCCAGTTCCAGATGAAGTTCATCTTTCTTGAATCCTGGAAGATCAATTGCTACTTCATAGCCATTATCTTTCTCCTTAACATCTGTCTTCATCATATTCTTTGCATGTTTACCATACAATGTTTTATCAACATCAGGGAATGAAAAGTTCATCCAGTTATCAAAATCATCAAATAAGTTTTCTCCAAAAATACTAGGCATCAACATAAGTCATCTCTCCTTTTATCTGTCAATCCACACTCTGTGGATCTCTCATGCTTGTTTACCTTGTTTCTCTGGAACTAACAGATTAAGGAACTCGGGGAATCTTTCTTTCTCTTTTGTTCCCTCTTCCTTTGTTCTGACTATGTTATACACCCGTTTGTTAGCACTGTCAAGAGGTGAGTGCTAATTATTTTGTGAAGATTTTGTGAATTCGTGAAGAAAAATTTAAATTATCTCTTTTCCCAAAAACAGATCAACAGCATTTATATCCTCTAACCGTTGATGCCTTTGTTATCTTACTATTCACGGTACTATTTTATTCATTTTTTATTTTTCAATACCTTAAATCAACTAATTACGCATAAAATTTGTAACCTTAAAACCTCTTCCAAGACGGATTTTTCTCTATAGATTCAGATGTCAAAAAGATTCTGCCCTGCATATAGGGTTCGAGTTTAGTCGTTTATTTTCTATTTTAATTCGTTTCATTATAACTACAGCTCTTTCTTTTCAGCAATCCCAAGATAAATAACTGCTAATATAACAGTTACTGTTTCCCTGTCCAAGTGTCCTTGCAAGAAGTGCATTGGTTCCGACACCTGTTCCGATTCCCACCGCAACCATAAGCATCTGCACCGGGAATACGAGCGTCAGTGCATTTAATGCTGCTTCACTGCCAACCCTCATATTTCCCACAAATGCACTGTCTACAATATTATAGACTGCCTGTAATGCCATAGATAAGATCATTGGGATTCCCATCTGGATCATCAGCTTATCCACCGGCATATCTTTCATCTTGTTACTTTCCGCCATTTTGTTTTAACTCCTCTCTTTTTTGCACAAAAAAAGTGTGTACCTTGTCTTATAAGCTGGACTTACGCTGACAGGCTACACACTCTTTCATGACGATATTAATTTTCTAACAAACAAAAAACGAGTAGTTGATAAACTGGATTTACGCTTATCTGCTACTCGTTTGACGAAATTATATTGCCTGTTTTTCAAAAAGTCAAACAATTTTTTGCAATGTGTTTCATAAATAGGCACAAAAAAAAGCACCGACCTTATAGCTCTAGTCTATAAAACCGATACTTCTAAGTGCGCCACCAGGGGTTCGAACCCTGGACACCCTGATTAAGAGTCAGGTGCTCTGCCAGCTGAGCTAGTGGCGCATGTCTTAGCGACGAAATCTATTATATAACATATATTTTTAAAATGCAAGAACTTTTTTTGTTTTTTTGCAACTTTTTTTGCAATATATATGTTAGACATTCTCTGTTTTTTGATTTACAATAATGATAATCGTTCCATGGAACACCTGAATGGAACATCTGAATAAATCAAACAAATGGAGGCAGACAATGCGCGTTGAAGAAAGATTATTAAAATATGTATCTTACTGGACGACTTCTGATGAAGAATGCAGACAGATTCCATCCTCGGATCGCCAGTTTGAATTAGCCAAAGTATTAGAGCAGGAATTAAAAGACCTTGGACTTTCCAGAGTCACTCTGACTGACCACTGTTATGTATATGGTCTCCTTCCTGCAACCGAAGGATACGAAGAAAGACCGGCTGTCGGTTTTATTTCCCATATGGATACAGCTCCTGATTATTCCGGAAAAGATGTAAAACCACAGATCATTCCGGACTATGACGGCAACGATGTTCTTTTAAAAGGATCCGGTGCATACCTGAAAGTTTCTGATTTTCCATCTCTGAAAACTTTAAAAGGCCGTACACTCATCACAACCGATGGTACTACACTGCTTGGTGCAGATGATAAGGCCGGCGTTGCAGAGATCATGACTGCAGTAGAGCAGATCATTTCAGAAGGAACACCTCACGGAGATCTCTGGATCGGCTTCACTCCTGATGAAGAAGTCGGATGCGGTGCCGATCTGTTTGACCTTGATTATTTTAAGGCAAAATTTGCTTACACGGTAGATGGTGATTATGAGGGCGAAGTTGCATATGAAAATTTCAATGCAGCCAGTGCCGTATTTGAGATCCGCGGCGTGAATGTTCATCCGGGAGAAGCCAAAGATATTATGATCAATGCTGCCCTGGTTGGCTGTGAGATCCAGTCCCTGCTTCCTGAAATGGAAACTCCTGCTCATACAGAAGGGCGTGAAGGTTTTTATCATTTATGTGACTTTTCCGGTGATATTGCTTCCGCTAAGATGGATTATATCGTCCGCGACCATGACAAAGAAATCTTTGCACAAAGACTTTGCACATTAAGAGAGATTGCTGCAAAAATGAATGAAAAATATGGTGAGGGAACTGTAAAACTTACGATTACAGATTCCTACAGCAATATGCTTGAAGTCATCGAACAGCATCCTTATGTTGTAGATCTTGCAAAAAAAGCAATTGAAAATGTTGGATTAGAACCGCTTTCCAGACCGGTCCGCGGCGGCACAGATGGTGCACGTTTAAGCTTCATGGGTCTGCCATGCCCGAACCTTGGCACCGGCGGCTACGGGTTCCACGGACCATTTGAGCATATCAGCGTAGAAGGTATGAATACTGCTGTTTCTGTCATAAAAGAAATCGTAAAGCTCACCTCTTTGATGTAATCCAAAAATTCAAAAATAGAAAAATCCATACAAAGAAACGCCAAAACCGACATTTGCCGGAGTTGGCGTTTCTTAATTAGGGACTTATTTTACAGCCCCTTTCTTTTTTGCTCTTGCTGTTTTATAAATATCCGAATTTCTAATCTGTTATTTCAAGCTGCTTTCGTATACTGACCACTGCTTCTTCTACTATTTTTAAAATAGCAGAATCTTCTTCTCCATCCGAAAATTCTTCTGTCACATCTACTCTTGCAAGTTTTGTTCCCTCGTCGTTGCCAAAAAGTGTACGAAGCTTTAATTCATGTTCAGAAATCCTGTCACAGTATGCTGCTACCGGCAAATGACAGTCACCACCGATTGCTTTTAAGAATCCTCTTTCCGCTTTCACTGACAGCTCTGTCTCCTCATCCGCAAGACGGTTAAACTTCTCGAGAAGTTCTGTATTATCTGCTTTTACCTCAATCGCAAGTGTGCCCTGTGCCGGAGCCGGGATCATATCATCTACCGGGATAAACTGTGAGATGATCTCGTCCATGTCAAGACGTTTTAATCCTGCTGCCGCAAGAATGATTCCGTCCATATATGTTCCGTCGCTTTGTGCGGAATGTAACTTCTTCAAGCGGGTATCAATATTTCCACGGATCCCGACAATTTTAAGATCTGGTCTGATCTTAAGTAACTGATAAGCTCTGCGCTTGCTGCCTGTTCCGATAACGGCTCCCATAGGAAGCTCCTCTAAGGACTTTGCCTCACGGAACACAAACACATCTCTTGCATCCTGTCTTTTCCATGCTTTTGTAAAAGTAAGCCCCTCTTCTGCTTCTGCCGGCATATCTTTCATCGAATGCACTGCAGCATGTATGGTACCGTTTCTCAATTCCTCTTCGATCTCCTGAACGAATACACCCTTTCCGCCTATCTGCTCCAGGCTTTTCTTCTGTTCGATATCCCCGATCGTTGTAATGACTACCGCTTCAAACTCATCTTCTGGATAAGCCTGTTTCAGACGATTGATCACATCATTCGTTTGCTTTAAAGCCAGTTTTGATCCTCTTGTTCCTATTTTATATTTCATAAACACCCCTATTTATTTTTTTCATTGGAAACTGTCGCTACACGGCCACCATTTTCCATCATCTTTCCGAATACCGGACGAAGCTTGGCAGAAAATGCTGCTGCTGCCACGCAGAGAATGAAGTCTGGGATCACTGTGATAAGGCAGTAATCTACAACTACAACTGCCCAGCTGATCGGTGTTGCTGCATAGAAGTTCTTAATGCAGTAAAAATAAATCGCACCGATTCCATAATAAGCGATCAGACCTACCGTTGCCGGAAGAAGCATCTGACGAACTTTTCCTGCTTTCATCTTGTCTGTGAGCAGACCGATCAAAAATGCAGCCAGCACAAATCCAAGTAAAAATCCAAATCCCGGTCTTAATATATAAGTCGGACCACCGCCAGCAGCAAATACCGGAATCCCTACCAATCCAATACACAGATATACGATCACGCTCAAAGATGCGAGTTTCGCTCCAAGCAAAAATCCTGCCATCAGGACAAAAAACCATTGTAACGTAAAATGCATCGTGTACATCGGAAGCGGAATATCTATTTTAATAAATGCTCCAATTGCAATCAAAGATGCAAACATTGCACAGATTGTAATTTCTTTTGTTTTTAATTTCATATACATATCCTTTCGATTCAAGTCTAATTTTACTTTTCAACTTATCCAGTATAACATCTCAACCGCATATCTTCAACTTTTACCTCTACATTTCCAGAAACTTCTGCCCTCTTTTTTTCAAATATTGAATCCTTTTCTGAAAAAAAATAAGAAACAGTATCCATTCTCCGTTTCTTATTTCTGGCTTATTTTTAATTCAATCCGACTTATTTCACGCCGTGTGCTTTGTCCCAGTCTGCATTATCTTCTCACACAATCGCGTGTGATCTCGGAGAGACTGGATACACCGCACATTGCCATTGTATCTGCAAGTTCACTGCCAATCTTCTGAATATAAGCTTCCACACCTTCCCTGCCTCCGCCATATACAGCTGTAACAAATGGGCGTGCAATGATCGCTGCATCTGCACCCAGTGCAAGTGCCTTAAAGACATCCGTACCGGAACGGATACCTCCATCTACAAAAATCTTCATAGAGCCATCTACCGCATCTGCGATCTCTTCCAGTACTTCGGCTGTTGCCGGACATTGGTCTAATACACGTCCTCCATGATTGGACACAACAATGGCTGATGCTCCCGCTTCCCTTGCTTTCAATGCACCTTTTACTGTCATGATGCCTTTTATAATAAATGGTACTCCTGCTGCATCTACGATCTCCCGGAGTTCTTCTACGGATTTGCTTCCTGCAGGCGGCATAAGATTTTTCAAAAATGGAAGACCTGCTGCATCTACATCCATCGCAACCGCGAATGCTTCCGCCTCTTTTACCATTGCCATCTTCTCGCGGATCGTTTCGATATTCCAAGGTTTTACTGTCGGGATTCCAAATCCTCCTGCTTTTTTGATCGCCTTTGTCGCTGCAACCATAACGTTACCATCTGTTCCATCCCCTGTAAATGCAGCAATTCCGAATTCTGCACAGGATGACACCAGAATATCATTATAAGAAACATCATTCAATGAATCCCCATAGTGCAGATTCACTGCTCCAACCGGACCTGCAAAAAACGGATACTTAAAATTCTTTCCAAAAAGAGACAGTGAAGTGTCGATCGGACGATTTTCAACCAGTGTATCCATCTGTACTCTGATTTCTTTCCATTTATCATAATTGCGGATTGCTGTATCACCGATTCCCTTTGCTCCCGGTCCCGGCATCTGATTCCGGCAGGCTTTTCCATTGCATTCCGGACAGGCCTTGCAATATTTTCCAACTTTGCCTCTTGCATTTTCAATACATTCTGAGTAATTCATATACTTATTATCTCTCCTTTTTTCAACTTTTTATCTCACAAAAGCACTTCAAAGATTGTTCCGCCTGCATCATTGTCTTTCACGCAGATGCTTCCGCCATGCACTCTTACGATCTCATGAACGAGTGCAAGCCCAAGTCCCACACCGCCAAGTGCGCGGCTTCTTGATTTGTCCACGCGGAAAAATGGTTCAAAAACTCTCTCTTTCAGTTCTTCCGGTATTCCATTTCCGGTGTCTGATACCGTAAGACAGATATTTTTATCCTGCTTTGCCGCTGTTACTGTGACTTGTCCACATGGTTTATTGTATTTTATTGCGTTTTCCACAAGATTGTATACAAGTCTGTAGATAAGTATATCGCTGCCCATCATCGTGACTGCATCACACTTTCCGATAAGCTTTATGTCTTTCTTCAATGCCAGTGGTTCCAGATCTGCCAGTACCTCTTCTACAAGAGCATCCAGCTCGATCTTCTCATCCCGTGCCACCGTCTGAAGTTCGCTCATATCAAGAAGTGTCTTCACCATCTTGCCAAGACGCTCATTCTGCTCCGTCATCATCCGGATTGTCTGTTCTGTGCATTCGTCATTCTCTGGATGCTCCGTAGAATGGTACAGATCAAGCTGTGCCTGGATCACGGCTAACGGCGTGCGGAGTTCGTGTGCCGCATTCGCAGTAAACTGCCGCTGTACTTCGAATGCTTCCGACAGACGGTCTAACATCCTGTTATAAGAGACACTTAGCTGATTTAATTCTTTAACCTTATTCTCCTCTATTCTGGAATCCGCCAGATTCTGTGCCTGCACTTCTTCTATCTTATCAGAGAACTCACAAAGCGGCCTTAGTGCACGTCCACTTATAAAATAAGTAACAACTCCTCCTAGAATGGCCATCAATGCAGAGAAAAGTAAGCTTCTTTTTCTATAGTCCGCTTTGCTGTTATATACCTGGACAGAGAAATTATTCGCAAAATCATCCCATTTATCATCCGGGATGTCAATATAGATCTCTTCTGTTTTTTCTCCACCGGCTTCACTGCCCTGTGCATCTACCGTGTCCTTTAATGTATCTATATAATACACTCCGTTTCTGTAAACGAACATGGTAAGACATCCACAGATCACAGCAATAAATAATGTTGTAATAATTGTAAGCCGCCACTGCAGCGATAACTTCTTCATCATACAGGTTCCCCTATCTCATAACCTTCACCGACTTTGTTTACGATCGGATCATAACCAAGTGCTGCCTTCAGTTTCTTTCTAAGTGATGACATATGTACTCTGACGGAACCGCTGAAGCTGTCCACAGATGCATCCCATACGTGCTCGATCAGCTCCTCCTGACTTACCGGTCTTCCCTGGTTAAGGATCAGATACTCCAGGATCCCGTTTTCTTTTCTTGTCAAAGCTACCGGGATTCCCTTTGCATATGCCTCACGCTTGCGTGTATCAAACGTAAGCTCTCCGCATTCCAGACAGACATCTTTCTGTACGAATTTCCGCCTTGTCAGGCTTCTGATACGGGCTTCAAGTTCCTGAAGATGAAATGGCTTCTCCATATAGTCATTCGCCCCTGCATCAAGACCTTCCACTTTATCGGCGATCTGGCTTCTTGCAGATAGAATAAGTACCTTTGTCTCCTCATTCTTCTTGCGAAGTTCCCTTAAAATATCCATTCCATCCGTTCCCGGAAGATTCAGATCCAGCACGATCAGATCATAATCATCTGACAGAATATAATCCAGTGCCTCATCTCCGTCATAGCAGGTGTCTACTTCATATCCTGCACCATACAGGCTTTTTGCAACGGTATCACACAATTCCTTCTCATCTTCAACAATCAAAAGTCTCAAAATTTTTCTCCATTTTCTTTGTTTTCTTAACAGAAATTTTACACCATCTATTGTATAATACCAAAGTCGACAGGTCAACAAAGACCAAAACAACAAACGAAAGGGGCAACAATATTTTGAAATACAGAAAATTATCACAATTTGCACTGCTCACTGCAGGGATTGCCATGATCGCCTATGGTGCCATCAGAGGAGAAGCTGCTGTTGTACTTGGTAAAGCAATAAAATTATGTCTGGAGTGTGTGGGAATTGGATAAGAGATCAAATACTATATCAAAAAAAATAGCAAAACTGCGTGGATGGATACAGGCAGCCGCAACACTGCTCACAAATATCCATATCCCAAATCTGTTTAAAGGAAAAATCTATCAGGGCAATGCCAAAACCGTGTGTGTTCCCGGATTAAACTGTTACTCCTGTCCTGCTGCCACAGGTGCCTGTCCGATCGGTGCTTTTCAGGCGGTAGTCGGATCTTCAAAATTTAAATTTTCTTATTATATAACAGGATTTTTTATCTTACTTGGAGTAACACTCGGAAGATTTATATGTGGTTTCCTCTGTCCGTTTGGATGGTTCCAGGATCTGCTTCATAAAATTCCAGGCAAAAAGTTTTCAACACAAAAGCTGAAGCCGCTGCGGTATCTGAAATATGTCATCCTCGTTGTTTTTGTCATCCTGCTCCCGATGCTTGTGACAAATTCTATCGGAATGGGAGATCCTTTCTTCTGTAAATATATTTGTCCGCAGGGAGTTTTAGAAGGTGCCATACCGTTATCACTCGGCAATGCCGCCATCCGGTCAGCTCTCGGAAAACTGTTTTCTTTTAAAAGTATTATTCTTGTCACAGTTATTATTTTAAGTATCCTGTTTTACAGACCGTTCTGTAAATGGATCTGTCCGCTTGGTGCAATCTATTCTCTGTTCAACAAGATATCATTTCTTGGTATTAAAGTTGAAAATGATAAATGTGTGGGTTGCCAGCAGTGTGTGAAATCATGTAAAATGGATGTCAACGTCCTAAAGACACCGAATCATCCGGAATGTATAAGGTGCGGTGCCTGTATGAAAGCTTGTCCGACTGATGCTGTCCATTTCCAGTTTATGGGAAAAGACATGTGCAGTCACAAAAAAGAAGCAAATAAATAATTCATTATTATTCTAAATTTAAAGGAGATTATTATCATGAAAACAAGAAAAAACATTATTGCAATCCTTACACTTTGTGCAGCATTATCACTTACTGCATGTTCAGGAAAGGATACTGCCAAAGACAGCACAACTGTAACAGATAACAGTGCTGTATCAGAAGCTACAGAAGCTGCAAGTAATTCAGACGTATCATTAGACGATTTATATCAGCAGGAAAACCAGCTTTTTGCAGACCATAAGGATGCATGGGACAAAGCTTTCATGCTGATGAGCAAGAGCACTGCAGATCCTAGCGGCAATTATGCTGATTACCTTGCCGACACAGTGGAATCCAACAAAGACAGCTTCACAGATGACGAGTATGAAACACTTTCTAAGGATATCGAAACAATCCGTGGAATCGAAGCACAGATCGCCGAGCTTGGAAATAAAACGAACTCCTCAGATACTGCCGCTTCTGAAAGCAGCTTAGAGGAGTCCAGTCCTTTTAAAAATCTTTCCGCAACAGATTACGACGGAAATGATGTAGATGAAACTCTTTTTTCCAAAAATGCTGTCACTGTTTTAAACTTCTGGTTCACAGGATGCAAACCATGTGTTGCAGAATTAGGTAAGCTTGATGAATTAAATGAAACTTTAAAATCTATGGGTGGCGAAGTTGTAGGTATCAATACAGAAACTTTCGATGGAAACGAAGATGCCATTGCAGAAGCAAAACAGATTCTTGAGAGCCAGGGTGCAAAATACCGCAATCTCTCAGTTGCATCTGATTCAGATGCCGGCAAATATGCTTCTTCTATCATGGCATTCCCTACAACCATCCTTGTTGACAGAAACGGAAATATTGTAGGCGAGCCACTGCTTGGAGGCATTGATAACCAGGACAATTACGACAGTCTTATGAAACAGATCCAGTCTGTCATTGACGCTGACAAAGCGAACTAATCCCACTAACATTCTACAGCAACTTTAATCACACCATCCTGCTTCTTTTCAAAAAGCTCATATGCTTCTTCTATTCTATCAAGCGGATATGTGTGTGTAATAAGCGGCTCAGTGTTGATTTTGCCTTCGGCGATCAGCTTTAATGTCTCTTCACAATTGCAACCATCTACTCCGCCAGTTTTGAATGTAAGGTTTTTGCCATACATATCTGGAAGCGGTAATATCTGTGCTTCATTGTAAAGTGCTACCACTGTCACGATCGCATTCGGTCTTGCACATTCCCATGCAAGACGGAATGTTGATTCTGCTCCGGCAACCTCAAGAACCACATCTGCTCCACCATGATCACTGTTTGACTGTACAAAGTCTTTACAGGCTTCCGGTGAAACAACGAGAATATCCGGGTAATGTTCCTTTATAAAATGGACACGGCTTTCATCTTTTTCGCACATAATAATGCGTTTTGGATTCTTTAGCATGACGCAAAGTAATGTGCAGATACCGGTAGGTCCTGCTCCAATGATCAGTACTGTATCTTCTTCTGTGATCTCTGAGATGCGTGCTGCCCAATAACCGGTTGCCAGAACATCTCCCACGAATAATGCCTGTCTGTCTGTAACTCCCTCCGGAATTTTATTCAATCCCTGATCTGCAAAAGGTACACGCACATACTCTGCCTGTCCGCCATCAATACGGCATCCCAGTGCCCAGCCACCATTTTCGTCAGTGCAATTATTCACATATCCTTTCTTGCAGAAAAAACACTCCCCACAAAAAGTCTCGACATTTACCGTCACTCTGTCTCCCGGTTTCACATTTGTTACCGATTTACCGACTTCCTCAACAATCCCGACCATTTCATGACCAACAGTAATACCCGGCACTGCACGCGGAACACTTCCATGTTTGATATGCAGATCACTGGAACAAATGCTTGCAAGTGTTATCTTCACAATCGCATCTCTGTCGTCCTTAAGTACCGGTTTTGGTTTCTCTGTTAATTCGAATTTTCCTTTTGAAACATATGTATACGCTTTCATTTCCCCCATATTCCTCTCTCACTCATATTCATTATTCTATCACTTACTGCCTTTTTTATAAAATACTTTATTTTCCCCACAAAAATACCGGCCGCCAATGGTCATCTTTCTATGACTCTTTGGGGCCGGTGTATCTTACGCTATTCTCTTACAGGAATCTTATTCTCCTGTCATCATGAACTGGATCAGTCTCTTTGTGTCTTCCGGTTCATATGCGATCACTTCAAGTTCCGGAATCTCTCTGTTTCCAAAAACACTTGCCATAGATACAAACTGTGACAGCTTGGATTTCAGATTCAGTCTATCTCCCTCACCTGTAACTAATTCTACTTTACCTTTGCACTCATCTACAACTTTAAAAAATGTTTCTATATCTTTGATATGTTCTACTTTCATTTCTATAACTCCCTTCGTTATATTACATTTTCATCTTTTCCATGTTACCGTTACATTATAACTTATTTTTTTTTAATTGCAATATGAAAAACGATTATTTAGCAGTACATATCATCATCCGATTTGAAGTTTAACACATCTTCATTTAAGGTTACTCCGAATTCTTTTCCAATCTGGCGTAGCTGATCGTCTTCGATTACCTGATTTGGTTTCTTTCCACCGTTTGCTGCAAGTGCAATTGCTGCAATTTCTGCTGCTTTTTCAATTGTATGCATAAGTCCGAATGCAATATCAAAATCCGGTCCTGATACAAAGAGACCATGGAATGCCCAGATTGCTGCCTCGTATTTTTCCATCATAACACAGGTAGCTCTGGCTATATCAGCACCACCCGGAACCATCCAAGGTACCACACCTACTCCTCCCGGAAATACAACGCAGCACTCTGTTGCACTCTTCCAGAGCATACGTGTAAAGATCTCGGATTTCAGTGGAAGCACATAAGTAAGTGCGATCACATTCGGTGTGTGTGCATGATAAATCACTCTGTTTTCACCATTTGTCACTCTCTTACGTATGGAATGATTCATAAAGTGTGTTGGGAATTCTGATGTAGGTTTTCCGCCTTTTTCAAGTCCCCATACTATTCTGTAGCTGTCTCCAACGTCATTAATCTCCACGATACAGATGTTGTTCTGCGGTTCTAAGTCTACATTACGAAGGAACTTTCCACTTCCTGTTGAAATAAAATATTCATTCTTAAGATTGTCAGCCTGTACATCCATCTTGACCCATTCGCCCGGAGTCTCTCTAAAATACGGACGACACTCATTTATGTCTTCTTCTGTCATACGGTATGTGAGGTTACCGCCGTTTCTCTCATGCCATCCCTGGCGAACGCCATCTCCACACATACGGATATAGTCTTCCATACATTTTACACCAAATATACTATTCATAAAAACCATCCTTTCCATGCCAGCATTGTTCTCATAAAATCTTCTGCTCACAATATTGTTATTAATAACCTGTACAATTCATATTTTAGCAACCTTTATACTTGTGTCAATATGTTTTGGATCACCATATGCTGTATGCGAATCATTCGTATAACAAAAAACTCCAAAATCATAAAAATTTCTCATGGTGAGTATATCTTTTTCCCCCATAATTCGGTATAACCAAAGTAAAGACATATTGCTTTTAAAATATGTCGTTTGGGATCTGATTACATTCCGGATCATGCCACATAAAATAACCGGGGAGGTGACCGTATGTTAAAACTCAGGAAGAAAGGGTGGGTGTTTATGGCAGGATTTATGACATGGGCAACTATATTGGCTGGATGTGACAAGTGGCCTGGAAATAAAGATAAATTTCATGATTCTGAGGATACCATCGTTATAACCAGAGGTACTCCGGTAGAAATAACCGAAGTACAGGAAATTTCATACAGTGAGCACTATAGTTATGTTGCCCTTGTTACCAATGCAACTTTATGCCGCACCAAAGAAGGGACTCTGGTAAAGCTTGAGCTTGAATACCAGGAAGAATATGAAATGCTGCTGGACTCTGGTGTAATGGATCAGGCACAGGAAATCCTCGAAAAATATGATGTAGGCTCCTGGAACGAATTTCATGGGGACGATAAAATGGTTCTTGACGGAAGCTGGTTTTCATTTCATGTAGAATTTACAGATGGAACAAGTCTTTCTGCGTCCGGAAACAATGTATTTCCGGAGAATCAGAAAAATGTTTTCTCTGAATTGAATGACCTGATTAATCCGGTAGTCGATGCATGGTATCGTGAAAATCGTCCGGACAAAGTTGACGATACCGCGTCACCAGACGAAGATTAAACTCAAAAACACAAAGAACCGGGGATATTGATATACCCCCGGTTCTTTATTTTGTTTCTATATTCAACGATATCGGTATAGACTATATTTTCAAATAAGCAAATAAATTGTTCACATTACATAAAGATATTTAAAATCAGAATTTCCACCAAACCAACTGCCCAGGCTATTGTTGTGGTAAATGACCAGACACGTATCTGTTCTTTTGTTTCGGTAATTCCACTCAGACGGTTAACAACCCAATAAAAGCTATCATTGAAGTATGAGAAGAATAAGGAACCGACACATGCTGCAAATGCTCCAAGTAACATATTTCCGCCTGCTGCTGCAACAATTGGTGCTGTGATTCCTGCTGCGGTTACCATTGCAACTGTTCCTGAACCCTGTACAAAACGAACCAGTGTTGCGATAATGAATGGTAATAAAATAACCGGAATACTTGTAGCTGCAATGCCCTGTGCAATATAATTTCCAACACCGGCATTCTTGATCACCTGACCTAATGCACCGCCACCGCCTGTTACCAGGATAATGATTCCTGCACTTTTAATACTTTCTTCCATCTTAGAAATAACTTCCTCGCGGCTCATATCTCTTGTAAGAGTATAAATAGCAACGATCAATCCAAGAGCAACTGCGATAATTGGTTTTCCTAAAAAGATCAGTATCTGGAAAAATCCTTCTGTTTTTCCCATTGCAGAAAATACAGTGTTTAATAAAATTAAAAGAATCGGTAACAACAGTGGTGCAAAAGCTGCAAAAGTGGATGGCATCTTGCGTGTACCTGTTTCATCAATAAATGAATATACTGGTTTCTGATATGCTGGTCTAACCCATCCTTCTCCATCTTCTGACGGAAGCTGATAGATTTTCTTTCCTAACCATTTTCCATAAAACATACATACAATTGCCATTGGCAGTGCAATAACGATTCCTAATAACAGGAATTTTCCGATATCTACGCCAAATGTTCCGGCTACACCAAGAGGACCCGGTGTTGGTGGAACCAAACTGTGTGTGATAACTAATCCTGCTGCGAGTGCAACACTCAGACTTACCATGGATTTCTTTGTCTGTTTTGAAATCGCTTTGGCAAGTGGGGACAAAATAACAAATCCAGAATCACAGAAGATTGGAATGGATACCAAAAATCCAGTGATTGCCATGGCAAGTTCTTCATGACCTTTGCCAAAAATTTTTAAGAATGTTTTTGCCATACGTTCTGCTGCACCGGACATTTCAAAAACCTGTCCCATCATAACACCAAAACCGATAATAATTCCTATACTTCCCAATGTGCCGCCAAATCCATCTGTAATAGATGTGACAACATCATTTGGCTGCATACCCCCTATCAGACCAATGATGCATGAAGATACAATTAATGCAACAAATACATGTAATTTTGTTTTTAAAATCAACAAAATCAAAACAATAAGACCAATAAAAAGTCCTATCAGCATCTGTGAACCAGAAATACCTTCCATACTACTACCTCCTCAATTATTCCATAAAAATTATGTGCTTTTTCTATACCGTATGTTTTCCTAGATAAAATTAGGCGCGTATTTTACTGCAAGACGAATTGCTTCAATCATGCTGACTGCACTTGCAATATTTTTTCCGGCAATATCCATCGCTGTACCATGATCGACAGATGTTCTTAAGATTGGCATTCCACCGGTAATCGATATTGTTCTTTCAAAATCAAGTGTTTTTGTCGCAATATGTCCCTGATCATGATATAAGGATAATACACTGTTAAAGCGGCCCTGCAATGCAAGATGGAATACGGAGTCTGCACCGATTGGTCCAACAACCGGATATCCCTGCTTCTGGAGTTCCTCTACAGCCGGGAATACTTCATTTACTTCTTCATCTCCAAACAGTCCGTGTTCACCACTGTGTGGATTTAATCCTGCGATCGCCATCGTACCTTCCGTTACGCCTAATTTCTTTAATGCATCCAGACAACGTTTTACATAATCTTCAATTCGGTCTTTTGTTACCATATCGCATGCTTTTCTTAAAGATACGTGCCGACTCAGGAAAAATACTCTCATACCATGTACTTCGAACATTGTAAGTGGATCTGGCGTATTCGTTAATGCTCCGAATATTTCTGTATGGCCAATGTAATTGATACCGCCTGCTTTCAATGCTTCCTTATTGATTGGAGTTGTAGATACTGCTGCTACTTTCTTTTCATTGGCAAGCTGAATACTTTTTTCAATATATTCATAGGCTGCTTTACCACACATTCCGTCTATTTTTCCGATTTCAAACTTATCCATATCAATATTATGGAGATCGATCAGGTTCATGATTCCTTTGCTGTAATCTCCCTGTGATGGTTCCTCGATCAGATTGATTTTCAGATCAACGCCTGTGATTTTGATAGCATTCTCCATAACATTTTTGTCACCAATGATGACACAGCTGGCTCCTTCTTCAACAATCGGATCTACCAGTGCTTTCGCAACTATTTCCGGACCTATACCTGCCGGATCTCCAATAGGTACTGCAATATAAGGTTTTGACATTTTATTTTCCTCCTACATATACATTTTTTCTTTTAGATAGATGACACAATCTCTCATTGCACTGTTTTCCCCGACCATGCCTCCTTTCGTCACAACTCTGATTCCATCATATTTTCCTCCTAAAATGGATCCATATGCTGCAAGTGGAAGGACTTCGCCCAGCAACCGGATACCGGATGCCTGAAATTGCTGGCAAATTGCTACCGTAACATCTCCTCCACTGGAATAGATTCCTCGAAATTCCGGTTTTGCATCAATTATGGATTGCGTGATTTCTGCAAAAGATTTATTAATAATTTTGCATAATTCATCACTGTTTAGCCCTGTTTTATCCGTATATTCCTTAAAATCAATTCTGTTTTCCGGATATATACCATCTCCTACAACACTGCAGATTTCACGATCGGTACAGTCTTTTAAAACTTCGTCAGTAATTCTTTTTATCTCTTCCTGTCTTGCTTCTTCACCCTGCAGAAATCTTTCTGTTTTTGCAAAAACATTATGTATATTCTGTGAAAGAAGCAGCTCTTCTACCTGAGCTTTGGTCACAGGATTTACACTGCCGACAACCGCCAGGATTTTCGCTGATGCCATCGTATTGTGCGGTACAATACATTTTCTGGCCATCGTCATTGTAAATGGCCCCGGATCAACAATAATATTAGGGACGCCACTTTTAATAACTGCATCTGCAATCTCATCCAGATCTTCCTGTGATACACAATCAAATATAATGATCCGGTTACCTTCTTTTTGCAGTTTCAAAATTTGTTCGGTAACATGATCGATTCCAAGTCTTAAATCTTCCATATCGATTGTTGCAACACGATACTTCGACTGACTTTTATATACATCTTCAACTTTTGAGGTTTTTACCGGTGTCTTCGGATCGATCGCCGCTGAAGTTTTATGCAATGGGATTCCATTTACCAGCATATAACCGCCACAGACAACTCTTCCGGAATCAGGGAAACAAGGTGCCACCATCGCGATTCTCTGTTCGCCGTCGAAGCTGTCAAGAAATGCATCCGTTTCACTTCCGAGATTTCCACGCAGTGTACTGTCAATTCTCTTTGCATATATTTTAATCTGTTCTGACTGCAATAGCTTTGAGACATTGTACACACGATTGTATGCCATTTTTGCCGAAATTCCTCTGCTGTCCGTAGGATACAAAATGCAGTCACATCCACTCTCATTCGTCAGCTGCAAACGTTCCATGTTCATTACGGTATACGCTGTATAATTGATTTTTTGTAATAAAGCCCCCGTAGCATTTGCTCCGGTCAGATCATCTGCTATAATGACACAATCTGCCATATAATCTCCTCCTGTCTGCTAATTTATTTTACAGAAATAATTGAAATATCATTTTCCAATATCTGTACCCTTTCATCTTCGCTGAATTGATAAGTTGTAATAACTCCTGTATAGTCCCTTAGATTATTTACTCTTATCATTGCACGTCTGTTAAATTTACCCGAATCTACAAGAAGATAACTATAATTGCTGTTTTCCACCACAGTTCTTTTGTATGCCGCTTTTTTCTCTGTCGGGGTCAATACGTCGAATTGTTCATCGATCGTCGCTGCACCCATAAATGCCTGATCAAATTTAAGCTGCTGCAATGCATCATTTGTCATCATCCCAAACATACATGACGTTGTTTTTTGCAGCATGCCTCCAATAATAATCACATCAAACTTCGTTCTGGCTACCTTATAAGCAATTTCAAGATCGTTTGTAACAATCGTCAGATTGTGGAATTGTTCGAGCAAAGGAATCATCTGAAAGGTAGTTGTACCAGCATCAAGAAAAATACAATTCCCGTCTTTGATCATATCTACAGCCTTTTTTGCAATTGCTAGCTTTTCTTCATTATGGCTGACAGCTTTTTTTACATAAGGTTCTTCACTTTTTATAACAGCTCCACCGTGATACCTTTCAATCTGTCCTTCGTCGCTCATTTTCTGTAAGTCTCTTCGAATCGTCATCAGACTGACATCCAGTTCCTTTGCGAGCTTTTCTACAGAAACATCTCCATTCGCTCTTAGTTGTTCTAAAATATATTTTTGTCTTTCACCTGCAAACATTTCTTCCTCTTCATCGAATTGTTCGAATCATTGTTCTAATATGTTCGTTTATGTTCTTAATTATATAATTTTTTTCTCAAGTGTCAATATTTTTTGAACAATTGTTCGTTTCATTTGCATTTTTCTATTTTTCATAAAAAATCGAACATTTTTATAACTCTTTACTCCATAATTTTTCCATCGATACTGATCGTAACAACCTGCCATGGAATAAATTTTCCACTGTCCATAAGTGCTTTCTTTGCTGCCATTTCAAGGCCGCCGCAACAAGGGACTTCCATTCTTACGATCGTCACGCTCTGGATATCATTGTTCTGAATGATGGACGTCAGTTTCTCACTGTAATCTACATTGTCTAATTTCGGACAGCCAACTAACGTTACCTTATTCCGGATAAAATCCTGGTGAAAATTTGCATAAGCATAAGCTGTACAGTCAGCTGCGATCAAAAGCTTTGCACCGGAAAAATATGGTGCACTGACTGGTGCAAGTTTGATTTGTACCGGCCAGTTGCAAAGCATGGATTCCTGACTTCCATTTGCTGGCGTTGCGTTAGTATCAGCCTCTGCCCTTCTCTGGATCTGCATGATCTTAGATCCCGGACAGCCGGTGTGTGCAGGCTGTGTCATATTTTCTGCAGCTTTTTTCTTCTGTGCTTCCTTCACAGCTTCTTCGTCGTATTCCGGTGCTTCTCTTTCTTCAAAGGAGATTGCTCCTGTCGGACATTCCGGCAGACAGTCACCGAATCCGTCGCAGAAATGTTCCCTTACCAATTCTGCCTTTCCATCAATCATATCGATTGCACCTTCGTGGCATGCTTTCGCACATGCCCCACAACCATTACATTTTTCTTTGTCAATACGGATAATCTTTCTTATCATCTTTAACCTCCATAATATAGTTATATTTTATTTTTCTGGTATAATCATAATAATATTAGAAATGCAACTTGTATGTTTGATTTCCAACAGGAGGTTTTCTTTTTTGAAAAAATATTTACCTATTTTAAAAAATAGTCCATTTTTTACCGGGCTTAATGATGACGAGATATTATCTATTCTTCAATGTGTGAATGCAACAACTATTTCCAGAGAACAGGGTTCCTACATTTTCAGAGCCGGAGACTGTACGGAAGTAATGGGACTTGTGGTTTCCGGGAGCGTTCTGATCGTACAGGAAGATCTTTGGGGGCACCGCAATATTTTATCCAAATGCCAGTCCGGTGATTTTTTTGGCGAACCATATGCTGCAAATGCAGGTGCCGTCTTAAATATCAGTGTAGTGGCAGAAGAAGCCTGTGAAATTATACTTTTAAATATCCAGAAACTTCTGATCACCTGTCCGACTGCATGCGAGCATCATCAGAAGCTGATCCGTAATCTCGTAAGCGTCCTTGCAAAAAAAATATTAGTCTTTAATGACAAAATCACGCACGTAGGGAAACGAACTACCAGAGAGAAAATACTGTCTTATCTGTCTGCCGAGTCGTTAAGACAGTCCTCATTATCCTTCGATATTCCGTTTGACCGCCAGCAATTAGCCGATTATCTGTGTGTTGACCGTGCTGCGATGTCTACTGAGATTTCCAAATTACAAAAAGAAGGATTTTTAAAAACAAATAAAAATCACTTTGAATTAACAGTTCAAAATACCTAGCAGAATCATATGCTTTCCTTGAGACTGTATTTTAACTATGTTATACTGGATGCATCGGGTAATCACAAAACTGAGCAAAAATATCTGTTTTTATCCGTAATGGGGTTTTATAAAGAGGAGGATTTTTAAATGAGAGAAGTAAAAGCTGTTAAGATCAATACGGTAGATTTTGCACCGTATGGAACATTTTGTAACATGACAGAACCGGAAGGCCATCCACTGGAGGGTGAAATCCATAAATTTTATCCGGATCGAATTTCCGGTACATGTATAGGAAGTATGGCATTTTCACCAATTGAAGTTCGTAAAGATGAGAGAATTGTAAAAGCTGCAGAATACCACACGACTACCTGGGAAGGAATCGTCGCACTGGATGACGATATGCTTATTCACGTCGCACCTGCTTCCGGCGGTACACCGGTTCCGGAACTGGCAAAAGCTTTCCTGGTACCAAAAGGATACATGGTAAAGATAAATGCCGCAATCTGGCATCTTTGTCCGCTCCCGGCTAATAACGACGTGCTTCACGCAATGATCATTCTTCCGGAATGCACTTATGCAAATGATTGTACTGTTGTTGATTTTGAAGAAAAAGACTGGTTTAAAATTACAATATAGAAGGAACTGGTGAATAAAAATTCAAGTCGAACGTCCATCTATATATCCGTTAAATAAGAAGTCCCGAAAACGAGTTTGATATGCTACCCTCATATAGGACAATGAAATACAAAAGTCCTATATGGGGGATATTTTTATGTAATAGAATATTGACATTAGAAAGTGCTCTCAATTATTTCCTTGAGCGCTGCAAGATCTTTTTCATCCGGATGTGAAAGTGCCCGGTCAAAATTTTCAATCAATGATTCTGCCTTTGCAGACTGATCCGGCATTTCTTTCATTTTCATATAGCGCTCCCTGACAGACATCGGCATTTTTCCCTGACACATATATTCACCGATTATCGTATTACTTGCATCAACAGACGCTCTGACATTTGCAAGGATCTTCTGAAAATAAGCTTCACTGCCACCAAACCCTGCTGTTCCAAACAAAAAAATCTCTTTATTTCTCAATGTCTTAAGCAGCTCTAAGGTTGCACTGTCTGCATTCCCTTTATCTGTCCAAAATCCGACACAGATCACTTCTGAATTCAATTCTTCCTCTTTGCCTGAACCGAAATAATCACAATTCTCTTCTGGCAATGTTTCCCTGATCGTATCTGCAAGTTTTCTTGTATTACCTGTTAAACTGTTGCATATGATTGAATATCTTTTTTCCATATCTTTCTTTCCTTCCCTCTGATTTTTCAGACTCTGAAAAAGATCGTCAGTGTCACGCAGAAAATCAGAAAAATCCAGTCTCTTAGACGGATCTGCACCTGAATATATTCTGTCCGTTTTTCTTCCCCGGAAAATCCTTTCGATTCCATGGCAATCGAGAGTTCTTCGGACCAACGGACTGATTTTACAAGCAATGGTTTCAGTAACGCCGGAGATACCGGAAATACTGAAATTCCCCTGGCTCTGAAAGCCGCTCTGGTTCTTTTGTACTCCTGCACTGCCTGTGGAAAAATCCCCCATGCTGCAAGAAGTCCGTATACCCAGACCTGTGGCAGATGGAACTGTTTTTCAAAAGACTTGACCATTAGAATCCGATCCGTCGTCAGGGTAAACAGGAATCCCACTCCTGCATAGGCCAGTACTCTGCTCGCCTGTGCAATCCCATTCCATACTCTCGAATCGCTGATCATAAAATCTGCTGCTGCCACCGGCATTGATGCATCCGCAGAAAACCGGTATCCTGTAAAAAACATTCCGACAGCCGCCAGCAGAATCGGAAGCATCAGAATTCCCAGTGTCTTTGGTTTCACATGGGAAATCAGCAAAGCTGCCATACAAAGAAAAAAAATAAATATGTTCAATACCGGCTGATACCGAAATGCCAGCACAAAGGTCACACATAAAAGCGTCACGAATTTCATGGCCGGATTCAATGTTCGCATAAGCTGCCTCCCTTCATTTCCAGGATCACATCTGCATAATCTTTTGCAAGCTGTCTGTCATGCGTGGAAAAAATCAGTGCAACATCATGCTCTCTTGCCTGTCTGCACAGAGCATCCATAATTGCCATTGTGTTATTTCGATCCTGAGCATAGGTCGGCTCATCACAGACCAGCACTTTACAGGGATATGCCATCAGTGCTGCCACTCCAAGACGCCTCTGCTGTCCCTGGCTTAACATATAAGGCGATATATCCCTGTAACGCCATAGCTTTATGCCACGGAGGATTTCCTCTGTCTTCTTTTCCGCATCCTCCTGCTTTTTCAGGCCTACCAGAATTTCCTCTTTTACTGTATCACTTACAAACTGATCCTGCGGATTCTGTGTGACAAATCCGATTTTTCCCAGATCCTTTTTCTTTTGTCTGCGAAGCTCCGTCCCTTGCAATAATGCCTGTCCCTGATAGGCGTAAATACCGGACAACGCTCCGAAAAGACTGCTCTTTCCACAGCCACTCTCTCCCTGGATCGCATAAATGCAGCCGGAACGAAACTTTGCATTCACATTTTGAAAAATAATATTACCCTGATGGCGAAGCATCAGATCCCTTAATTCCAGTACAACCTCTCCCGCTGTTGCTTCCGGAAGCTTTGGATCATAGGCTTCTTTTGGCACGATCACACCCAGTCTTTTCAAAAGCTCCGGATCCAGTGTATTGGCATCCATTATCTCCGGGCGGAGCATGCCGTTTTCCATGATCCGTACCTGATCTGCGATGCCAAGCCAGTTCTCCAGCCGGTGATCTACCGCAAGAATCCCCATCCCTCTTGTCCGGTTTAATTCCTTTAATTTTTTTGCTATCATACGGGCGGAAGCATCATCGATATTTGCAAAAGGCTCATCCAAAAGAAGCCATTTCGGTGACAGTAAAGTGAGACATGCCAGCATTACTTTCTGCCTCTCACCTCCTGACAGGCTTTGCAGCGTTCTTTCTTTCAAATGAGGGATTTTGCAGAAAGCCAGAGCCTCCTCTACCTGTGCCATCATATTCTCTCTTGGCGTACAGATATTTTCCAGACAGAACAAAAGCTCACGTTCTACCGTATCCATACAAAACTGCAGCTCCGGATTCTGGAACATCATCCCCACCAGGGCACAACGCTCCTTCGGGACCAGACTGTCCGGACGGATGCCTTCCACCTCCAGTGTACCATGACGCAGCACTCCGGCATTGTGCGGATAGATTCCTGCTGCCAGATAAAGAAGTGTAGACTTTCCGCACCCGGAAGCGCCAGTGAGAATAGTGATCTCACTGGCGTCAAACTCTGCGGATAAATCAGAAAGGATATCCTTTCGATCTTCAAAATAACTAAAACTTAAATGTTGAATTCTAATACTCATGCTTTAAAAATACTCATTGGTAAATTCCCGTTCTGTTCTCTTGGAAATCACACCACACTCTACAAGAAAATCTGCCATTCGGTTCCATCTCTGGGCGTCAATTCTTCCCCAACGTCCTTCCTGATCCAGAAGGATCGGAGCCAGATGTTTCTGACTGCGGATCAGCAGTGATTCTGACGCATCTGCCGGCAGCATATCACGCACTTCCATCACGGTTTCTTCCGGATGTGCAGCCACTTCACGATATGCCCGATCCAGAACCTTTAAGAAACGACGGACTGCATCCGGTCTGTCTCTGAGAACTTCCTCGGAAGCTGCCATAGCCGGTGCACAGAAATCAAAGATCGGATCCACGTCACCTAAGTTGAAATAATTGATTTCCTTGCCTGCCTCAAGCAGTTCCTGATTTTCCCAGTTCTCATATACCCATGTAGCATCTGCCACATTTCCAAGAGTTGCTATAATATCACCAACATCCAGGTTTACCAGGTTAATCTTGTCATAATCGCCTCCGTCTGCCTCTACCACGCGACGGATTGCTGCATGGAACCAGGCTGGTGTCCAGTGAGTCAGACGTTTTCCTTCCAATTCTCTCGGGCGGGTAATTCCGGCTTCCTTTAAAGATACGATACCGGAATCACATTTCTGGGTCATAACTGCAATACCGGTCAGATTGATTCCCCTCTCTCTGCATTCTAACATAGCGATTTCCGGTCCACAGACAAAATCTCCTCCATGAAGTTCCATCTCTCCATGTACCTCACCAAAGATTTCCACATCCAGTCCGGCCTCTTTGAACCAGCCTCTCTTCTGTGCTAACAGATATCCTGTATGATTTGTATTTGGAAACCAGTCCAGAACAACCTTTAACTTATCCATTTTACTCCTCCTCGTCATATACCTTGCCAATCTTAGCATTCGCTCCGATCGCATAACTCTTTACCACACCGGTCTTTGCCAGTCCGTCACCTGCCAGTTTGCAGATCACTCCGGAGAAAACGATAGCACTTGCAAAACGCACTACGATCTGAGCAAGTAAAAGTCCCGGAGCCAGTGCAATATAGTTCAGATAATACAATTCGTAGCAGAAGATAAAGCAGGAAGAAAATACTCCTGCCAGAGACATGCTTGCAAGATTCCATTTTTTATAACGGAATAAAGCGAAAGCAAGTTCTGCTCCTGCACCCTGAATGAATCCGGTCAATACTACAGTCACACCACCGGAATTTCCCATCAGAAGCTCTATTACAGATGCAAGAACCTCTGTTACCAGAGCGACACCTGGTTTCCGGATAATATACGCTGCCAGGGTAGCTGCCATAAACCATACACCATAGACGATCTCAAAAGCAAAATTGGAAAATCCTGTAGGAGCGAGCACTGTAGAAAGTACAACTCCTCCATCAAATACTGCCAGATACACCGCTGAAAAAACGACTCCTAGAATCGCCATCATGATGATATCCTTTAACTCCCATTTTTTTGTTGTCATGTTACTATTCCTCCTCAAAATATGTTTTAACTGAGCCATAAAGAAGAATCTTCCTATTACATTAGAAAAAGCGCCTCGATCTATGCCGGACGCTTTCTTTGTACTATTTGCAATACACTCCCTACGATGGCATTATCCAACAGGTTCATCGGGTCATGAACAGTATCAGTCCAAATCTCAGCCGGCTTCTGCCAGCACCCCATTGTTTGTTGTTCAGTTTTCGTTAAGAATATAGCACGGTTTCAGGAAAGTTGCAAGGGGACTTGCTCGTTTCTTTTTTTATTTTACTGATTTACAAATGCCTTTATTTTCTCCCGTTTATCAATCTGTAACTTATCCAGAATATCTGAGACATAATGTTTCACTGTATTCACAGACAGCCCGAGATGCTGTGCGATCTCCTGGTTCGTCCAGTCACGGCACGCTAACATTGCAATGGAAAATTCCAGCGGTGTTAAAAGATCTGTCACCATCTTATTCATCTGCGGATTGTGGATCTTCATCCAGCCGCGGCTGAACGCGATGATACCGTCGACCAGTTTTTTGTAAATTTCCGGCTCGCTTTTTCTTAGACAGACCTCCAGCACTCCCTGCAATAATCCATGATGTTCAATAAAGGGCTCGATGAGCTGATCGTTCTTTGCCAGCTCCCATGCAGAAGAAACGGACGCGATCGCTCCCTCCTGGTTTTTCTGGTTAATCTGGCACATTGCTTTCACACAGTTTAAATAAAGAAATGGAATCAGATACGTCTTGTCCGCCATAAGCATGGCCGTCTCCACCACGCCCTGTGCCTTGGCATACTCTTTTTTCAGATACATGCCGTGTGCCAAAACGCTCATTGCAAACAAACGCTGTCCCATCGGAAGAAATCCAATCGCCTGCTGCAGGGACGGCATCTCTTTCTCTGGTTCAATATGTAAAAATATGCTCGTCAGATAATAGGCAAAAATACAGGATGCCCTCGTTTCTTCGGATACATTCTCATTAAGTGCTTTCAAAAGGCATTCTTTTACATCCGTGCGGGCATCCTGCGCTTCCCTTACATTTCCAAGCGTCAGATTTCCAAATACATACAGCATATCCGCAGACAGCCGGAGCATCATGTCTTCACTCGTCAGATATTTTTTTACAATATCCACACACTCCTTCGCCTGCGCCGAAAAATAACAACGTTCCGCACGCGCGATCTCCGCAAGCTGCGGATCTTCAATCCGGCGGATCGCCTCTTCTACTCCAATCTCTTCTGTTGCACTTCCTACCAACGGTAACACGCTTCTCATCGATGCCAGCCTCCTCTCCATGCTTGTTTTTATTATAGCACGGAGAGGCCGTGTTGCAACCAGACAGATTTCAAATCTGCTACACAGTCTATAAAATAGTCTTTTTTCGCCTGCGCCGAGCAGTCCAAAGCAACAGCACTCCAGCTCCAAGAGCCAGCACTGCAATCCCTGTCACGCTCCTGTCCCCGGTTGCCGCTGCGACAAGCATCCCGATGACTGTCTTATTTTCATCGCCGCTGCTGTCCGCTTTTCCGTTTCCTTTTCCAGCCCCGGCATTTTCCTGCTTTGTTCCGCCGCCCTGTCCGGTCTTAATTTCCGTTGTCTCGATTGTGATCACCTGGTCTTCCCGGACTGCTGCCAGCTTTAAGATGCCATCTTTCATCTGTGAAGTGACATCTGTCCCATTTAGCAGCACACGGCTGATCTTCCATCCGTCTTCTGCCCGGATCTGAAATTCCGGCTCGGAAAATCGGAGAACAGAATAAGCCATGCTTTCTCCCTTGCTTCCCTGCACATACAGTGCAGATGCATGCTCTGCTTCGATTGCTACCGAATGATAATCCGGTACTGTCGCGCCAATCTCACTCTGTGTTGCCAAAGCAGTGACCGGCAATAGCAGGCAGATGCAGACTGTCAGTAAAATCGTCCTGATTTTTTTCATATTCTTCACCCTGCCTTTCTGCTACTGTCGGTTTACATAAGAAATTGTAAAAGTAATGGCTGTCTTATAAGAGCCTCCGGCTGCTTTCTTCCAGTCCTCCGGGGCAATGGAAACGATCAGCTTCGTCTCCTCTCCGGTCTTTGTATACGTCTGCTTTGTAAATGGTTTTCCGTCTGCAAGAATCTGATATGGGATCACTGCGTCCGGGTGCGCCTCATTTTTCAGTACACCGTCAGAATTCATTGTAACTAAAATACATTTGTCTGCTTCTAACAGGGCGTTTTCCACCCTGATTTTACCATAAACGGATTCTGTCGCCTGATAAGACACATCCATGCTCGTCGGGATCACGACCTCATATGCAGGATCCACTTTATAGGTCACTGTCGTCTTTTTCGGCGGTTCTGCGGCTGCACTTATCATTGGAACGGTAAGCAGAAGAAGTGTGACAGCCAGTATCATTTTTTCTTTCATCTCATCGCCCCCTATTCTGCCACCAGTGTCGTCTCAACATTTGCCCCATTCATTACGGAGCCATCCTCCAGTGAATTGGTCGTGATCCGGATCACTGCCGGATATTCTCCTTTTTCCAATGCCCTTGCGAGTGTCACGTCCGTGATCGCCTTTCCGGGTTCCACCATTTTGGATGTATACAATATTTCATCGTCCTCTTTTAATGCGATCTCGAAAGTAAAATAACATGGATTGCCTTCCGGATTTTTCAGATTCATTGTCACCTCAGTCGTATCTGCGGCGATCGTGATCCGTGGATACCCCGGAATCCGGATTCCTTCCGGTTTTTCCTCCTGCTGTTCGGTCTGCACCGATGCATTTGGATCCAGATCCGGCGAAAATGCCGGATCTGCCATGTTCTTTTGTCTCAGGATAAAAACGGCTGCCACTGCAATGCAGGCAAGGACTCCGAGAAGGATGATCAGCTGTTTTTTCTTTGTCATCTGTTTGCCTCCTTTTTATTCGAATGTCACTTTGAAATTCAGATTACTTAAGATATATTCATCCCGTTTTCCTCCATCGGCATCAAACTCCAGTTTGATCCATTTCAGATCGGTTCTGTCGAGCTCGTAAGAAAACCACTTCGTCTCCCAGTACTCTAACAGATCGTTCGTCTTGGTCTGCCATTTGACTTCCTTGCCACCGGTCGTCATATAGCTGATGCGCATGATCGCATAGCCGTCTTCCACCATCGTGGCTCTGTATCTGCCACTGATCTTCATTTTGCTGAAATTGCTTCTTACGACATTCCCGGACATGTTATCCATGTTCATGATATAGTCCGCTCCGTTTCCAAGTCCGTAATCGCCGGTTGTCTCTTTTTCTTTCTGTTTGCCGTCGATATAGAATGTAAATGAGATCTCCCTGTTTTTGCTATCCGTGATATTGTAGGTGTTATCCTTGTCTGACGGTGCATAAACATAGGTATCGTTCGGCGTCCATCTTGCCTTAAATTCAATGTCCTTTGCTTCTTCCAATGCAAAGCTTGTCTCAGTAGCGTCCAGATAGCCTCCTCCGTCCGTTCTGTCCCAGCCATCGATCTTATAGCCCCATTTATTTCCAGGATGGCTGGCATCTACCTGCGGAATACCGATCGTTGTACCGTAATTGTACCAGTTGTAGCTGTAATACAGGCTTCCTTTGTTGTAATCAAATGTCACCTTATACTTGTTCGGCCGGTAGACCGGATAGAGCTTCACGTTCTCCCAGAGATTTTTGACTGTCCCCTGATCGAGATAGTTGTACCACGGATTATCCGATGGTTCCTCCGGTCTCCTCGTCCAGCCTGCAAAGGAATAGCCCTCCGGCGATGTGCCGTATTTCGGGAGCTTGATCTCTGCGCCGCCGGTAAAGACGATCGGTTCCATTGCATCCATCGGCATTTTGTTCGGAACAAATTCGATCGTGTAAGTGATAACCTTCCAGTTTGCCTTGTAGCTGCGTTTTCCTGTCGAATGCTTCGGTATGGTCACTGTCTTCTGAATACCATCAATTCCGTCTCCGCTCCATCCGATAAATTCATATCCGCCCCGTGTCGGTGCATTTAATATGATCTCGTTGCTTTCATACTGATAAAATTTCGGATTATAATACTCTGTTCCTCCATCTAAATCATAGCTGATCGGATAGATTTCCGGTGTCCACTGTGCAGTCAGGTTCACATCATGGTCAGGCATTGATTCCGGCACGGTTCCGCTCCATTTGTCGAACGTATAACCCAATTTTTCCGGTTCTTTCCGTGGTGTGATCTCTGCCCCGTATTCATAGGTTTCACTTATGGTTTCTTCGTCTATAACATAGGTAAGCTTATAACTGTTTTTACTCCATTTAGCGGTATAAATCAGATCTTCATCCGGCATCGTGTCAACAACCTTGCTGTCCCATCCGACAAAGGTATAGCCCGTCCGTTCCGGATTCGGTGCATGGATCTCACATCCATAGTAGCCGCGCCTTACCACATCTGCTTTTCCGTTTTCTAACCGGAAAGTAACCGTGTGCCGGTTTCTTGCATACTTTAGCTCTATGAGATTGCCTGTATTCGCCTGGATCTGTACCCTTTCTGCCTCTGGTGCGGTAAATCCAGGATAACTCTTTGGCTGTGTCGTTACGAAGCTTCCGGTTTCCGCTGTGCCTTTTTCTATCTCCTCCACCTGATAGATTCCGTAAAGATCCTGGATGTAATGGACGATCGTATACGGTCTGGAATCCGGGATCCATTTTGCAAACAGCTCAAAATCTTTATCCGGCATCAGCCCTGTAAATAATTTGGTATACGCCTGATCCTCATACCAACCGCCGAACGTATAGCCCATTCTCCGCTGCGGTTCAATATACATTCCATATTTTACCGTTTCCGTCGTATCTTCCACGTCGAGATAGTTTTTGCATACACCATGCAGGGTAAGCTGATGTTTTTTACAGTCATAGTAGTATCTGATCACAAGACGGTTTTTCGGATCGCCATCCGTGCCAATGACGGTTTCCTGCTGCACTGACGGAGAAATATAACCTTCATACGTTTTGACTGCCGGTTCTACGGTAGAATCCGTATCCGCATATAGGAATTCCCTGCGGCCAAGTGTGTAGCCATCCTGACTGCCGTATTCCAGATAATGTTCTACCACATACTGGCTTCTTCCCACGTTCCACTTCGCGTAAAGTGTCAGGTCATGTGCCGGTACCGTGTCGGATTTTAACGGTTCCGTAAGCCCTTCATCTAAATACCAGCCTGCAAATTCATAACCTGCCCGGTAAGGATATTGCTGAAGTGGTGCCTCATACGCAAGGGACTGCGTTGTCTCAAAACCAGCCTCTCCACCATTTAAAATGTATGTGATCTGATACTTCTTTCGCTCGTATACATATTTTATGATGTTATTGTCCACCTTGCCCTGGATCAGGGTATGCGTGATCTTTGCTGTATCTGCGAAGCCTTCCGGTGTCTTTGTCTCCGGTGTCACATCGGTTCCCGGTTCCCCGTACAGCACATCTACTGCATACAGCTTTTCTCTGTCGTCAAGCTCTTTTATGTAGTGCCATACCTGATAAGACTGCGAGCCTTTGATCCACTTTCCATAAAGTGTCAGATCTTCGTCCGGCATGGTCGTACCTGTAAATGGATGCTCATAGGCACTGTCTGTATACCAGCCTGCAAATGCATAGCCATCCCGCTCCGGATTCGTTCTTGTGATATCTTCCGCATATTTTTTCTTATACGTTTCCGTCTGTGTTCCATCATTTGTCTCATATTCGTAGGTCAGCGAATGCGTGTTGATCTGGTAAGCATAGTTGACATATGGGTTACCTGGATTCACTTTGAAGCTGTCGATCCTTGTGCTTTCATCAAAGGTATAACCGGTAAACTGCTTCACCTCCGGCGGTTCGACCACGCTGTCAGCAAGTGCCCGGTAAGACTCTTCAAAAGATCCGGTCACACGCGTTCCGTCCAAAAATTCATAGCAGACGCGATATTCGATCTCCTCCGGCACCCATTTCGGGTAAGCTGTCAGGTTGCGTGCCGGCATCATATCTGCGGTAAATGGAATGGTCAGGTTTTCATCCTCATACCACTGTTCCACCCGGTAGCCATGCCTGTAACTTTCTCCCTCATCCGGTTTTGTGACCGGTGCTCCGTACGGAATCCACATCGGATAAGCTTCCCCGCCCTCGTACAACTGCCATTGCAACAGATATTCATTCCGGTCATAGTAGTATGAAACCACAAGGGAACCTGTTCCGTTTTCATCCGCTGTCACAACTGCTTTTTGTTCTGCAGGGGACGTAAAGCCCTCATAGTTCTTTACCGCCGGGCTGACTTCTTGTCCGGTCGGAGCCTTGTATACTTCTTCCTCTGCGAGTGTATAAGTCTTTTCTTGACCTTCCTCCGGACGTCCAAATTCATCCATCACCGGAAGATCCTGTTTATAATGGCGGACGGTATAGTTTACTTCGATCCGCTCCCACTTTGCATACAGGGTGAGGTCTGCACCCGGCATCGTATCGTCAAATTCCTTCTTACAGTCTGCATCCGTATACCAGCCCGCAAAACGGTAGTTTTCACGTACCGGAATTGCTGTCACAAGCTTCTGTCCCGGTCTTGCGGTAAACTCCGCTTCCGTTCCTTCCGGCAGTCTCGCATCAGCTGCTGCGGTATCGTAGGTCACGGTATAGGTATTCAGATCATAATATACTTTCAGCTCCAGGCTTCCGTCTGCACGCACTTCGCCGCTTGGAAGCGGTGCATTGTCTTTCAGGTGATAATATGCGGTATCATAGCCGCCCTCCGGTGCCGTCACGGTCGCTCCGGTCGTACCGGTTAAGTAGCGGATCTCACTTAAAACGTAGCCACTGCCATTTTCATTCTGCACATAGTAACGGACTGCATAGCCGATATCCGTCAGCGGTTTCCATTTTGCAAAATAGGTGCTGTTTTCCGCAGGAACAAGCACCGGGACTTCTTCCACTTCCGTTCCGCCCTCCGGGATCCAGCCCACAAACTGATAACCCGGCCGGTAAACTGCAGGAACCGGCATCATCGTTCCATAGCGGTATGAGCCTGTGCTTACCACCTCATCCTCTGATTTATAGGTCGCAGTATAACGGTTTCTCGCATAATAATATTCGATCTGTGTATTTCCGTCTGCTTCTGCCACTGCGGTTCTTGGTGCCGGAGTCTCAAAGCCTTCTAACTCTGCCGGAACCGGACTAAGCTCGGTTCCTGTCAGTGCCATCTTCTTTTCTGTTCCGTTTTCTGCCAGCCCATAAATACCGTTCGTGCCCTCGATATAAGTTTTTAAGGTATAGGAAACCGGTGCCGGAGTCCATTTTGCATATACAAGCACATCCTCATCCGGCATGGTGTCCGGGACAGTATATGGAACCGTCAGTTCTTCGTCCCGATACCAGCCTGCAAATTGATAACCCTGTTTTACCGGAGCAGCCGGTGTCACGACTTTGGTTCCATATTTCTGGTTGATCGGAGCCACATACGTTCCGCCATTACTTAAAAAGGCAATCGAATAGCCATTTCTCAGGCAATCCCAGTGCAGCTTAACTTTTTTCTGATAAGGCTTCGTGTTAAAAGTTCCCGGCTGGTTTTTCCAGGTGATGATCATCTCACCGTCAACCGACTTTTCCTCGCCCGGATTGACTGTGATCACATCGGTCTTCGGATCAAATGTAAAAGCATCGCCGATCATCTGGATCGTAAAATAACGGTCACTGTCATCCTCATAAATTTTCGTGAAGTATTCTCCGTCATCCAAGCCCTCTTTCAGATCAAGATAGCTCATCGCAAAGAAATCTTCCGGCAGGCGCACTTTCTTCATGCTCTTTTTTAAGTTGATCTCAAGTTCATCCGGCTCTGCAAAATCAAGCACATTTTCCACCGTTCCGACGGTATAGAGCGGCCACATCGCCTCGTAGAGCGTCGGCGAATATGTAAAAGCATTCGCAAGTGCCTGTGCCCGGAACTTGATCTCAAGATAAATGCCGACTTCTAAATACAGGGCACCCATCGCTTTCGTGTCCCGCCCGGCAGATGCCGTATATTTTAAAATGTAATACAGATATCCCCACAGCTGAACATAGCCGCCGACCTCCGCAGAGACACCGACACTGGCAAGTTCGGTTGAAAACAGACCAACGCGTACCGTCAGCCGCACACCCGCCTTGATTCCGAGTGTTCCCATCGCGTAAGCGGTAAATTCATACTGCTCCTCTGTAATGTTGATCGTATCGCTCGTCGCTTTTCTTCCTTTGACCTGCAAACAGAAGACGTAACGCTTCGCATTTTTATACCAGAATGTCATTCCCAGGGAAATATTGACGTTCGCAGAAACAACAAAATCCAGCTCGATCGCAATATCAATGACAAGGATCACACGGATGTGTTTTGCAATAATCCGCTTTGTGTAAATCTCTACCCATTCCGACTCGTCCTCTAACAGATCCGCATAACGCTCTGCCAAAGATTTCGCCACAGAGATCTCCTCCCCGCCGCTTCTCGTATCTTTCTGACCAAGATTTGCCATGAGCGGAGACTTATCCGAGATGTATTCTTTTCCATTCTGCATCATCTCCTGGAGTTCATTGGAGATTCCTTCAATGTCATTTGCAAGCTTCTGCTTTTTCTTAAACTGTGCATTTGCATCCCCTGTTCCGCCTGCAAGGAAAAGGTTATTCGCCTGCTCTGTCTTAAAGTTCACTTCCAACCCGATGCCGGTATACTCATACAGATCAAGGGAGGCACTCACGCGGTAATCCGCAATATAAGGGAAAATTCCCCAGACTTTCCACACCGCTTCGCCGTCCACATTCACAGCGACACGGACTTCCTGCTCGAATGTTGCCTTTACTGTAATGGTAAAATCAGCAAAGCGTGCCACATGGAATGTGATTGGGACAGAGATCTCCAGTCCTAAATGAACACCACTCTCATTTCCATCAAAATGCCTTAGTTTTGTACCAAGATCTGCTTTGACCTGCGGCCTTCCGACCTCCACACGTTTCTGCCTTGCTCCTGCGAGCGGAACGGCTGCATAGGTACTGATCTCTACGTCTGCACCAAGCTCTTCCTCGATCATCTTCTGGAGGTCTTCGTAAGATTCCGTGCGCATTGCCATCTCTGAAATCTGCTGTGCCACTTCCTCTGCAAATCCACTTTCTACTGCCTGGTCTTCGATATTTTTTGCAAGTGCTGCGGTATCGGTATCTGCGAGCAGGGCATCCCCACTCACTGTCTGTGTACTGTATACATCCATCGCAGCCTGCACTTCATCCCAGGACTGTAACTCATAATCAATGATATACGTACCATCCGACATCTGCACGCTTATGATTTTTCCATAGGAAACCTCACTGCTGCCGGAGCCATCGTAAAGTGCAAGAAAATCTCCCTCATCAACGGTTGTATCTGCGTCAAGTTCGAGCTGTCTGCTCCTCTCATCGTCGCCAAAGGTCAGTTCTTCCATGGCAACCGTCACACTGTTATTTTCCGTGTCCCCGTCCTGATCCTTTGTCACATCAAGTGGCAGTACCTCCGGCATAAAAAGAACATCTTCCATCTCGGAACCGCGGTACGTATACTGGTTTCCGTTTACCCCTGTGATTTCAAAAAATGACAGTTCTTTTCCATCTTCCGAAGAAATCACATCTCCCATCGTCGGGATCACATCACCGGAGTACACTGCGATCTGGTCGCCGGTCTTTAACGGGCTGCCTGTATAAGTAAAGCTTCCGGTTGTGCTGCTGCCCTGGCTCTGCACAGCACCATTCATACCGACTGTCATCGCTGCAATGTTCACCGACTGCACCTGCTGTCCGTTCACGATCAGGTTCGAAAGTTCCCGGATATGGATATAACGGATCTCCTGATTTAATTCCACATTCCGTACTTCGTCTTTGTGAATGGAAATCTCATATTCCCGGATCGAAGGATCAAATCCGGCAAAAGAAAGATTTTCATTGTCTAATACCAGCTTATAAGAAGATCCTTCTTTCCAGCCACCCGGCTTTACGACCGTATAAGTCCCATTTCCGGCTGCCGATAGCCGGATCGTCGTATCTTCATTAAAATCGCTCAGATTTTTCAGTGTACTTGCCGCAAGGATCTGTTCTGGTGTCATGGAATTGCTCTGATCCGTGATCTGAATGACCAGAGAATCCTTATTCACATCAATTGCACGTGCAAACGTTGCAATCTCATGGGACTCTAACGGCTGATTTTCTGTATAAGAAGCATATAAGGTCAGATCCTTAAGCAGCCTGTCTTCGGTTCCGACATACTGCGTACATGCTTCATCATAGCACCACCCTAAAAACGTATAACCCGGACGAATGGCCGTCGGAAGCGGAGAAAGCAAGGTTCCAGGTGCCGCTGTCTGTGTCTCAAAGGCAAGTGCTTCCCCCGGATGATCTTTGTCATCCTGGAATCCTCCATTTGCTTCGTAGCGGATCGTATAATTTTTGCTCTTAAAAGCAACCTGGAATGTCAGTGTATCGGTATACTGTCCGGTTACTTCCGGTTCTTTTGTCACATTGCAGGCATAGGTTGTCTCATCGCTTTTCTGCCCTTGCGACAGGTTTAAGATCTGCATATCATTCTGCACAACCTGGCTGGTGTCCACATCACGCAGTTCATATGGCAGGGAAAACAGGCTGTCTTTTAGCTTCCAGTTGTTTTCCGAACTGACGGAAACACTGACCTGCTCACTCTCGTAGAGCCCGTCCGCTTTTCCGGTAAGCTTCAATTCTCCACCCTCTGCCGTAATATCCGCAGGGATATCCACATAATAATACGGATCTGTCCACTTTGCGTATAAAACAACGACACCCGTATGGTCTTTATCGCTGATCGTGCGAACCGCTTCTCCGGACAGATCTTCGTTCTCATACCAGCCGCCAAAGGCATAGCCTGCCTTTTCCACGTCCTCCCAGTCCGGCAGCTCTGTCGCTGGATAAGATGCCGGTGCCTCATAACCACTTACAAAGGAACCGCCATTTAGTGCATATTCCAGGCTTTTTTCTGATTCTGCGACGGACTGCTGTGATATATTTTCGCCAGACGATGCTGTTGTATTATTTTCTGCCGCATAAGAAGACAACGGTACGGATGTTACAAATACCGCAATACTCAGTGTCAGACTTATCAGTCGTTTTCCCAGGTGTTTTCTCATGTATTTTCCCCCCGTTTTTCGTTTTCGGTCGCATGTACTGTTCTTATCTATATTTTATCAAAATGTGATTTTCTTCGACATGCTCCTTCGGGGGCAAAAAAGTGCCCTTATGGAATCAATGATTCCGGTTCCAGCACCGGTAAAAAAAAATCTACAACAGATTTTTTGTGCTTTATTGTTCCCATTATTCTTTCTTTATCTATAGATTGTACCATTTATCTTGTAGTTTTCGAATATCCCTTTTCTCTTCTGGATATACTACAAACATGTGAATTGCAGAACAATTTTCTTCTATTTTTGTCTTGTGTACAGAACAATTTTCATATTTAATTGTTTCATAGATTGGAGATTTGATTACGAATAGAGATACCTTAAAGCAGAGGTACTGTCACTGTATGATAAATATGTTACTTACGGTGCTTTTCCTGAACTTGTAGAAATTAAAAATAAAAGAGCATTTTTAAGCAGCATATATCAGACCGTTTACCTGGGAGATATTATTACAAGAAATAAAATCACAAATGATTTTGCCGTTAAGCTTTTGTTAAAGAAAATTGCAGAGTCCATTACCAATAACCAATTATGCTGTAAAGCTTGCCATTCAGGTATCGCTTCAGGTTCTTGATGACATGGATACGCGTGAGCGTGAAACCAGAGCTTTTATCAAACTTCATAACTTCATTCCGGAATCAAAGTGTCTGATCATTACAAACAGTGAAGAAGCCTCTATTATTTAAAAGAAGATACATCCCATAACAGCCGAAAAAATAATTAACCAAATCGGTGAGATTTCTTTTTTGTTTTTTAAATAAAACATCCATGAAATCACAATTAAGACTGTTAAAATGATCAAAGAGTGATATTCAATCACTTGTGTACTGTTAGGTATTATGATTATTGAACCTAACATATATAAACCTGTTGCAATGATAACGCCCATCAGACAAGGCTTGATTCCTTTTAAAACCATCTGTACCTTATTGTTCTTCAAGAACTTATGAAATACAATTACTATCAACAATATAATTAAAAACGATGGTAACACCACACCCAATGTTGCAACCAAAGCACCTAAAATACCGGCTTGATTATTACCTATATAGGTTGCCGAGTTAATCATTATCGGACCAGGTGTAGATTCACTTATCGCGATCATATTGGAAAACATTTCTTCATTCATCCAACTGTTTTCCAATACAACTTCTTTTATCAATGGTATTGCCCCATATGCTCCGCCGAATGCAAATAATCCAATTTGAAAGAATTCAATAAAAAGAGATAAGTAAATCATTTCTTCACCTTCTTTCCGATGATGCTGTATATGCAAAACCCAAGAAATCCTGACAATATAATTAGATATATGGTCGAAAATCGAATTTGTAATATATTAAGAATCATCACTATGCTGAAAAAAACAATTACAAACACAATGCTGACATATTTATGGGGAGTTTTCTTCATCATTTTCTTTGTCATGTCAATTCCCGCTTTTACTATCAATAAGCCAACTGCAACACGAATCCCTCTAAATGCTTTCACTGCCAATTCATATTTCAGCAAATTATCCATAAATGAAGAAATCAATAGAATAATGAGGAATGACGGTAAAATCATTCCTATTGTCGCTATAATTGCACCGCTGATTCCCGCTTTTTTATATCCTGTATATGTTGCACAGTTGATGGCGATAGGTCCGGGTGTGGACTCCGCAATTACAGTAACATCCATCAGTTCATCTGATGTGATCCATTGCTTATTTTCCACACATTCATGCTCAATCAATGAGATCATTGCATACCCGCCACCAAATGTGAACATACCGATTTTTGCAAATGTTATAAACAATTCTATTAACATTCTATTCTCTACTCTCCTTCAGAACTTTCCGATCCACTTAACTCCTGTTATAAATATTAATTAGTCCCACACGGGATTTCACTCCGGTCTTTTCATAGATAGCAGAAATATATCTCTCAAGAGTCCGTTTGGAAATATACAGATTTTCAGCGATCGTCTGGATACTATCCTCCATACCTACCAGACTTGCAAATACTTCTGCTTCTCTTTCTGTAAAAGAGAACTCCTCTGAAATCCTGCATAACTTTTCTGCCCTGCTGTCTGCTTCTATGTTCTTTGCAGCAAGCTGATCCATAAACTGATTTCTTTGAAATGTATATACAATTGCCACAATACTGACTGCCACAAATAAAATCAACACAAGAATAACAACGGACAGACTGCTGCCTTCTGACAACAGTGTCAAAACCGGATAGGCGATAATTGCAGCGGTAATATTATTAACCGCCCGTCCCATTCCTGCCCACAGCTCCGGTACTTTCATATGACGTGAGATTTCCATAAAAGTGTACGTAAAGAAAACTGCAAAAAAACCTGCCGACAAATAAAATATAATCAGTCCGGCTAAAAATGGTCCGGCAAATTTTAATATAGCAATGCATATAGCTGACAACACCATTACACAGTACATAACGATTGCCGCATATTTCCGGTTCTTTATGTCGAATACAAATCCTGCCACCAGGCCGCTTAACGCAAGAAGTATCCTTGGTGCCTGTCCGATATCCATCACTCTGCCCGAATGTACAAGCGTCACAGCATTATCAAGCGTACTGAAAATACAGGTCATCAGCACGACAAGCAGGATCAGAAGTACACCTGTGATCGTTCCTTTTCCGATTTTATTACTGTCTTCTTTCTTATCTTCCACAACAATCTCTGTCTTGTGTTCTTCTTGTTTACAATAAAGTCCATTGCTTCTGACCATCAGTGCGACAAGCAAGATCAGAAATACAGACAGCGTAACTGCTTCCGCTATTTTAGACCGGATAAGATTATTACCGGCAAACTGAAGCATAATGCCAAGTGCATAAGAGATACCCACAGTCCCTGCCAGATATTGATCTGTTTTCAACATACACACTGCCATATAAAATACGCCACTGCCAAGCAAACCAAGCAGTAAGAATAAGATAAGACCTGCTATAAAAATATCTGTATAAACCGTACCCAGACAAATACGTACAGCACACACAACGGATATAAGACCCATTATAATAAAGCACACTGTTTTCATCCGGTCTGTGCAAAAACGATGAAACAGCGGATACAGGACAAATCCGGCCGCACTGGCTCCCAGCACATAATTTTGTGCCAGTACAGTTTTATTCTCTGATATCATAAAGGAAAGTATATCGACAAATAAATATTCCGTGCCCAAAAACAAAGCAGTGAAAACTGCCATCAGGATAATCGCCTCTATGTAAGAAATTTTCTCCTTCTTTTTATCATCTGCACTTTGTGTGGCTTTTGTTAAAATCGTATTCACGTGGAAATCCTCCTGTCTACATAGCCTATTAAGTGATAGTCTGTATGCAGCCTATGATACAGCACGTTCTGTTTCATCAGTCGGCCATGATTTTCTAAGGGCTGCATAAGAAATCAAAAAGTTTGCAAGCCAGCC
>CAKQXQ010000006.1 GCA_934292805.1 uncultured Roseburia sp. | reverse complement strand
AAATTGGAGTGGATTTTGCAGTAGGTACGAGATATAATAATGGTAATTATGCTTGTCAACAGATTATCTGAAAAGTCAGAAATCAATGGACTGAAAAGATTAAGTGAGAACGAGTTAGTAGAAGAACCTTGAACTTGAGGAGGAGATGATGATTTGAAGATAAAGAATAAAAAAAGATTCATACTATATTGCGTTCTGTATGTTATCGGTTATCTGTTTTTTTGCATAGTGGGTGGTATTAATTCGGGAGTAATGATTTCGGATCATCCGGTTCTTTCACTCATGGTTATTTACTATGGCATGCCTGTAGGTGTACGAAATTTGTCAGTGGTGCTGCTGAGGGGCTTTTTACAATGTTAGTCATATTTGTTGTATTATTAGTTATAATTGGTGCAGCCATAGGAATTACTTATTTTGTACAAAAAAAGAATGGAAGCTTGAATTCATATGAAGCATTTTCAGATATTATGACAGAAGATGAGTTTGAGCGATGGCAGAAAAGAAGAAATAAAAAATGTTTATAATTTATCTCAATTGAAGCGAAGGAGGAAAGCATGAAAGAATTCAAGATTATAAGTATTCCAAAAAGCGACTTTAAGAAAATAATAGGAACAGATTTTTCCAGTGTGGAAGAATTACTGGAAGAAAAGTCAGCAGAAGGATGGGAAGTTGTAAGTGTATGCCCGAATGAATATGTCAGCAATATGGCTGGAGGTGTTCTTATAACTCTTCAGAGAGATAAAAGATAATATGATGGATATAATAAGATAGAACAACCGCTTTATCATAGTTTTTGTGCTATGTGAGGCGGTTGTTTTTACATCTTACTACCGAAAACGTACCTCTTACTTTGAATCTATTTACATGTTTTCTGATATCAAATATACTAAACTCAGTTAAGAAATCTAATAACGATCAGGAGAATAGGAATGAAATTATGAAAATCAAAATTGAAATCGATGAAGGACTCCCGGAGGACGAAGTACTGATCCGGTGCAGAGGACTGACGGAACAGATTTCGAATGTGCAGAAGGCGGTGAGTGAAGTGATCAACACTTCGCAGAAATTTGTCTTTTACAAAGGGAATACGGAGTATTACCTGACGTTGGATGAAATCCTGTTTTTTGAGACAGACGGTGATGGCATCAATGCACATACGAGGGACAATATTTATCAGACGAAATACAGGCTTTATGAGCTTGAGGAACTTCTTCCGGGAAGTTTCATGCGGATATCAAAATCCGCAATTGTGAATACCAACCACATTTATTCGATCAGCAGAAACCTGACAACGTCCAGTGTAGTGGCATTTGCAGATACGCACAAACAGGTATATGTCTCAAGATACTATTACAAACCATTAGTCAATAAATTAGAAGAAAAGAGGTTACATCAATGAAATTAAGAAAAAACAACAGTAAAATTTTATGGGGATTATTTTTTATTCTTGCAGCAGTTTATGTAGTAGTCAGCAAAATCTGGATCATGCCGGAAATCAGTGTTTTCAGTGTATTACTGACGGTATTTTTTATCTGGCTCTTTTTAAATGGCATCCGCAATGTGAATTTCTGGGAGATCCTGTTCTCAATCGCATTTATATGCATCTTATATGATGATCAGCTTGGGATCACTGCACTCACACCGTGGACAGTTTTAGGTGCGGCATTGCTTGGAAGCATTGGACTTTCCTTAATCTTCAAAAAAAAGGGTGGATACAGACCTTCGATTTCTTTTGAATATGACAGTGATGGGAACAGTGACGAAAATGAGAAATACATTGGCGAAAATATCAGGATAGACAATAATTTTGGAACAGCTATCAAATATGTGAATTCCGATAACTTCTGCATGGCAGATATAGACAATAGCTTTGGTTCACTGACGGTATACTTTGACAATGCAATTATTCAGTCCGGAAATGCAAAAATCAAAGTGGACAATAGCTTTGGTGAAGTAAATCTTTATATTCCAAAAGAATGGAAAACAGATAACAACATCGGACAGACGTTTGGAAATGTTAAAACACATGGAATGTGTGAGGGAAGCAGCAACAACACTTTAAAGTTGAAAGGTGAAACGTGCTTTGGAGAGATTAACATATACTATATCTGAAAAAAGGATGAGAGAAAATCAAAAGTCAAATTGGAACGTGTATGCAGACAGGGATCAGTAAGGCTATAAATTGGAAATAAGGCAGGCAGAAGACATGGATGAACAAACATTTCTAGCAGAAGAAATCAAAGATATCAGGATTAAAATCGGTGCGGCAAATTTAATCTTGCAGAAAACAGAAGATTTGAATGAATTAAAGGTTATTCTGTTAAAGGGGGAAAAAAAGTATTATAATATTACCCAAAAGGAAAATAAATTGAATATTACTTACAATAAAAATAAAAGAGGCTCGAGAGAAGAAACAGATGAGATTATCGTCCGGATTCCGGAGAACAAGCAGTTTGAAAATATGTCTGTTTCAATCGGTGCGGGAAAACTGACAGCAGAGAATATCACAGTCATGGAATGCTTAGAACTTGAAGTCGGAGCCGGAAAAGCCAGCCTTTGTGCTATACAGGCAGAAGATGTATCAATTGAATGCGGCGTAGGAAAATGTGATTATGAAGGCAGAATAGAACATGATCTGACAGTGGAGTGTGGTGTCGGACAGGTGAAGCTTGCACTGGATGCAAAAGAAAGCGACTATAATTATAAGGTATCCTGCGCACTTGGAAAAGTTAAAATGAACGATCATGCAATTGGAACATTTATATCTGAAAAAACAATCCAGAATCCAGACGCAAAAGGAACGATTGCACTTGAATGCGGACTGGGAACAATTGAGATAAAGACTAAGAATTTTACCGAGGAAAAATCCAGATAAAAGGAAAATAAGATAGACAATTGGTGGAAAAAAGTCTATAATTCATGTTAATTGTATAAACGATTGACTTGAACGTAGAAGATATAAAAAGGGGTTTTTATATGAATGAGATTCTGGAAAAATTAAACGAGATCGAAGAGAAGGCCAATCACCTGATCGAAGATGCGGATGACCGGAAGAAGCAGCTTGAAGTGCAGTTAGAGCAGGACAAGAGGAAGCTGGATGAGAAGTATGCTTCGATGAGACGGGAGAAGATGGAAAAGTTGAAAGGCAAATTGCAGCAGGAAGCGGATGATAAGCTGAAAATAGAGAAGGAACAGCTGCAGCTTGCGAAGGAACAACTGTCAGACCGGTTTGAAAAAGAGCAGGAAGAGATGGCGATGGAGGTAGTACACCGGATCTTATCAGAATAGAAGGAGAAGAAAATATGGCGGGTGGTTTATTACAATACAGCGGACTTGTCACGAAGACAAAAGCCATGCATGGAAGACTCCTTACCAGTGAAGAATTAAGTTATCTGACAGAGCTTGAGACGGTGGACGATTTTATTTCATATCTGAAAGAATCCGCAGGATACCATGAGATATATGAAAGTCACGAGGAGATCCATCACAGGTCACAGGTGGAGGCAATACTTCACAATTCCCTTTATCTGGATTATAAGAAGCTGTATCAGTTCGCAGACAGTGAGCCAAAGAGCGGACTGGAGCTTCTTTTCTTAAGATATGAGACGAATATATTGAAGAAATGCTTAGATGTTGCGTTACATGGAGGGAAGGAACGCGACACGGAGTATCTGAAAACGATTTTTGACAGGCATTCCAGTTTTGACACAGGAGTGGTAACACAGGCGAGAAGCCTTCAGGAGTTGAGTAATGCACTTCTTGGTACGCCTTATGAAAATTTATTTTTGCGTTTCGCAGAAAGTGAGAGTATGGAGAGTGGAGACATGGCGTTTGCACTCGATATTTTTTATTATCAGATGGCATGGAAGAAGATTGGAAAGATTCGGGATCAGAGAATGAAGAAGATTCTTAGGGAACTGATCGGAACGGAGATCGACTGGCAGAATATTATGTGGATCTACCGGTCGAAGCAGTTTTATTCCATGAAGCCAAGGGAGATCGAAGCGAATCTGATCCCGGTCCGGTACAGGCTGAAGAAGACGGAACTTGAACAGATGACAGAGGCAGAATCAGTGGAGCAGTTGCTTGAAATTCTGCGAAAGAGTGTCTATGTGACAGAGAAGAATCCACTGGTTTCCATGCGGGAAGAGATCACATTTTCAAAGATAAAAGCGAAGACATATGACAGGCTGTGCAGGAAATATCCGTATTCTATTGCACCGGTGTTTAAGTATCTGGAAGAAAAAGAAATAGAGATCGACAGGCTGACTACGATTCTTGAAGGAGTGCGATATCAGATACCGGCGAGGGAGATCCGGGAGATGATCCTTATCTTATAGCAGGAAGATGTCGATTAATATAAATGGAGAAGAACAGGAGGGGATTACTTGGTTGAGAAGATGAAGCTGCTCCATATTACGGGCCCAAAGAGTGATATTGACCGTGCAATGGGGAAGTATTTTAGCAAATATGACATTCATTTTGAGAATGCCATGGCAAGCCTTAATACGCTTGCAAGTGTCAGACCATTTGTCGAGACCAATGTGTATAAGGAAGCATATGCGAGGGCAAAGCAGTTATGGGAATATCTGAAAGACGAGCCTGTGACAGAAGTGAAGAATGTCAGGCCAAAAGAGGCAGAACAGATCGTAAATGCGACATATACGCTTGCGGATGAGATCCTGACAAAGCAGGAAAAATTAAAAAAAGAGAGACTTGAGATACAAAGTCTTATGGAACAGATCGCACCGTTCAGGGAGCTGGATTATGAATTCCGCAAGATTTTGAATTTCCATTTTATTGATTTCAGATTTGGAAGGATTTCAAGAGATTATTATCCAAAGCTGGAGAAGTATTTCCATGATACGGATTATGCATTATTTTATCAGTGCAAGAGTGATGAGAATTATGTATGGGGTGTGTATTTCGTACCGAAAGCATTTGCAGTGGATGTAGACGCAGTCTGCCTGTCTTTTCATTTTGAAAAGCTATATATTCCGGATTCCTTTGACGGGACACCGGAACTTGCTTACGAAGAAGCGGAGCGGGTTTTAAAGGAGAAAGAGGCAGAGAATGAGAGGCTGTCGGCGTGTCTTCATGATGAGCTTGCAAAGCATCGTGAGAAGTTGCAGAATGCTTATTTTTCGTTGGAAAATTATTGTGAAAACTTTGACATACGAAAATACGCAGTGTGTACAAAGCCAAAACATGATGGAAGCGAGTTCTATATTTTATATGGCTGGATGACGACAGAAGATGCGAAGGCTTTTGAACAGGAGACAGCGGCTGATGATAAGATCCATATTATTGAAGAAGATGTGGATGCAAAGCTGACGGCATATCCGCCGACGAAGCTGAAGAATCCGAAGGTCTTTAAGCCATTCGAGATGTTTGTACAGATGTATGGACTGCCGGCATACAATGAGATGGATCCGACGATCTTTATCGCATTAACTTACACCTTTATGTTCGGAGTAATGTTTGGTGATGTTGGACAGGGACTGTTTTTGTGCATCGGAGGATTTCTTTTATATAAGATTAAGAAGATGAACCTCGCAGGGATTATTTCCATTGCAGGTATCTGGTCCACCTTTTTCGGATTTATGTATGGCAGTATTTTTGGCTTTGAAGATAAACTGCAGCCTGTCTGGATGCGTCCGATGGACAATATCATGACGACACTGATGCTTGCAGTCGGATTCGGAATGATCCTGATCCTTATTGCAATGGTGATCCAGATCGTGAATGCGGTGAGGGCAAAAGAACTTGGCAACGTCCTGTTCAGCCAGAGTGGGATCGCCGGTATCATCTGTTATGGAACAGCGGTTATCTGCATTGTTTTATATATCACGGGACATACGATCCCAGCTACGGGAATTCTGGCTGCGGCAGTAGGAATCCCGCTCGTTGCGATCATGTTCAAAGAGCCGCTTTCCAATCTGGTAGAGAGAAAATCCAAGATCATGCCGGAGGGAAGCTTTGCAATGTACCTGGTAGAGGCGTTGGTAGAACTTTTTGATGTGGTATTGAGTTACGCGACAAACAGTATTTCCTTTGTCCGTGTCGGAGCGTTTGCACTCAGCCATGCAGGAATGATGGGAGTCGTTCTTACACTGGCCGGATATGAGAGTGGTTCACCGAACTGGATCATTGTCGTTCTCGGAAATATCGTAGTAACTGCATTAGAAGGACTGGTTGTCGGCATTCAGGTACTGCGTCTTGAATATTATGAGATGTTCAGCAGATTTTATAAAGGTTCCGGAAAACCGTTTAAAGCATATTTTAAGAAGGAAAATCAGGAGGGTTAGAAAATGATGACAAAAGTAATTTTAGTTGCAATTTTAGTATTTAGCATGGGAATCCCATATGGCGGATATTTACTTGGAAAGAAAAAGGAAGGAAGCACAAAGGCGTCACTGGCTTTTGGCATTCTTCTGTTCTTTGGAACAGTCGTAGTAGCTGACATGATGCTGTTCTCCGGAGAAGTATTTGCAGCAGAGACAACAGCCTCAAGTGCGGCATCAGCAGTGGAAGGATGGAGATATCTGGCAGCAGCACTCTCTACAGGGCTTTCCTGTATCGGTGCGGGTGTGGCAGTAGCAAGTGCGGCAAGTGCAGCAATCGGAGCATTAAGCGAGGATTCCAGTATCATGGGTAAAGCACTGATCTTCGTTGCACTGGCTGAATCTATCGCATTGTATGGTCTTTTGATCTCATTCTCAATTCTTGGATAAAAACAGGTTCCGGAGGATAGGCGGATGAAAATGTTTCTCATCAGTGACAACGTCGACACCTACACCGGCATGCGGTTAGCCGGAGTGGAAGGCGTGGTTGTCCATGAAAAAGAAGAACTGAAAAAAGCGCTTGCCAATGTGGTTTCGGATAAAGAAATCGGAATCGTTCTCCTGACAGAAAAGTTTGGAAGAGACTTTCCGGAGATCGTAAATCATATGAAGATGGATTACAGGACACCGTTATTTGTAGAGATACCGGATCGTCATGGAACCGGACGAAGCCAGAACTTTATCACAGATTATGTGAATCAGGCAATCGGATTAAAATTATAGTGCAGAGGGCAGATATGGATAATAACGAAAAGCTGGAACTGTTCCACAAAGCAGTGCTCGAAACAGCAGGAAAAAAGAGCGAGGCCATGCTGGAGGAATATAAGAAGAATTATCAGGAAAGTCTGGAAGAATACGAAAAGCAGAAAATCAGGGAACAGTCTACGGAAGAGCGAATTGAAGAAGAACAGATCCGTAAAGAAGTCAATCGTGGGATTTCCGAGCAGACACTGCTTTTCAAAAAAGAATATCATAAAGTAGAAGAAGAAAAGAAAAAGATATTATTTGCCAGAGTAGAACAGCTGCTGAAAGAATATCAAAAGACCGGAGAATATGAAGCATATCTGGAACAGAAGATAAAGAATGCTGTGCGGTTTGCAAGAGGGGAAGAGGTCACGATCTACTTAAATGAGACAGATGCGGCACTCAAAGAGAGGCTGGAAGAAAAGACGGCGTGCACACTTACCATGAGCCAGATGGATTTTATGGGTGGCATCCGTGCGGTGATCCGTTCAAAGAATATTCTGATCGATGAGTCTTTCACAAGTAAGATCAGGAATGAGTGGGAGAACTATTCTTTTTAAAACTGTGCAGACAGGAACTGGTAATCTGTAATTATTGAAAAATCACAAGAAGGTTTTAATATGGGAATCACAGGAAAAATCTATGGAATTAACGGACCGGTTATCTCACTGAAAGGCAATCTTGGTTTTAAAATGTCTGAGATGGTCTATGTCGGAGAAAAACGGCTGGTTGGTGAAGTGATCGGTCTGACAAAAGAAAAGACGACGATCCAGGTGTATGAGGAAACATCGGGTCTGCATCCGGGAGAAGACGTAGAGGGTACCGGTGGTGCAATCTGTGTGACACTTGCACCGGGTATCATTCACAATATTTTTGATGGGATCGAACGTCCGTTAGAGAAAATCGCAGAAGGAAACGGAGCATTTATTCCGACAGGAGTGAATGTGACACCGCTTGATAAGGAGAAGCTCTGGGAGACACATATCACGGTAAAAGAAGGAGATTATGTGCGTTCCGGAAGTGTGATCGCAGAAGTCCCGGAGACGAAATCTATTTTGCACAAAGTTATGGTTCCGCCCGGTACAGAAGGGATTGTCCGTAAGGTACAGCCGGATGGCAGCTACAATATAGACCAGGAGCTTGTAACGATCGAGAATGCGAAGGGAGAGCTTGTCCCGCTTACCATGACACAGAAATGGCCGATCCGTATTCCAAGACCGATCGAAAAACGTTATCCGGCAGACCGTCCGCTCGTAACAGGACAGAGGATCCTGGATACACTTTTTCCAATCGCAAAAGGTGGAACAGCAGCACTTCCGGGTGGATTCGGAACCGGAAAGACAATGACACAGCATCAGCTTGCCAAATGGTGTGATGCAGATGTGATCATTTACATTGGCTGCGGAGAGCGTGGCAATGAAATGACCAACGTTTTAGAGGAATTTGGGGAACTGGTGGATCCAAAATCGGGCAATCTTCTGATGGAACGAACGACTTTGATCGCCAATACTTCTAATATGCCGGTTGCGGCCAGAGAGGCAAGTATTTATACAGGGATCACACTGGCAGAGTATTACAGAGATATGGGATATCATGTTGCGATCATGGCAGATTCCACATCCCGCTGGGCTGAGGCATTAAGGGAGCTTTCGGGACGACTGGAAGAAATGCCTGCTGAGGAGGGATTCCCGGCATATCTGGCATCCAGGCTTTCTGCATTCTATGAGAGGGCAGGATATGTTGAGAATCTAAACGGAACAGACGGAAGTGTAACGATCATCGGTGCAGTTTCCCCACAGGGAGGAGATTTCTCTGAACCGGTAACGCAGAATACGAAACGTTTTGTGCGTTGTTTTCTTGCACTTGATAAATCTCTCGCCTATGCAAGACATTATCCGGCAATTAACTGGCTGACCAGTTATTCAGAGTATGTCAATGATCTTGAACCATGGTACAGTGGCAGTGTCGGCAGCAACTTTATCTATTGCAGAAATCAGATTTTAAATATTCTTACGACAGAGAACCGGTTGAATGAGATCGTAAAGCTGATCGGAAGTGATGTTCTGCCGGATGACCAGAAGCTTGTGCTAGAGATCGCAAGGGTGATCAGACTCGGCTTCTTACAGCAGAATGCATTCCATGCGGAAGATACGTTTGTACCTATGATAAAACAGCTGAAAATGATGGAAACGATTTTATACTTATATGAAAAATGCAAAGTTCTGATCGACATGAATATGCCGATGGCGTTACTGCGAGAAAGCGATGTTTTTGAAAAAGTGATCGCGATCAAATACGATGTGCCGAATAAAGATCTGAATAAATTCGATGAATATCGGAAAATGATCGATGAATTTTACCGGCATCTGATCGAAACGAATGCATAATAAAGGAGTTTTGCTATGTCGATTGAATATTTGGGATTAAGCGAAATAAACGGTCCTCTTATTGCACTAGAGGGCGTTATGGATGCTTTCTATGATGAAATTGTTGAATTCTGGGTGAATACCGGAACGGATGAAAAAAGAGAGAAGAAGCTGGGCAGGATTGTTGAGATCAATGAAGATAAAGCTGTGATCCAGGTGTTTGAGAGCACGTCGGATATGTCACTTCTGAACACGCATACAAAGCTTACCGGTCACCCGATGATGATCGGATTGTCAGAAGAGATTTTGGGCAGAACCTTTAATGGACTTGGAGAACCAATCGATGGACTTGGACCTGTGAAAGCCAGCGTGTACAAGGATGTAAATGGCCAGCCGCTGAATCCATGCATGAGGGAATATCCGAGAAACTATATCCGGACAGGTATTTCGGCAATCGATGGACTGACCACACTTATCCGTGGGCAGAAGCTTCCTATCTTTTCAGGAAACGGACTTCCTCATGATAAGCTTGCAGCCCAGATCGTGGAGCAGGCAAGCCTTGGAGAGGATTCGGATGAAGAATTTGCCATTGTCTTTGCTGCGATGGGAGTAAAATATGATGTTGCGGAGTATTTTAAGCGGACCTTTGAAGAGTGTGGAGCGAGTGCACATGTGGCAATGTTTTTAAATCTCTCAAATGACCCGGTTGTAGAGCGACTTATCACACCGAAAGTTGCCCTCACGGCTGCAGAATATCTCGCATATGAAAAGAACATGCACATTCTTGTCATTCTTACAGATATGACTTCTTTTGCAGAGGCAATGCGTGAGGTCTCTTCCTTAAAAGGGGAGATCCCAAGCCGTAAAGGTTATCCGGGATATCTCTACAGCGAACTTGCTGCATTATATGAGCGTGCAGGAATTGTAAAAGGATCAACAGGATCGGTGACTCAGATCCCAATCCTTACCATGCCAAATGACGACATTACACATCCGATCCCGGATCTTACCGGATACATTACAGAGGGGCAGATCGTATTGGAAAGATCCCTGCATCAGAAGACGATTTATCCGCCGATCAATGTGCTCCCTTCTCTTTCACGTCTGATGAAGGACGGAATCGGGGCGAAATATACAAGGGAAGATCATCAGGATGTAGCAAATCAGCTGTTCTCTTCCTATGCGAAAGTAGGGGAGGCAAGAGATTTGGCAAGTGTTATCGGTGAGGATGAACTGTCTCCGGCAGACAAGAAATACCTGCAGTTTGGTAATGCATTCGAGCAGCAGTTTGTCGGACAGGGAATGAATGAGAACCGTACGATCGATGAGACCTTAGACATCGGATGGAAGCTTCTTAAGATGCTTCCGAGAGAAGAACTGGATCGTATTGATACGAAGATTTTAAATAAGTACTATCCTGTAATGCAGGAGGAATAAGGAAGGAGACGCATATATGGATCCGAATACCTTCCCAACCAAAGGAAATCTTATATTGGCAAAAAATTCCCTGGCACTTTCCAGACAGGGCTATGAACTGATGGACAAAAAAAGAAATATCCTGATCCGGGAGCTGATGGAGCTGATCTCTGAGGCAACGGATATCCAGAAGGAGATCGATGTTACTTTCAGCAATGCTTATAAAGCACTTCAGAAAGCGAATATCCAGATGGGGATCCATGAAGTGGAACAGGTAAGTCTGTCAGTTCCGGTAGAAAATTCTATCCGTATCAAGAGACGAAGCGTAATGGGAACAGAAATCCCGAAAGTTGAATATGAGAAAAAGTCAGGAAAGCCATCTTATTCCTTCTACGGTACGAAGATGTCTCTGGATGAAGCATGTGCAGAGTTTGAAAAAGTAAAAGAGCTTACCATCCGCCTGGCGGAAATCGAAAATTCAGCGTATCGTCTTGCATACAATATCAAAAAGACACAGAAACGTGCCAATGCACTGCAGAATATTACAATTCCAAAATACGAGAAGCTTTCAAAAGAAATCCAGGAATATCTGGAAGAAAAAGAAAGAGAAGATTTTACAAGATTAAAAGTGATCAAAAAACGCAAAGGATAGGCATTCCAAAAAGCACCAGTATTTGCAGGAGAAAGAATATCCATACGTCATTTCAAATAAAAAGGTATGGAAATGGACAGAATAGACAGAGGATTATAAAATATGATATATATTTTAATTGCGGCAGCAGTGTTTGGTCTTGATTATTTTATTAAAAGATATATAGATAAGACTTATGTCTTAAAAGACCGGCACAAGAGGATGAATGGAAAAGTATACATCGAAAAGTTTTATAACAGCGGAGCAACATTAAACCTTCTTGCAAAGCATCCGAAAATCATGACAGCACTCCACAGTGGCATGATTCTCTGCGTAGGTCTTTTTGCATATTTTTCCATGAGAGTAACCGGAAAAACACTTGCAAAAACAGGTCTGGCACTATTGCTTGGAGGAGGACTGAATAACCTTTATGACCGTTATACAAAGCATCATGTGGTAGACTACATCCGGTTTGGAATCGGACCGAAATGGTTCCGGCGGATCATATTTAATGTGTCAGATTTCTTCATCTTTCTTGGAGCACTGCTCACTGTGGCAGGAAACAGTTAAAATACGAAAAGAAAGGTTTTAAGGATCTCGTATGACGAAAGAACAATATATCAAAATTACAGCACCACTCCGGGAGAATCCGGAACGGGCAAAACAGATAAAAGCTTTGAATCACATATTGACCGGATTTGTTTTTATCATATATCCGTTTTATCTTCTGATGCTGCTTTTGGAGCGGAATGTGTGGCTGGCAAGAGCGATCATTGTACCAATGGATTCTTTTATCATTGTAAGCTTTATCAGGTATCTGATCAATGCACCCAGGCCTTACGAAAAATTCGAGATACCACCGGTTCTTCCGAAAGATACCGTAGGAAAGTCTTTTCCAAGCAGACATGTTTTCTCCGTTTTTATCATTGCGATGACGGTTTTCTATGAACATCCGGGTGCCGGGATCCTGCTTGCGATCATAGGCCTGCTCCTCGGCGTGATCCGCGTTCTTGTCGGTGTCCATGAACCAAAAGACATTTTAGCTGGTGCCCTCACAGGAATCGCCTGCGGAATCATCGGCTATTATATATTATAATTAAACATCATAGACGCTGCACCCGTCTTCTCTCTGAGGAAGTCTGATATCTGCATAGACAGGCATGGATCTCCTTCCGGTTCCCCAGGCAGGTGCATATGTTTTCTGGAAAATTCGTGAGAATTGTGAGGATTTATCAGATGCCCTTTGTGTCTTACAGTTTTCGTCCGTTCAAAGATGAACTGCCCCACCCGAAGTGTACGCTGGTGACAAACGCTGCTCGCACCTCTAGTGGGTGTAAATGCTGCTATCGGCATTCGTTATTGCGGCTCCAAAATAAAACCACTTCGTTTGGGTTATTTTGGAGCCGCTTTTCTGCCTGAATAGCAGCATTAACGCCCACACGATGTACTCGCAAAGCGTTTGACACCAGCGTACACTTCGGGCGGGACTGTCCATCTCTGAACGAACGGAAATATTCGAGAAGGCACAAAGGGCATCTGATAAATCCCATAATTCGAACATTTTCCAAAAAACATATGCACCTGCCTGGGGAACCGGAAGGAGATCCATGCCTGTCTATGCAGATGTCTGGTTGTTCCGGAGAGAAGACGGGTGCAGCGTCTATGGTGTTTAATTATCATGTTGATAGAGGCGTCTGTATTCACGCGGGGTGAGACAGAATCTTTTTTTGAAGGCCCGGTTGAAGTAGGAAAGGTTATCGAAGCCTGACTCAGCGGCGACATCAAGGATACGGGAGTCAGAAGAGATCAAAAGCCTTGAGGCCATGGTAAGCCGGTATTCATTGAGATAGTCGATGAAGGAGGTTCCCATGGTATTCTTGAAATATTTCATAAAGTGTGACTGACTTAAGTTCACTTCTTTTGCCATGGACTCTATGGTGATTTTTTCCATATAATTATTTTCTACATATTTTAGGATCAGTTTCATCTTTTCCAGGGATTTACTGTTCTTTTTTGGAACAGCCTGGGTGCTGCATTTGTTAAAGAGAATGAAAAAAAGCATGTAAAGCTGGCTTTTGATAAAAAACTGGTAGGCAGGAGGATTTGTTTTGCTGATCTCGTCATTTGCATCAATACAGGAAGCAATTTCTTTATAACAGGCATCATCCGGCTGATAGAGAACCGGAACGGTCAGTGTTCCGTTTAAAAGCGGGGAAAAGAAATCACGGCTGCAGGAATCGGTCTGCCTGGAGAGCAGGATCTGTGGATGAAAAATGATATTTTCGTATTCCATCGATTCGGATTCAAACTGCTCTATAGAGTGGAGCTGACCGGGGATGATAAAAAGGATCGCTCCGGCAGATACCTGATAGGAAGTAAAATCTACCGTGATGAGGCCCTTTCCTCTTTTGATGTAGATAATCTCAAGTTCATCATGCCAGTGGAGCGGAACATACGGAAAATCAAGTGGAATGGAGCACAGATAGGTGTTGTATGGAAACAATGGTCTGCCATGGGATTTTTTTTCCTGATAGTTTTCATATTCCAGAATATTCATAGAGAGGTTCCTTTCATGATGTAAAAACGTTGTTTTTGAATTATGATAGGATTGTACCACTTTTATATATGATATTACAAGACGGAATAAGAGATAATGCATATAATGTGTACAGACATAGATAATATGTCATAGACAGTGGACAATGTGTGAATCGGAAAGGAGAAGCTTTATGGATTTACAGAAAGTTATAACAAAAAGAACAGGAAAAGAAATTTCTGAATGCAGCAATGAAGAATTGTATTTTTCTCTGCTTGAGATGGTCAAAGGAATGGCAGAAGAAAAGGTAAGCAATGAAGGAAAAAGAAAATTATATTATATATCAGCCGAATTTCTGATCGGTAAATTATTATCCAATAATCTGATTAATCTTGGAATTTATGAGGATGTGAAGAAAGTATTGGCAGAAAACGGCAAGAGCCTTGCAGAGATTGAGGAAGTAGAGCCGGAACCATCTCTCGGAAACGGTGGACTCGGACGTCTTGCAGCATGTTTTCTTGACTCAATCGCAACACTTGGTTTAAACGGTGATGGTGTAGGATTAAATTATCACTATGGATTATTCAAACAGGTTTTTGAGAACAATCTCCAGCATGAGACACCGAATCCATGGATCGAGAAGGAAAGCTGGCTGACCAAAACAGACAGAGCTTATACAATACAGTTCGGTGGATTTTCTCTGCAGTCAAGAATGTATGACATCGATGTATTAGGATATAACAGCCGTACAACCAAGTTACATTTATTTGATGTGGAAACAGTTGATGAGAGCCTTGTAGGGGAGGGAATCGATTTTGATAAAGAAGATATCAAAAAGAACCTTACACTGTTCTTATATCCGGATGATTCAGATGACAAGGGAAGAATCTTACGTGTTTACCAGCAGTATTTTATGGTAAGCAACGCTGCAAGACTGATCATTGACGAGACTCTTGAAAGAGGCGGAGATTTACACAAATTAAATGAATATGCAGTTGTCCAGATCAATGATACACATCCAAGCATGGTGATCCCGGAACTGATCCGCCTGTTAATGGAGCGTGGAATTTTAATGGATGAGGCAATTGATATTGTATCAAAAACATGTGCTTACACGAACCATACAATTTTAGCGGAAGCTCTGGAAAAATGGCCGATCCATTTCCTTGAGAAAGCAGTTCCGCAGTTAATGCCGATCATTTATGAGTTGAACAGCCGTGTTGTAAATAAATTTGACGACAGATCCGTAGCAATCATCGACGATGAAAAACGTGTTCATATGGCACACATGGATATCCATTATGGATACAGCATCAATGGTGTTGCATATCTTCACACGGAGATCTTAAAGAATTCAGAGCTGAATAATTTCTATAAGATTTATCCGGAGAAGTTTAATAACAAAACAAACGGTATTACATTCCGCCGCTGGTTATTACATTGTGATCCGGAGCTTACAGAATTAATTGAGTCTTTAATTGGGGACGGATTCAAAAAAGATGCAACAGAGCTTGAAAAATTAGGTGCATTTGTTAACGATGAGGCTGTATTACAGAAAATCCTTGATGTTAAGAATACCAAGAAGGCAGAATTAAAAGAATATCTTGCAAGAACACAGGGAATCGAGTTAGATGAGAATTCCATTTATGATATCCAGATCAAGAGACTGCATGAGTACAAGAGACAGCAGATGAATGCTCTTTATGTGATCCATAAATATTTTGAGATTAAAGCAGGAAAGAAACCGGCCCGTCCGATCACAGTGATCTTCGGTGCAAAGGCAGCTCCGGCTTATGTGATCGCAAAAGATATTATCCATCTGATCCTGTGCTTACAGGAGCTGATCGCAAAAGATCCAGAGGTTTCTCCATACTTAAAGGTAGTCATGGTAGAAAACTATAACGTGACACTGGCAGAAAAGCTGATCCCTGCAGCAGATATCCACGAACAGATCTCACTTGCATCCAAGGAAGCATCCGGAACATCAAATATGAAGTTCATGTTAAATGGTGCAGTTGCGGTCGGAACAATGGATGGTGCCAATGTGGAAATGCATCAGTTCGTCGGAGATGATAATATTTATATTTTCGGTGAATCATCTGAAGAAGTTATTGAGCATTATGCAAAAGCAGACTATGTGTCTAAGAAATATTATGACAATGATGAGAATATTAAACGTGCGATCGATTTCATTGTCAGTGACAAGATGATGGCAGTTGGATGCAAAGAGAACTTAGAGCGTCTGTATCACGAACTGTTAAACAAAGACTGGTTTATGACTTTGCCTGATTTCGAGCAGTATACAGCAACGAAGGAGCGTATCTTCGCAGACTATGAAGACCGTATGGCATGGGCGAAGAAGATGCTTGTGAATATGAGCAAAGCAGGATTCTTCTCATCAGACAGAACGATCGAACAGTATAATAAAGATATCTGGCATCTGTAGAAAAGGGCTGTTGACCAGAACCGTTCGGAAAAAAGAACCGTCAGGAAAAAGAAGGGCGTGTAAGAAAACGAAAGTTTTTTTACACGCCCAATTTGTAGTTTCACAGTGTATGTGTTAGAATAACAGAAAATTGACGTAATACACAGATATGGAATTAAATTATAAGGAGTCAGAAAACATGCAGATCAGGTTATCCACAATGGAAGATATGCCGGTAATACTTGCAATCTATGAGGATGCCCGCAATTTCATGAGACAGACCGGAAATCCGGATCAGTGGGGAGACGGAAATCCGGCCATTGATGTCATAAAAAATGATATAAAAGCAGGAAACAGCTATGTAGTAGAGGAAGAGAACGGACAGGTGGTCGGAACATTTGCTTTTATCTTAGGGGAAGATCCGACTTATGCCAGAATCGAGAATGGAGCATGGCTGAATCAGAATCCGTACGGAACCATACACCGGCTTGCATCATTTCATGAGGTTCATGGTGTGGCACAGCTTTGCTTTGACTGGTGCAAAAGTCAGATAAAGGATATCAGGATCGACACGCATAAGGATAACCGCGTGATGCAGCATGTTCTTGAGAAAAACGGATTTGTTTACTGCGGAATCATTTATGTTGAGGATGGTTCCCAGAGAATCGCATATCAGTTTACAAAAAAAAAGAGGATTTTTCATGCGGATCGTGTAAGCTCGTATTTTAAAGCAGAATGGAAGGTGCTTCTTATCGTCACGATTTCCGGATTGATCTATAACATCGGACTTCTGGCAGGACCGTTGTTCGAAGGAAAAATGGCAGGATGTCTGGCTGACATCATTGGTGGAAAAGCTTCTTTTTCAATGATGCTGTCAATTGTGTTATGCTATGTGCTCTCGATAGCAACGGTGCAGACTTCACGCTATATTAAGAGATTTTATGTCAGACGTTTTGCAAATAATGTAAACCGGAGGATGAAGAAGAATCTATATGGAAGCCTGGTGCAAAAGAGCCGTGCAGAGTTACTGGAAGAAGGCGAAGGTGCTGTGATGACCAAAGCCATCCAGGATGTGGATGACTGCGTGGAGGGAATGCGTAAATTCACAACAGAGATTTTTGACACCGGTGTGGCACTGACTGCTTATACAGGAATGCTGTTATGGTATGACTGGCATCTGGCACTGCTCTGTCTTATTTTTCCACCGGTTGCATATTTTATTGCAGAAAAGATGAAGATCATGATACAAAGGACGGGAACTGTTTACAAGAAACAGTCAGCAGAGCTTAACACTGCGACATTAGACCGTGCCCGCAACGCTGTGACATACCGTGTCTTTGGATGTGAGACAGAAAGAAAAGCTGTTTACGAAGACAATCTGACTGCGTATGAGAAAGCAGCAGTGAAGGCAAATATCTGGAATGCAGTCATGCCGCCTGTTTACCGGGTGATCTCTATGACAGGAGTTCTGTTCATCTTATATTTCGGACAGAAGAATGTGATGGGGACGGGCTGGAGTGTCTGGAATATTGCTGCATTTACAACATTTTTATCCTGCTTTGTTAAATTAGCGAAAAAAACATCCAGTGTTGCAAAATTATTCAATTCTATACACAAAGCACAGATTTCATGGAACAGGATCAAACCAATACTGGCACAGAAGGAGGAGTGGGATCAGGAAACAGCACAGGAGTCAAAGTTACCGACTGTGGATAACTCTTCTGAAAAAGGAAATCCGGTGGAAAGAATCAGAGTCAGGCATCTTAATTTTGCTTATCCTGGAGGAAAGCGTATTTTACGTGACATTTCTTTTGGGGCAAAAAAGGGGCAGATGATCGGCATCACAGGAGCGGTTGCCTGTGGAAAATCAACCCTTGGAAAGGTATTTTTATGCGAATATCCTTACGAAGGCGAGATTCTTATAGACGGTGTTGAATTGCAGAAGTTATCAGGAAAGGAACGCACAGCAAAGATCGGTTATCTCGGACATGACCCGGAATTATTTTTTGACAGCATCAGTGAAAATATTCTGATGGGTAAGAAGGATAGTGCAGAAACCTTTTTAGAAAAAGTATGTATGGGAGAAGAAGTCGCTTCCATGACAGACAAAGAGAATACAAAGATCGGTGACGGCGGGGTAAGGCTTTCCGGAGGTCAGGCAAAAAGGCTTGCTTTTGCAAGAACACTTTGTCATAAAAAACCGGTTCTTATTCTGGATGATCCTTTTTCTGCACTGGATAAAGATACAGAAAAGCAGATTTTTGAAAACTTAAAACAGGAAGCAAAAGAAAACATTGTCTTATTGATCTCACATCGATTATATCTGTTTCCTAAAATGGATCAGGTTCTCTGGATGGATCACGGTGGGATCACAAAAGGGACACATGAAGAACTGCTGGAAAAAGTTCCGGAATACCGGAATCTGTACCGGAAGGGAATGGGGAGTGCGGATTGACCGGATTCCTGTTATCTATAAAAAAGCTGCCTCCTATTTCAGGTGATTATCCCGAAATAGGAAGCAGCTTTTTCCTAATGGCTAGTTTTTCATCTGTTCTTCCTGCTTCATGATCATTTTTTTGACCATTTCACCACCAATGCTTCCAGCCTGAGCAGAAGTTAAGTCTCCGTTGTAGCCTTCTTTTAAAGGAACTCCAATTTCACTTGCAACTTCCTGTTTAAAACGATTCATGGCTTCTTTTGCCTGTGGTACAGCCATTTTACCGGTGCCTGAACCTGAATTGTTAGATCCGCTCATGGTTTCACCTCCATATTTTTTCGATTGTGTTATTTTAGGAGTACAGCAGCATGTTGCTGTTGTTGTTCCTGATGTTAGTGTCTGCATGGACGGAAAAAATATTCCGGTAATTTCTGGAAAATTATTCAGATGCTTATTATGTGAAAATATCAGCCGAAAACTAAAAAAACGGAGCTTGCGAACTAAAAAATCAGAATATGATATTGACAAGAATGATTTTGTGTGCTTTACTTTTTTAGTAAGCTAAATTGCATGGGAATCAGGGTATCTGTAGAGGTACTTTAAATGCAAAATATTAAGAAAGAGAGGTAAGATTATGATTCAGTTTACAACGTTTTTTGCTACAGCAGAATATCATAAGGAGAATTACCTCGGTGAACTTTTTTAAGCAGCAGTTGTCTGTTGCAGGAATAAGAGATATGTCCGTGGTATGATCTGCCACGGTTTTTTTATGCAATTGGAAACTCTGTTTCCATTATATAAAAGGATGCACATGCTTCGTGGTAGATACCGCGGAGTTTTTTTTATGCAATAAGAAACTTTGTTTCCATTGCATAAAAAACGCTCCGCGAGGATTGCACTGTGTTATTCCCAAAAAAGACCGGGTAAGAAATGACAAAAAGATTTGTAAGGAAAGGTGAACGATGAAATTTTTAGAACAATACAAAAACTTAAGCAGAGAGATATACGTTCTGTTTTTCGGAAGAATTGTGACAAGCATGGGGTCACTTGTCTGGCCGATCATGACACTGATTTTGAAAAATAAACTGGGATATAATGCGACGACCATTGCGACGATCACACTGGTAATGTCGATCCTGCAGTTTCCGATGATGCTGCTTGGAGGAAAGCTTGCAGATACAATGAACCGCAAGAAGATTATTGTCTGTTGCGATATGGTAACAGTCATCTCCTATATTATATGCGGTTTACTGCCACTTTCCGGTCACAGCATAGCATTGATTTATCTGGCCGGTGTATTTGCAACGATTGAAGGACCATCTTATGATGCACTTGTCGCAGACTTAAGTGACAGTGAGAGCAGGGAAAAAGCCTACAGTTTACAGTATCTTGGCATGAATCTCGGACTTGTGTTATCACCGACCCTGGCAGGATTCCTGTTTGAGAATTATCTGGGACTGTCTTTTATCATTGAAGGACTGGCAACATTCTCATCCACATTGTTGATTATTCTGTTCATCAAACAGCTTCATGTGGAAAAAGAAAAAGTCAGTGAGTACGAGAAAAAAAGAGAAAATGAAAATATTTTCCAGATTCTGTCTGAACGGAAACCGATTATGATCTATGCACTGATGGTAGGTGTTGGAGGACTTGTATATGCACAGTTCAACTATCTGCTGCCATTGAATATGGAGGCATTATATGGTGCAAAGGGAGCAGCAATTTTTGGAATGCTCACAAGTACGAATGCACTAGTCGTGATCTTAGCGACTCCGGTGATCACAACATTCCTTGGAAAGATCACGGATGTAAGGAAAATCCTGATCGGTGAAGCACTGATCATTGGCGGATTATTTGGATATAAATTTATTCAGGGAATCATGCCATTATACTTTTTGCTGATGGTCATCTTTACTGTCGGAGAAGTATTCAATACACTCGGAAACCAGCCGTATATGACGAGAAGAATGCCATCAACTCACTGGGGACGTATCAATTCCTTCATTTATGCCATCAGCGGAGCTTTTTCTTCTATTGGAAATGTCCTCGTTGGAAAAACCATAGACACAAAAGGATTTGGCAGTGCCTGGGTTCTTGTTGGGGTATTTGGAATTGCAACGATCGCACTTGCTGTTACGTTAAATATCATAGACAAAAAGCATTTCCATCTTCTCTATGAAGAATAAAATCAGATTTTGACAGTCTGCCAAAAAAGAAAAACCAGTATGATCAAAGCACATATCTTAAAAGATATCCTGCAATGATAATACTGGTTTTCTATATTATCCTTTTAAATTTTAATTATAAAGAGGGGTACCATGTTTGATTTTGCGGACGATTTTCTGACCGAGGATCCAGAACATGGAAACGATAATGTAAATGGTTGCGGCAAAGCCCATAACGGAGCCGACCAGAGCAAATAAAATTAATCCTATATTCATTGTTGTAAAGTCCTTCCTTTTTCACAAAAACAGATCATATGGTTTTCAAATTATTTTAAATGGTTTTTATTTTCTGCTTTTGTGACTTCTATTTTTCAGGTTTCTCATCATGATGTTCAAACCACCACATAAAAATGCCGGCAGCGATCACAGCAATGGTGAGAATTGCAAATAAAATATGTTCTGACATAGATCAATATCCTTTCTTTGAATGTTGATTGGATTTGTCAGGTCAGAATTATTTCTTGCCATCCTGTCGATGAAGATAGCGGACAATAGTATAGCCGCAAGGAGTTACTTTGCTGTAAACAAGATAATTGCGGTCGAAAAGAATAGGGATAATCTGTGAAAGAAGCTCCACAAATAAGAAAAGGAATCCGATGCCACGAATCATACGACTGCTTACGCGTGTCTGCGACTGGCGTAAAAGGGCAGGGGCAGAGAAGGAACGGACAGAAGTCTCGTTACAGATCTGCTCAGCCGGGGCACTGACAGCGGAGTCCTGAAAAAAGCTCTCTGTATGATGGAGAATGTTATACATCAGAGTAGAGTCTGCCTGTCTGTTGACCTGGCATACTCCAAAGAACAGCAGTACTGCAATAAGCAGCAGACAGATTGATTTGTGATATTTTTGCAGTCTATCCATTTGTATCCGCCATCCTTTCTTTTATATTGAGTATAACCTTCCATACATTTATTTTAAAATAAGATTACCGGATTTATTTTATCAAAAAAAGAATTTGGAAACAATACAAATTTATCATAAACAAAAAATAAAAAATACTTGACTTGAAGCGGACTTTATGGATTATTTTATAGATAGAAATATATTGTAGAAGAAAGAGGAAAAGCTATGGAAAAGTCAAAAGTATATTTTACAACCTTCAAAGCGACCGGACGCGAGAATCTGCTTCAGAAGCTTCACAGACTGATGAAGACAGCCGGATTTGAAAATATTGATTTTACAGATAAATATACAGCGATCAAGATCCATTTCGGAGAATATGGCAATCTGTCATTTCTCCGCCCGAATTATGCGAAAGTTGTTGCAGATTATGTAAAGGAGCTTGGTGGAAAACCATTTCTGACTGACTGTAATACACTTTATGTCGGAAGCAGGAAGAATGCATTGGATCATCTGGAAACAGCCTATGTGAATGGATTTTCCCCATATCAGACCGGATGCCATGTCTTAATCGCCGACGGATTAAAGGGAACGGATGAGACACTGGTGCCGGTAGACGGAGAATATGTAAAGGAAGCGAAGATCGGTTCGGCAATTATGGATGCAGATGTATTTATCTCCCTGACCCATTTTAAAGGCCATGAGATGGCTGGATTTGGCGGAACAATCAAGAACATCGGAATGGGCAGCGGATCAAGAGCCGGAAAGATGGAACAGCACTGCGAAGGAAAACCAAGTGTGGATACAGCATCCTGTATAGGCTGTGGAGCCTGTGGAAGAATCTGTGCACATGGAGCACCGATCATCACGGATCACAAGGCAAAGATCGATCATGACAGGTGTGTTGGCTGTGGAAGATGCCTTGCAGTCTGTCCGAAGGATGCAATTTCTGCTGACTATGCAGACTCTATCGCAGTATTGAATTGTAAAATGGCAGAGTATACGCTTGCTGTCTGTCAGAACAGACCTTGTTTTCATGTGTCTTTGATCTGTGATGTCTCACCGAACTGCGATTGCCATCCGGAAAACGATATCCCGATCATTCCGAATGTTGGTATGCTGGCATCATTTGATCCGGTAGCTTTGGATCAGGCATGTGTGGATCTCTGTAATCAGGCAGCACCGGTAGAGAGCAGCATTTTAGGAAAAAATATTGCACATGCCAAACGTCATAATGAAGCATGTGATGCGGATCATTTCCATATGACACATCCGGATGCAGAATGGAAAACATGTCTTGCACATGCAGAGAAAATCGGACTCGGAAGCAGGGAATACGAACTCACAGAGATCTGAGAATAAAGAACAGAAAAGAGCCGGACTGGCAAATATAGAAGAAAAGAGGAAAAAGTTATGTACACACTGGAAGATATTCAGGCAGTAGATCAGGAAATCGCACAGGCGATCACAGATGAATTCGAGAGACAGAACAGTCATATTGAGCTGATCGCATCAGAGAACTGGGTAAGCCCGGCAGTTATGTCTGCGATGGGAAGCGTTCTCACAAATAAATACGCAGAGGGTTATCCTGGCAAGAGATATTATGGCGGATGCGACTGTGTCGATGTTGTGGAAGAGCTTGCAAGAAACCGTGCAAAGGAATTATTCGGATGCGAATATGTCAATGTCCAGCCACATTCCGGTGCACAGGCGAATATGGCAGTACAGTTTGCAATCTTAGAGCCTGGTGACACGATTATGGGAATGAACCTGGATCATGGCGGACATCTTACACATGGATCACCGGTGAATTTCTCAGGAAAATATTTTAACGTTGTGCCATATGGAGTCAATGATGAAGGTTTTATTGATTATGATAAAGTAATGGAGCTTGCAATGGAGCACAAACCAAAGATGATCATTGCTGGAGCATCTGCCTATGCAAGAACGATCGACTTTAAGAAGTTCCGTGAGATCGCAGATGCATGTGGTGCAGTTCTGATGGTAGATATGGCACACATTGCAGGACTTGTTGCAGCAGGACTTCATCCAAGTCCTATCCCATATGCGGATGTTGTGACGACAACAACACATAAGACATTACGCGGACCACGTGGAGGAATGATCTTATCAAGCCAGGAAGTGGCAGATAAGTATAATTTCAACAAGGCAATCTTCCCGGGAACACAGGGAGGCCCGCTGATGCATGTGATCGCTGCAAAGGCAGTCTGCTTCAAAGAAGCACTTTCGCCGGAATTCAAAGAGTACCAGCAGAGGATCATCGATAATGCACAGGCACTCTGCAAGGGATTATTGGATCGGGATATTAAGATCGTATCCGGCGGAACAGACAATCATCTGATGTTAGTTGACCTGACGAACTACGACCTGACCGGAAAAGCATTGGAGAAGCTTCTTGATTCTGTTCACATTACATGTAATAAAAATACGATCCCGAACGATCCGAAATCTCCGTTCGTAACAAGCGGCGTCCGTCTTGGAACACCGGCTGTTACATCCCGTGGAATGAACACAGAGGATATGGATCAGATCGCTGAGGCAATCGCTCTTATGATCAAAGAAGGTGAGCCGGCAGCAGAAAAGGCAATGGCAATCGTAAAATCACTGACAGAAAAATATCCTTTAAAATAACAGAATAGTATGTGCATGAGCCGGACGCTTCAAAGCGTCCGGTTTTTTGCTGGATTCAGATTATAAAGCAGACCTTTGGACACCTGAATCCATATATGTAAAAATGTTGCATGTTGCCTTGATAATTGTTGCAGTATGATGCTGGTCGGTTGCAAAGCCCGGATGAATTTGTATAATGAAAATATAAGAAAACCGTAAAACAGAATAAGAAAGGAAAATCGACGTTCCAAAGAAGGATATGAGCAGTTTTTCTTTCAAAAAAACAAGGAGGATATATGATCTGGGAAGATGTATTGGTAAAATTCAAAGAGTTATTTGGAGATGAAGGTGAGATTGGTGTTTATTTTGCACCGGGACGTGTCAACATGATCGGAGAACATACGGATTACAATGGCGGTCATGTTTTTCCATGTGCACTGACAATTGGTACTTATGGTGTGGCAAGGAAGAGAACAGACAGAAAACTTCGTTTCTTCTCTATGAACTTTGAGAAGCTTGGCGTGATCGAATCTTCACTGGACAATTTAAAACCGGAAAAGGCTGCCGGATGGACAAATTATCCAAAGGGAGTTATGTGGGCATTCGGTGAAAAAGGAATGAAAGTTGAGCAGGGTATGGATCTTGTTTTATTTGGAAATATCCCGAACGGATCCGGACTGTCCTCCTCTGCATCTGTAGAAGTCCTGACCGGATATATCTTAAAGGATATGTTTGGATTTGATGTGACCAATCAGGATCTCGCACTGATCGGACAGTTTTCTGAGAATAATTTTAATGGCGTAAACTGTGGTATTATGGATCAGTTTGCAATCGCAATGGGCAAAGCAGGACATGCGATCTTCCTTGACACAGCAACTTTAAAATATGAATATGCACCGATCAAGTTAGAGAATGCCAAGATCGTGATTTCCTGCAGCAATAAGAAACGTGGACTTGGTGATTCCAAATATAACGAGAGAAGAAGTGAATGCGAGATTGCTTTGGCAGAACTTCAGAAGGTCGTGAAAATCGATTCCCTCGGAGAACTTACCGAAGAACAGTTTGAGCAGTATAAAGACGCGATCAAGGATCCGGTAAGAGTGAAACGTGCAAAACATGCAGTATATGAGAACCAGAGAACAATTAAGGCAGTAGATGCATTAAAGAAGAATGATGTTGCGTTATTCGGTCAGTTAATGAATGCTTCCCATGTTTCTCTGCGTGACGATTATGAGGTAACAGGTATTGAGCTGGATACTCTTGTTGAAGAGGCATGGAAAGTAGAAGGCGTGATCGGTTCCCGTATGACAGGAGCCGGATTCGGAGGATGTACCGTAAGCATCGTAAAAGATGAAGCAGTCGATTCTTTTATTGAGAAAGTCGGAACAGCTTACAAGGACAAGATCGGTTATGCAGCAGATTTTTATGTAGTAGAGATCGGCGATGGTCCGGTAAAATTAGCATAGAAAAGGTGGAGTCATGATTCAGGAAAGAATATTAGAATTAACAGAATATGGGCTTGTAACCGGTCTTGTAGAACCGGAAGATAAGAGATACACGATCAACCGTCTGTTAGAGCTTTTTCATCTGGATGGTCTGGATGACGAAGTTGTGTCAGCTTATGAGAAAAGAACTCCAATGACACAGGAGATGGCAGTGTCGGCATTGGAAGGCATTTTAAAAGAGATGCTGGATTATGCAGCAGAAGACGGACTGATGGCAGAAGATACGATCACATACAGAGATTTGTTCGATACAAAGATCATGGGAATGCTGATGCCAAGACCAAGTGAAGTGGTTGGAAAGTTCCGCAGTCTTTATGAAAATGAGTCATCACAGGCGGCAACAGATTATTTTTACAAATTAAGCTGCGATTCTGATTACATCCGCAGATACCGTATTGCAAGAGATCAGAAGTGGACTGCTGATACAGAATACGGAACGCTGGATATTACGATCAATCTGTCCAAACCGGAGAAAGATCCGAAGGCGATTGCTGCAGCAAAGCTTGCAAAGCAGAGCGGTTATCCGAAATGTCTTCTCTGCAAGGAGAATGAGGGATATGCGGGCCGATTAAACCATCCGGCAAGACAGAATCACAGGATCATTCCGGTTACGATCAATCACAGTGACTGGTTTTTCCAGTATTCTCCATATGTATATTATAATGAGCACTGCATCGTTTTTAATGCAGAGCACACACCGATGAAGATTGAAAAGGCAACATTTGGCAAGCTGTTAGATTTCGTAGAGCAGTTCCCGCATTATTTTGTCGGATCCAATGCAGATCTTCCAATCGTTGGAGGCTCTATTTTAAGCCACGATCATTTCCAGGGTGGCCACTATGAATTTGCTATGGCAAAAGCCCCGGTCGAGAAGGAAATTAGCTTCCGTGGTTTTGAGGATGTGAAAGCAGGTATTGTAAAATGGCCAATGTCAGTGATCCGCATCAGTGCACCACAGAAAGAAAGACTGATCGAACTTGCAGATAAGATCCTGCTTGCATGGAGAGGTTACACCGATGAAGCTGCATTTGTTTTTGCCGAAACAGACGGAGAACCACACAACACGATCACTCCGATCGCAAGAAAACGCGGTGAGGATTATGAACTGGATCTTGTACTCCGCAACAATATTACAACAGAGGAGCATCCTCTTGGTGTATATCATCCACATGCAAAGCTGCATCATATTAAGAAAGAAAACATTGGTCTGATCGAGGTTATGGGTCTTGCAGTTCTTCCTGCCAGATTAAAGGATGAGATGGCAGAATTAGAGCAGGCGATTTTAGATGGTGCGAATCTGAGAAAAGATGAAGCATTGGAAAAACATGCAGACTGGGTACAGGAATTCCTGCCAAAATATGGATTCACTTATGGTACTGCACTTGATGGAGAAGTTTCACAGGAGAAGCTTCATGAGATCATTCAGACAGAGATCGGTCTTGTATTTAAAGAGGTATTATCAGATGCTGGCGTTTACAAATGCACAGAAGAAGGACGCAATGCGTTCCTGAGATTTGTCGATTCTGTAAATGCGTAAGTGATACCGGCAGCCGGCCGGAAACAGATAGGGAGTATTTTTTATAAAGGTGTAATTATGAGAGCGTAATTACCCACCAAAAAGCAGGCATGAGGGTGCCTGCTTTTTTCTGCCCATTTCTGATGAAAAATCAGGAAATTGTGAAATAATTAACATGTATTGGAAAAGATACTTGAGATTCCGTGAAAATTCATTTATACTAAACTCGGTCTGACGGGGAAGAGAGACTGACCTGATATAGAAGAATCGTACAGGATAAGAGAATATGAAAAGAATTTTATTTGCATGATTCCTTTATAGGCAAGACCGGAAGGAGAATTTAATAATATGAAGAAGAAACTTGTATCAGCACTGGCTCTTATGATGTCGTGTGTTATGCTTGCAGCATGTGGCGGAAATAAGGTGGAAGAGAATACAGCTGTTCCACAGACCGAAACAAGTGAAGCAGTCACAGAATCAACAGAGGAAGCGGAAAGTACAGAAGTTCAGGCAACAGGCGAATTAACAGATGTGAATGTGGCAGCTTTAAAAGGACCGACAGCAATGGGAATGGTAAAATTAATGGATGATTCTGACAACGGAGACACCGGAGCGAACAACTATCATTTTACGATCTCGGCTTCACCGGATGAGATCACTCCACAGATTGTGCAGGGAAATATCGACATTGCAGCAGTTCCGGCAAATCTTGCATCTGTTTTATACAACAAAGAGGGTGTGGATGTCAGCGTTCTGGCAGTAAATACACTTGGAGTCTTATATATCGTTGAGAATGGAGACAGCGTACAGAGCGTCGCTGATCTGAAAGGAAAGACGATTTATGCCAGCGGAAAAGGAGCAACACCGGAATATGCATTAAACTATATGCTGACTGCAAATGGCATTGACCCGGAAAAAGATGTAACGATCGAGTTTAAGTCCGAGCATTCAGAGTGTGTGGCAGCTTTAGCAGCAAATGAAAATGCGGTAGCAATGCTTCCACAGCCATTTGTGACAGTTGCGATGACACAGAACGAGAATATCCGTGTGGCATTAGATCTTACAGAAGAATGGGAAAAAGCATCCGGTGAAGGAGCAGAAAAGGCAACACTTATCACAGGTGTTGTGATCGCAAGAAATGATTTTATTGCGGAGCATAAGGATGCGGTTGATACCTTTTTACAGCAGTATGAAGCTTCTGTAAACTATGTGAACAGTAATGTGGAGGATGCAGCAGTCCTTGTCGGAAACTATGATATTGTTGCAGAACCGGTTGCAAAGAAGGCGATTCCGGAGTGTAACATCACTTTTATTTCCGGAAAAGAAATGAAAGAAAAATTAGGCAGCTACCTTGGAATCTTATATGAGCAGAATCCGGCAGCAGTCGGCGGAGCATTACCAAATGATGATTTCTACTACAATGCAGAAGAATAAGAAAAATAAAATAAAAATATGGACCATCCTATTCTGGCTGTCAATCTGGCAGCTTGCGAGTATGGCATTAGACAGGCAGATATTACTGGCATCGCCCCTTTCGGTGGGGCGGTGCCTGCTTTCGCTCACAGTAACTTTATCGTTCTGGCAGTCTGTTTTGTTTTCCATAGAGCGGATCGCACTTGGCTTTTTATGTGCGGCGGTATCAGGAATGATATTTTCTGCCATAGCATGGAATATAAGGATTGTGCGTGACATATTGGCACTTCCGGTGGCAGTATTGAAGGCAACGCCGGTGGCATCATTTATTGTCCTGGTTTTGATCTGGATGCCATCCAGAAATCTGTCTGTACTCATTTCCTTTATTATGGCATTTCCGATCATCTATACGAATCTCCTGGAAGGATTTGCACATCTGGATGGAAAGCTTCTTGAGATGGCGAAAGTATTCCGGATGAGTTATGGAAAGAAATTATATTACCTTTATTTTGCGGGTCTTTTCCCTTATCTTAAATCTTCCTGTGCCATTGCGATCGGCATGTGCTTTAAGGCCGGGATTGCAGCGGAGATCATTGGAATCCCGAAGGGATCGATCGGAGAGAAGCTATACAATGCAAAAATTTATCTGGAGACACCGGAGCTGTTTGCGTGGACCTTTGTCATCATTGTCGTGAGCGTAATTTTTGAAAAAGCGTTCCAGTGGGTTTTATTATTAACAGCAAAGAAACTAAATGTAAAATAACAGGATTGAAAAAAGAATGGATATCATAATAACCAATTTATGCAAATCATATGAAGGACATCCTGTACTGGATCATTATTCCTGTACATTCAAAGAGAATAAAATCACCTGTATTATGGGAAAATCCGGGATTGGAAAGACGACACTTCTGTCGGTTCTTATGGGAATCGAAAAAGCAGAGGAGGGAACAATCTGTGGAATAGAACATAAGAAGATCAGTGCAGTTTTCCAGGAGAACCGTCTGTTTGAGAATCTGGATGCTGTGACAAATATTAAGATCACAACCGGGAAATCAGAAGAAGAAATAGAACATTTACTGAGAGAATTGGATCTGGAAGAAGTACAGGGAAAGCCGGTTGAAGAATACAGCGGTGGTATGAAGCGGCGTGTTGCGATCGCAAGGGCACTTCTGGCAGAGTATGATGTTTTGCTTATGGACGAACCGTTACAGGGGCTGGATGCACAGACAAAAGAGAAAACTGCCAATATCATCAGGACAAAAGCAGAAGGAAAAACAGTTCTTATTGTCACACATGATGAGCAGGAAGTCCTGCTTTTTCAGGCAGAATGTGAAAGGATGTAAAAAGCTGCAAAGCAAATGGAGAAAAGTCCCGTTTTTTCCTGAAAATTCCACTGATATTAAGAAAAAATTCATTAGGAAAAGGGAAACATCTATAGTATAATGAGCCTATGTCCCGCCCGGAAAACTTAAGTGTCTGTCCATGTACAGTGCAGGAAAACGGTTGGGATAATAAATATCAGAAATGAGAGGAATTATGAAGAAGAAAATAGCATGGATTTTACTGGCAGCAATGACACTTACGTTTGCTGCATGCGGCAACAAGTCAGGAAATTCTACTACGATCGATGGAAGTATCCAGGAAGGTACATCAAAGAATCTTGAGGGAAGCTGTGCAGATATTTTAAATGAGATTTATAATACTGCGACAACAGAGGATGATTACTTTAGCAATGCGGATGAGTTTGAGAATGTCTCGATCACAGATGACATGAAAGAATATGTACTCGGAACAACAGACATCGACTTTACAGAGTCTGTTTATTCTGCACCAATGATGTCATCCATTGCGTATCAGTGTGTGATCCTGCGTGTGAGTGAGGATCAGGATGTTGAGGAAGCCAAGAAGCTTCTTTCTGAGAATGCAGACCCGAGAAAGTGGATATGTGTGGAAGCTGAGAGCGTTGTTGTGGAAAACATCGGAGATGTGATCTTATTTATCATGGCAGATGATGATGTGGCAGAAGCAGCAAAAGAGGCGTTTCTGGCTTTAAATAAATAAATATAAGGTGGTGTGAGACTTGCTTTTTTCAAGTATTACGTTTTTATACTATTTTCTTCCGGTGACACTGTTCCTATATTATGCAGTACCGGATAAGTTGAAAAATTTAATACTGTTTCTGGCAAGTCTCATTTTTTATTTCTGGGGCGAGCCAAAATACAGTGTGTTGTTGTTATTCTCTGTTTTATCGGGATATTGTGGCGGCCGGTGCATAGAAATGGTAAAAAAGGAAAAATCCGGGGACAAAGAATCAAAGGGCAGAACAGACAGAGTCGTGCTGGCTTTTTTTATTTCATTTACTTTGGCATTACTTATAATTTTTAAGTATCTGGATTTTGGCATTTTCAGCATTAATCTTTTGACAGGAGCAAATCTCCCGCTTTTTACGCTTGCACTTCCGCTTGGCATCAGCTTCTACACCTTCCAGATCATCAGTTATTATGTGGATGTATACCGGGGAGATGTATTGGCAGAACATAATTTTATTGATTTTGCCGCTTATGTGACGATGTTTCCACAGCTGATCGCAGGACCGATCGTTCGTTTTCGCAGCATCCAAAAGGAACTTGGGCAAAGAAGTATTACATTCGAAAAAATCTCGGATGGAGCAGGCAGGTTCGTCTGCGGGCTGTGTAAGAAGGTGCTTGTCGCAGACAATCTGGGAATGCTTGTGTCGTATCTTGAAAAAGCAGATGAGGGACACTGGATCCTTGCGATTGCATATACGTTACAGCTTTATTATGATTTTTCTGGATATAGTGACATGGCGATCGGACTTGGAAAGATGCTCGGATTTACGTTTCCGGAGAATTTTGACCACCCATTCATTTCCAAAAGTATTACCGAGTTCTGGCGAAGATGGCATATGACACTTGGCGGCTGGTTCAGAGATTATGTATACATTCCGCTTGGCGGAAGCAGATGTGGCATGTTAAGATGGTGCTTTAACATGTTTGTTGTCTGGTTCTTAAGTGGATTGTGGCATGGAGCCGGATGGAACTTTGTGCTGTGGGGAGTGTATTTTGGAATCCTTTTAAGTCTGGAAAAGCTGATTGGAAATACAAAGCTTTTCAAGAAGGAATCTTTTAAGACCGCAGGAAAGATATGCGGACATTTGTATGTGTTGTTCGCAGTATTGATCAGTTTTATTATTTTCCGGGTTGAAAATCTTAACGATATCGGACCACAGATCCTGGCATTATTTCGGGGGCATGGAGATATCAGTGCTGCTGTGGCTTATGAGATCAAAAGCTATGTCGTATTGATACTGCTCTCTTGCATTGGTGCAACATCGGTTCTACAGGACGTCTGGAACAGATTAAAGGGGACAGCTTTCTGGGAAAAATCAGGATGGCTCTTGCAGACCGTTCTTATTGTGGCAGGATTACTGCTTTCGACAGCGTATTTGCTTGGAAGTTCGGCACATCCGTTTTTATATTTCCGGTTTTGAGAGGGGAGCAATATGGATCACAAGAAAAAAATAACGGCAGTTCTTTTCCTGTCATGCCTTTTTCTTTTCCCGGCTGCGGCAGTGATGCTGCCGGACAAAAGTGTTTCTAAAACAGAACGAAGAAGTCTTGAACAGATGCCGAAACTTTCACTGGCATCCCTGATGGACGGAAGCTATGGTACAAAGCTGGAAACTTATTTTCTGGACCAGTTCCCGGGAAGGGATATCTTCCGAAGCCTTAAGGCTGAGACTGAGATCCGGATTTTGGGAAAAGAGGACAGTGACGGTTATTACCGTGCAGGAGATGGAATCTATAAGCTGGAAACAGACACAAAGGAAAAAAATATCACAAGAGCAGCAGAAAAGATTGAGCAGCTTATCACAGATCGTTTCATGGAAGCTGACTGCTATTATGCCATTATTCCGGATAAAAGTGTGTATCTGACAGAACGCGAAGATTATCCGGTGATTGACGAAGAAAAGGTGCAGGAGATCTTTGATCGTACAGTTTCTTCGGCAGAGAAAATTGAACTCAAAGAGCAGCTGGAATTAGCAGATTATTACAGGACAGATCTTCACTGGAAGCAGGAGAGACTGGATAAAGTGGCATCTTATCTGGCAGAGTGCATGGAAATTGACATGCTGTCAATGTCAGATGAGTATGTTAAGACCGCCACAGACCATTTTTATGGTGCGTATGCGGCAGCGTCTGCATTTGTGACAGCACCGGATACGATCTGTTATTACGAAGATGACGTTATCCGCAATATGTCGGTCTATGACTACGAGAAGCAGGAAACGGTCAGTGTCTATGCACCGGAGAGATTAGGGCAGACAGACGACTATGACTTCTATCTGTGGGGAGCAAGAGCATTGCTTACCATTCAAAATCCACAGTGTCACAATGGCCGCAGGCTGCTTTTGTTCCGTGACTCATTCGGCAGCAGCATTGCACCTCTTCTGGCCAGAGGATACGAGAAGGTCACACTTGTAGATCTTCGTTATGTGTCCGCAGACTATGTACTACAGCTTCTTGGAGATACGGAATACGGGGATGTTCTGTTTCTTTACAGTACATCAATTCTGAATCATGGGGATACGTTGAGATTTTGATGCAGAATAAATAATAGAAGATTAAAAGCAGCACAATCATAGATAAAATCATAATTTACGGAAAATCTGTAAATATGGTATAATATTCATACAGAAACTAAAAATGCGGAAAAGGAGCGATTCCAATGCAGCATAAATTATATGAAAAGTGAGAGAACTGTAATCTGTCTGGAATATTTACCGGAGGTACAATAGATGAAGAAAAAAATATCACCGGAACTTATTATTTTAATACTGTTAAGTATGCTATGTATATTGTTACCATCAGATGCAAACACCAGTATGGATAGCCGCTGGCTGGCAAATGTTACAGGGCTGAATTTTTTCTGGATGTTTTATATCCGTCTTTATTTGGTAAAACCGTTATGGTGGGGAGTATTGAGCTTTTTTCTATTAAGAAGTGGTATTCTCAGACTTGATTTTTTGACACAGCTATTAACGAAAAAAGTATGTATCGTAATAAGAGTGATGACAATTGTCCTCTTACTGGTATTGATATACCTGACAGTGGGATTTGTTTTTTATCTTGCTCCGTTGCCGCCTGTTCCATTCAAAATAGGCTTTTATATAATGAACCATCATCAGGTATTAGAAATAGGCTGGTTCATGGCTGCAATTCTTGTGTATCTTTCATTTGGAAAGTGCAGCAAAAGTGGACAGGAAGAGCAGCAAAAGCTGACAGAATGAATAATTAAAGCTGACAAAAATATTGTAAATCGGAACACAGTCTGTTAGAATAACACAGAAAAAAATAGATTTTATCAGAACAGGAAGAGAATTACAAAATATGTCAGATCAGTTTGAAAGAACAGAATTATTATTGGGAAGAGAAGCAATCGATAAGCTGGCTCATTCAAGAGTTGCAATATTTGGGGTCGGCGGAGTCGGCGGATATGTATGCGAAGCACTGGTGCGAAGCGGAGTGGCGGCATTTGACTTGATCGATAAGGATACGGTAGCACTGTCAAATCTGAACCGCCAGATCATAGCGACAAGAAAAACAATCGGAAAATACAAAGCAGAAGTAATGCGTGACCGTATTTTGGAGATTAACCCGGATGCAGATGTACGTATCCATAATTGCTTTTTCCTTCCGGAAAACGCAGATGAATTTCCGTTTGAAGAATATGATTATATTGTCGATGCAGTGGATACCGTGACAGCCAAAATCGCACTTGTCATGAAAGCCACAGAAAAAAATATTCCGATCATCAGCAGTATGGGTGCCGGAAATAAGCTGGACGGAAGCATGTTCCGTGTTGCAGATATTTATAAGACAAAAGTCTGCCCACTTGCCAAAGTCATGCGAAGAGAACTGAAAAAACGTGGTGTGAAGAAGTTAAAAGTCGTTTATTCAGAGGAGCTTCCTGTAAGACCGATCAGAAATGTGGAATCTGACAGTAAGGCAGAGGATGGCAATCTTCTGGATGAGAAGAAGATAAGACGTAAAGATACACCGGGCAGTGTGGCATTTGTGCCATCCGTGGCAGGAATGATTATTGCAGGGGAAGTAGTGAAGGATCTCTGCGGTAGAAGGGATTAAGTATTTAGGTGAAGGAAAGCTCTTTCAGGCAATGAAAGAGCTTTCTTTTATGCAGCTTTATTGAAACAGCTATTAAAATGTGGCAGCGTCATACCAGCTCCGCAATACGTGTCACAGCTACATAGATCTCAGATATTTTATACCATGTACGGTAATCAACGACTCCGGTCACCGGAAGCCCGAAAATGGACTGGAATTTTTTTACGGCATCTCTTGTGGCTTTTCCGTAAATCCCATCCGGAGTGACGGAAGGAATGGCAGGGTAAGCTCTGGAAATACGTGCCAGCTGTTCCTGGATCTGGCGCACTTTGTCACCGGTCGAACCAAGCTCAAGATCATAACGCGGCCAGGAAGCCGGGATGCCGGATACTTCAGCAGCGGTGTTAATGAACATGTTATCCCCATAATAGTATCGCAGAATTTCAATCGCCTCATAATTCTGGTCACCAAGATATTTACTTCCCCACTGGCTCAGCCAGTTGCTGCAGGTAACACGCTGACCATCACAATACTGGGTTAAGATCGGCTGTCTGACATTTGGTCTGGACAGATAATTCTGGAACATTTCATCTACGATATCCGAGATGCTCTTGAAAATATTTCTGCCATAGACGAATTTCTGGTCGAAAGCAGTGGAGGTAGTGATCGTGAAATTGTAGCCTTTATTGCGATACCACTCCGTATAGACGCGGTTTAAGGTAAAGGACATGATCGCAAGAATATTTGCACGGAGCGTTGCATCCGGCCATGTACTGTAGATTTCGCTGGAAGCTACATTCTTAATATAATCCCGGTAGCGGACGTAATAATCAGAAGCACCACTGTCGGATGGAGGCCCATCATGAACAATGACATATTCCGGGATCACTACTTTGTTTAAGACAATCTCACCGGATTCTGTGACAGGTTTGATCTCCGGCTCGGCAATTTTTGGTGGAAAATCGCCAAATAAAGTGTTGACAGGGATGGAAATCTGGTCTAATGATGCCTGTGGATCCTTTTCCATAGACATCTGCACCTGCTGCAATGCAAGCTGCGTGGAAAAAATCTGAACTCCAGAAACCGTGACCGGATGGTATCCCGGTGCGGTAACCTGAACGGTATATTGGGAAAAAGGCTGGTTTTCGGATGGCTCCATCGAATACTCAAGTGGAGGCGCATCCAGGATAAGCTTTTCAGACATTCCTGAATCATCAGATGATACCTCCTCTATGGCAGAATCAGGTTTTCCGGAATAGGATATGGAGATTTTGGCACCTTCGATCGGAGTTTTTGTCCGGCTTGCAAGAACTTCGACTTTTAAGGAGCCTTTATCGACAGCTTCCGTCTGGGTATATGTTATTTCTGGCATGAGAGACCTCGAAGTACATTTCGTTATAGTATATGCAGGGATAGGAAAAATGTGTTACAATGAGTTATATTTGCAGCAAAGCCGGATTGAAAATAAGGAATATCACTATGAATAATTTTAAAATTACCATCCAGTATGATGGGACAAGATACAAAGGCTGGCAGGGTCAGAATGGCACAGACCAGACGATACAGGGGAAAATCGAGAACGTACTGAAGGAAATGGCAGGACATGAGGTTGAGATCATCGGTTCTGGAAGAACAGATGCCGGTGTGCATGCGAGAGGACAGGTTGCCAATTTTCATATAGAAGAATCTTTTTCAAAAGAAGAGATCCTTTCTTATCTGAACCATTATCTGCCGGATGATATAGCGGTTACTTCTATTGAGAAAGTGAATGACCGTTTTCACAGCAGATATCAGGCAACGGCGAAGACATATCGTTATCACATTCATATGGGGCAGATCCCGGATGTTTTCGGAAGAAAGTACGAATATCAATATGAGAAAGAGCTTGATATCGACCGCATGAAAAAAGCGGCATCTTATCTGACCGGGACACATGACTTTGTAGCATTCTGCGGAAACAAGAAGATGAAGAAGTCGACCGTCCGGACAATTTATGAGATCAGATTCAAGGCAGAAGGGAACGATCTTATGATCGATTATCGTGGAAATGGATTCTTGCAGAATATGATAAGGATCCTGACAGGAACACTGATCGAAGTCGGAGACAAAAGACGTGATCCGGAAGAAATAAAAACAATCCTTGAAAGCAGGAACCGCATGATGGCAGGATATACAGCACCGGCATGCGGACTGATGCTTATGAATGTGGAATATACGGACAATGCATAAAAGCAGCAGGAAGATGTTCGACTTAAAAAAAGCAGGAATGAAAGACATTAGGATAAAACACAGCAGGAAAAAACAGAATGGAAAAGTGGTTTGTAATACAAAAGGGTGCAGATTTTAATGCACTTGGACAAAAGTTCGGGATCAGTCCGGTAACAGCAAGACTGATCCGGAATCGTGAAGTGATCGGGGAAGAGGCGTTTGACAGATATTTAAACGGAACATTAAAGGATCTGTATGATCCGCATCAGCTCAAGGATGTTGAACTTCTGACGGATATCCTAAAGGAGAAGATCAGAGAAAAAAAGACGATCCGTATCATCGGGGATTACGATATTGATGGTGTTATGTCAACCTATATTTTATACAAAGGATTAAAAGACTGCGGGGCGGATGTTACCACGCAGATCCCTGACCGTATGAAGGACGGATATGGGATCAATGAGAATCTGATCGATCTTGCATATGCAGATGGTATCGATACGATCGTTACGTGTGACAACGGAATCGCAGCGATCAATGAGATCGCCCATGCAAAAGAACTTGGAATGACAGTACTTGTGACGGATCATCATGAGATCCCGTATGATGAAACAGACGGAGTCAGAACATACAAGAGAAGCAGTGCGGATGCGATTGTGAATCCGAAGCAGAAGGAATGTGCCTATCCGTTCAAGGAACTCTGCGGAGCAGCAGTTGCATGGAAGATGCTTCAGGTACTCTATGAGAAAATGGATAAGGACGTAGAGGAAACATTTAAGTTTCTGGAAAATGTTGCATTCGCAACCGTCGGAGATGTGATGGATTTAAAAGACGAGAACCGTATTCTCGTAAAAGAAGGGCTGCAAAGAATCCACCATACGGACAACAAAGGAATGATGGCTTTGATCCGGCAGAATGGGATAGATGCAGAGCAGGTAAATTCCTATCATTTTGGCTTTGTGCTCGGACCATGCATCAATGCAAGCGGAAGACTGGATACAGCGAAGATATCACTGAGTCTTTTTTTACAGGAAGACGAAGAGAAGGCGGCAGGGATCGCAAGAACTTTGGTGGAGCTGAATTCTCAGAGAAAAGACATGACAGCAGAAGGAGTGGAGCTTGCCAAAAGCGAAGTGGAAGAACATTACACAAATGACCGCGTTCTGGTCATCTATCTCCCGGATGTCCATGAAAGTCTTGCAGGAATTATTGCCGGAAGGATCAGAGAGTGCTATCACAAACCGGTTTTTGTCCTGACAAAGGCAGAAGACGGTGTGAAAGGCTCCGGCCGCTCGATCGAAGAATATTCAATGTATGAGGAACTCTGCAAATGCAGTGAGCTTTTTACAAAATTCGGCGGACATCCGATGGCAGCAGGACTGTCACTTCCGGAGGAGAATGTAGAACGCTTCCGGGAAAAAATCAACAGGTGTGCATCACTTACAGGCGAAGACTTGATCCCGAAGGTTAAAATCGATATCGCAATGCCGGTTGCTTATGCGGATACGTCACTGATCCGGGAATTTTCGGCATTAGAGCCATTCGGAAAAGCGAATCAGAAGCCGTTATTTGCCGACCGGAATTTAAGGGTTGGCGGTGCCGCAATTCTTGGAAAGAACAGAAATGTACTAAAACTTACTCTGCTGACAGAAGACAATCAGAAAGTAAATGCAATCTATTTTGGGGACATCGAAGCTTTTTTACAATTCTACCGTGAGAAGTTCGGCGAGGAAGAAGTGGAGAAAGCATTCCGTGGACAGATAAACAAATTAAGGATAATGATTGTGTACTATCCGGACATTAACGAGTATAATGGAAATGAAAGTATACAGATAGTGATCAGAAATTATCAGTAAAATGGGGAAACATATCATTGCGGTATCTGCGTTTAGAGCCGTAAATGACAGATTACAGATGAGAAGGAGAATGGCATGAAGGAAGAGAAATTTACATTTTTATCCGCAGATGGGAAGACACAGATCCACGCAGTGAAATGGATGCCGGATGACAGAAAGTATGAAGCAATTTTACAGATCACACACGGAATGATAGAGTATATCGACCGCTACCGTGCATTTGCAGAGTTTTTGTGCGCAAATCAGTTCATGGTAACAGGACATGATCATTTGGGACATGGAGATTCCGTTAATTCAAAAGAGGACTGGGGATATTTTGCAGAGGAGAATCCAAGTGATATCCTGATCGAAGATATGCACACATTACGTACAATGATACAGAAAGAGAATGAAGGTGTTCCGTATTTCATGCTCGGACATAGTATGGGATCTTACATGCTTCGCAAATATCTTACAATTCATAATGACAACTTAAGAGGTGCTGTGATTATGGGAACCGGATGTGTCCCGGATGGAACAACGAAGCTCGGATTAAAGGTATGTGAATTTCTTGCCAAAAGATATGGATGGCGCCACAGAAGCAGACTGGTTGAGAAGCTTTCTTTCGGGGCACCGTACAGAAAATACGATATGACCGGAAAGAATCCGCAGAACAGCTGGCTGACCAAGGATACAGAGATCGTAACAAAGTATTACAACGAGCCAAGATGCTGCTTCAAATTTACACTGAATGGCTATCTCGGACTGATGGAAGCAGTTCTTTATGATAACCAGATGGACAATGTGCAGAAAGTTCCGAAAAAACTTCCTCTTTTCCTGGTATCCGGTAAGGATGATCCGGTCGGGGACTGTGGAGTTGGTGTGAAAAAAGTCTATGATATGTATAAGGAAGCAGGACTTTTAGATATTACATACTGCCTGTACGAGAATGACAGACATGAGATTTTAAACGAGACAGACCGCGATAAGGTATATGCAGATATCCTTTCCTGGATGCGGGTAAGGATCACAACGTAAAAAAATCATTGCTGCCGGGAAATTCCCGGCAGCGTTTTTATACAATTATGATTTTTTTATTAAATAACAGGTAAAAACTTGTTTTTCGTGGGAAGTCGTAGTAGAATTCTAAACATTGCAGGAAAACGTATGGTTTACGCAAAGAAAAGAGGAAGAAAAAGTGAAAAAGAAAAAAATAGCAAACCGTCTGACAGCGTTACTGCTGGCAGCAGTGATGTTAATACCATCGAATGTAACTTCTTTTGCAACAGAAGCAAATGGACAAAGCAGCACAACAGTTCAGGAAACAAATTCTGATGCAAAGGATGGTACAGCAGAACAAAATAGCGAGGCACAGAGTGACTCACAAAACAGTGCAGCAGCGGAAAGCAAAACAGAAACAAACAGCGAGGCACAGAGCAGTGCAGAGCAAAATAATGCGGCACAGAATACTACAACACAGAACAGTACAACAGAAGCAGGTGCAGCAGCTACGAACAATGACAGCAGTTCACAGACTGACACAACTCAGAATAACAGCACATCTGAGAATCCGACCGGCAATGTTACCGGAGAAGTGACGAATACGAATGTCACCGGTGATGTGATCGTGGACGAGAACAATGACAAGGTCGAGATCAAGAAGAATGACAAACCATACCTTGCACTTGGAGCAGATTTATCCGAGGAACAGAGAAGTACAGTATTATCCCTCATGGGAATCGATCCGGCGAACCTTTCCAATTATGAAGTTGTTTCCATTACCAATTCCGAAGAACATCAGTATCTTGACTCTTACGTGGAAGCTTCCAAGATCGGAAGCAAGTCATGGTCTTCTGTTGTGATCGTGGAAAGAGCAAAAGGAAATGGACTGAATATCTCTACAAAGAATATTAACTATTGTACGGTTGGTATGTATAAGAATGCTCTTACGACAGCAGGCATTACAGATGCAGACATTATTGTTGCAGGACCAAAGCAAATCTCAGGAACCGCAGCACTAGTAGGGATTTTCAAGGCTTATGAGAAGATGACCGGTAAGGAAGTGCAGGATAATGTTGTGGATGCAGCATTGAATGAGCTTGTAATCACCGGAGAACTGGAAGATTCGATCAAGGGACTTTCCAATCAGGAAGTCGAAGAGTTTATCGCATATATCAAATCCCTCATTGCAGAGAAGAATCTCACAACCGAGAGCGGAATTAACGATGCAATCGATGAAGCATGTAAGAAATACGATGTAACACTGACGGATGAAGAGCGACAGAAGATCGTAGATCTCTTATTGAAGATCACATCACTTGGGATCGATCTGAGCGGACTTGTGGATTATGCGTCAAAGATTTATGATTCCTTCAAGAACGGAGGAAGTTCGTCAGGAGTACTGTCCGCAATCGGTCAGTTTGTAGGAAATATTTTTTCCGCGATCGGAAGCTTTTTTAAGAGCCTGTTTAAGTAAAACAAAAGATATGGATCGAAAAAGAATCCTTACGAAAGAAGCAACGGTTTTGGCATGCTAATTGCCGGAACCGCTGCTTCTTTTAAATTGACTGCAAAGATCAATGATTGAAACATCAGATCCGCTTTTTCAAAAACAGAATAAACTTTTCAAAATTCATCGGAGTGCCCTGGATCTTCTGAACCTCCAGCCTGTTTTTCTCACTGAATCCAACCAGAATATTATGATTGGCTTCTGCAAGATAGTCCATGATACCGTCGATATCGGATTTGATATTCTTAGGGCACTGGATATAAAGATGCCTGTTCGCACTGATATGCAGCGTGTAGGAAATGCTGAAATGATACCAGAAGAACTTGTGTAATGTAGAATACTTGTAAATCCATATGATCTGGTCGATCGGTACGATCGCATTACCATAGATGGAAGTTTCAATGAAAAAATGCTCCGTGATGAACATGTCTTCTGTAGCGAGCTGCGGCAGAGTAGCAAGCTCTTCTTCAGCCTGTGCAAGCAGCTTTTTCGGATTGCCGAAAAGTGCCAGATCCTGACAGCATGGTGAAAGTACCGGAAAAGCAATAAACAGGATAAAAAGAATAATGCAAAGCAATGCGTAGGCAGTTGTACCAAAGAAAACAAGGAACAAAAACATATTTGCAGTCCGGTTAAAATCCGGTTCGCTGATATAATAGGAACAGACTTTGCCAATGATGCCCTGTTTGGTCCAGTTCAGATCCACAGAAAGGTTTTCAAGCAGAGAATTAAAAGAGGGCGTTGCTTTCTGGATCTTTGCAGTAATTGTGACATCGTCAATGGACGGAAGGCCTTCTTCACAGGTAGAAGGTGAGAGAAGAACGATAATGCACTCCCCATCTCTCATAGTGTAATAATAATAACCGTCTGTACCGGAGAAATGATTTCTTGTATATCCGGTGAACTTCAGGTTTTTTAAAGTGACAGAGATATTCTTGTTATTGTCATCATAAAAACCTTCCAGTGTATCATTCTCTGGCAGATGCACCGGAAAAAGCAGATCTTTCATGGAAAAAATGTTCCATAAGATAACTGCCGCCAGCAGATATAAGATCGGTGGGATAAGTCTCCGCTTATATAAAGCTTTAATATTCTTGGTAATATAGTGTTCATAATTCTCAGGCATAAGCACCTCATACTAAAATAAAATTCGAAAGGCGGGCGTCTTAACTGATCGCCTACCTTATCGTAAAGTATAAAGGTTTCAGGGAAAATAATCAAGTCGTCCCGCCCTTGCTTTTACAGACAAAAATTGTTACTATGTTATAGATAAAATAAAGGAAATCAGTAAATTACAGCACGATTGTAATGATTTATAAGGAGAAAAATTTGGAAGCATACAGCAGTTTTGCACAGGTATATGATATGTTCATGGATAATGTCCCTTATGAAGAATGGAGCAGGTATCTGATCGGTCTTTTAAAGGAATACGGAATCGAAGATGGTCTGGTTGCAGATCTCGGATGCGGTACCGGCAAGATCACAAGACTTTTATCAGATGCAGGATATGACATGATCGGTGTGGACAATGCCGCAGAGATGTTAGAGATCGCAAGAGAGATCCAGGAAGATGAGGAGAGAGATGACATCTGGTATCTGCTTCAGGATATGAGAGAACTGGAACTTTCCGGAGAAGTGAATGCAATGGTAAGCATTTGTGATTCCATGAATTATATTTTGGAAGAAGAGGATCTGAAGGAGGTTTTTCTTCGGGTAAAAGAATATTTGCAGACCGGTGGAATTTTCATTTTTGATATGAACACGCTTCACAAGTACCGGGATATGATCGGTGAGACAACGATCGCAGAGAACCGCGAAGAGGGAAGCTTCATCTGGGATAATTATTTTTACGAGGATGAAATGGTCAATGAATATGAGCTGACACTGTTTATCCGGGAAGAAAACGGTCTTTTCCGCAAATATGAGGAGACACATTACCAGAGAGCCTATGAGCTTGACACGGTAAAACGTCTGATTGAGGAAGCGGGCCTTAAGTTTGTAACAGCTTATGATGCGTTTACAAGGGAACCGGTCAACAGGGACAGCGAGAGAATGTATATTATCGCACGCAAAGAATAGAAAAAATCAGCGAGTTTGAACAGGAGAAAAGAAATGAACGATTATATTGTAAGAGCAACAGCAGCAGACAGCTCGATCCGGGCGTTTGCGATCACATCAAGAAATATGGTAGAGACAGCAAGAGAAGATCATAACACCAGCCCGGTGATCACAGCAGCGCTTGGAAGAATGCTTTCAGGAGCAGCGATGATGGGAACGATGATGAAGGGCGAGAAGGATCTTCTGACTTTGCAGGTGCAGTGCCAGGGACCGGCACAGGGACTTACTGTGACGGCGGATTCCATGGGACATGTCAAAGGTTTTCCAAAAGTTGCACAGGTAGATCTTCCTCCGAATGCCCTCGGCAAATTAGATGTCGGCGGAGCATTGGGACTTGGTGTCATGAGCGTGATCAAGGATATGGGGTTAAAGGAACCATATGTGGGACAGATCGCATTGCAGACCGGTGAGATCGCAGAGGATCTGACCTATTATTTTGCTACATCTGAACAGGTACCGTCAGCAGTAGGACTTGGTGTGTTAGTGGATGTGGACGGTTCTGTAAAACAGGCCGGCGGCTTCATTATCCAGCTGATGCCATTTACACCGGATGAGGTTGTGGATGCACTTGAGAAGAAGATCGGTGAGATCGCTTCTGTAACAGAAATGTTAGAAGCAGGAAATACGCCGGAGCAGATCCTTGAGATTATTTTAGGAGATATGGGACTCGAGATTACAGATACGATGTCGGCATCCTTCCAGTGTGACTGCTCCAAAGAACGTGTGGCAAGAGCAATCGCAACATTAAGCAGGAAAGACCTCGATGACATTATCAAAGACGGAGAATCCATAGAAGTAAAATGTCAGTTTTGCAACAAGTCATATCATTTTGATGTAGATGAACTGAAGGAGATGAGAAAACAGTGAGACAGGGATTTGTGAAAGTTGCCGCAGTCACACCGAAGATCGTAGTTGCGGATACCAGAGAAAATACAAAACTGATCTGTGAAGAGATCAGAAAAGCAGAAGAATGCGGTGCAAAGATTATTGTGCTGCCGGAACTGGCAATTACCGGTTATACATGCAGTGATCTGTTTTTGCAGGAGAAGATGCTGCACGAGGCAAAGCAGTCACTGCTTGAGATCGCGGCATTTACATTTGCACTGGACTGTATTGTATTCGTGGGACTTCCACTCGAGTACAATGGTAAGCTTTACAATGTTGCAGCAGCGTTAAATAACGGAAAAGTGCTTGGTTTTGTGCCAAAAACCTATCTGCCGAATTACAACGAATTTTATGAGGCGAGACATTTTACAAGAGGAATGGATGAAGCCGTGACGGTCAGACTGGATAAGGATCTGACAGCTCCAATGGGAAAGAAGTTGCTTTTTGTATGTGATACGATGCCGGAATTAAAAATCGGTGTGGAGCTGTGCGAAGATTTGTGGACACCGGAACCGCCGGCAATCAGACATGCATTAAACGGAGCGAATGTGATCGTGAATCTGTCTGCGTCGGATGAGACTACCGGAAAGGATAGTTACCGGAGAGAATTGGTGAAAGGGCAGTCAGCCAGACTGTTATGCGGATATGTATATGCAAGTGCAGGAGACGGAGAATCCACACAGGATGTGGTTTATTCTGCACACAATATGATCGCTGAGAACGGAAGGCTTCTGGCACAGTCAGAACGTTTTCAGAATGAAAGCATTTTTTCAGAGATCGATATTTTAAAATTAAATGCGGAACGCCGCAGAATGACAACCTTTGAAACGGCAGAGGATGGCTATAGGGAGATCGGTTTCTCTTTAAAGATAGAAGAGACCAAACTTACAAGATACATTGATCCAATGCCGTTCGTTCCGGGAAGTAAAGCAGATCGTGACCGCAGATGTGAGGAGATCTTAATGATCCAGGCGATGGGACTTAAAAAACGTCTGGAACATACACACTGTAAGTCAGCGGTCATCGGTATTTCCGGAGGACTGGATTCTACACTGGCCTTGCTTGTGACAGTAAAAGCATTTGACATTCTTGGAATGGATCATAAGAATATTAAAGCAGTGACAATGCCTGGATTCGGAACAACAGACCGTACGTATGACAATGCAGTGAGCATGATAAAATGTCTCGGTGCTGATTTTATGGAGGTAAGTATTAAGGATGCGGTAAATATCCATTTTCGGGATATCGGACATGATCCGAAGGTACATGATGTCACATATGAGAACGGCCAGGCGAGAGAACGTACCCAGATCCTTATGGATATTGCCAATAAGAGCGGTGGAATGGTGATCGGAACAGGAGATCTTTCCGAACTGGCACTCGGATGGGCAACTTATAACGGAGACCATATGTCCATGTATGCTGTGAATGCATCCGTGCCAAAGACACTGGTGCGTCATCTGGTACAGTTTTATGCGGATACCTGTGGGGACGGGAAACTGGAAAAGGTGCTTTTGGATGTGCTTGATACACCGGTATCACCGGAGCTTTTACCACCGGAGGATGGCAAGATCGCACAGAAAACAGAAGATCTTGTAGGCCCTTATGAACTGCATGATTTTTATCTGTATCATATGTTAAGACTCGGATATTCACCGGCAAAGATCTATCGTCTGGCGAAGATTGCTTTTGCGGGATCTTATGATGATGCAACCATTTTAAAATGGCTGAAAACATTTTACCGCAGATTTTTCACTCAGCAGTTCAAGCGCTCCTGTCTGCCGGATGGACCAAAAGTCGGAAGTGTTGCGGTTTCTCCAAGGGGAGATCTCCGTATGCCGTCCGATGCAAGCTCAAGGATCTGGATGGATGAGCTGGAGAACCTGCAGTAGTGCAGACATTTAAAGAAAATTAAGAATTTCATAAACTTTTGTTTCTTGTAATTATGGAGAGATTTCTATATGCTTAATTTATAAGAGAATTAGGAGGAAGAGCTATGAGATATAGTGTATGGAAAAAAGCGATCGCGGTATCACTTGTGGCATCCATGGCTGCAGGACTTACAGCGTGTGGTGGGGGCGGCAGTGCTTCCGTGAATAAAGATCAGCGATACTTTAAAGCAGAATATCTGTCCGATCTGCCGGACAGCTTCAATGAGCAGGTAAGCACCATCAAGTTTAATGGGGACATGATGTATTATACAGCTTACAGTGAAGATTATACGAAGTGTACGATGTATTCTTATAATCTGGTATCTGGTGACAGCATGGAGCTTTATGCAATTAAGCAGAATGATGGGATGGGTGGAAGCAGTTACATTTCCGATTTTACAATTTCAGAGGATGGTAATATTTATCTTTTCATTTACAAGTCAGAAGTAGATGAGTCCAGTGTGACAGAGGATTACTCGAATGCAACACTGGATGATGTCTTAGCGTATATGACAGATACATGGGGATATGAAGAAGAGATGGCACAGAAGGACTGGGATGAATATTATGCCAGCCAGTTTACGGATGAAGACGGAAATGTCGATTACAGTGCATTCCTCATTGCACAGAACGCACCGCAGATCCAGACAGGCCAGATCATGAAGATGGACGAATCCGGCAATCAGGTTTTCTGTAACGAGATGCCAAAAGACGATCAGTCTGATTCCATGGGTGTGAACGGAATGGCAGCGGATAAGAATGGCAATATTTACGCTGCTGCCAATTACTGGTCACAGGATGGAACCAAGGATGAGTATTTTATCATGGTTTTTGATCCGGAAGGTAATCTGAAAGGTAAGATCAAGACGGATAATTATACGAATTCCATGGTGACACTGAAAGATGGAAAAGTTTATGCAACAGGCTGGGGCGATAATGGATGCGAGATGACACCGGTTGATGCAGATGCCATGAAGATGGTAACAGATCAGAAGATCAGCATCCCTAGTGACAGTGTGACTCCTTTGGATGAGAAGAATATCCTGCTCACAGAGAATACAAGCATTTACAAGTATAATATCGACAGCAAGCAAAAGGACCTTTATTTCAGCTGGATGGACTGCAATATTTCAAGCTCCAGTGTGAATGCATACAGTGTTTTATCTGACGGAAGAATTGCTGCCTACATCCAGAACTGGAGATCCGGCAACAGCAATGCGGAGATCGCACTGATCAAAGAAGTTGATGCCAGTGAAGTGGCAGATACAATAAATCTTACAATGGCAACACTCTGGTCAGACTCTGATATAGAGCAGACTGTGATCGATTTTAACAAGAGCCAGGATAAGTATCATGTTACGATCAAAGCTTTTGGAGATGGTGACGTAGAGTACGAAGATGCAGTGAACAATTTTACAACAGCGATCACCTCAGATACCGGATATGATCTGGTTGTATTTAATAGTTACGCAGAGGCGATGAACTTTGCGGCAAAGGGACTGAATGCGGATCTCTATAGTCTGATCGACAACGATGCGGATCTTTCCAGAGACGATTTTATGTCCAATGTCATGACCGCATGTGAGTATGACGGAAAGCTTGTATGCCTGCCAACCGTATTTTATATTCAGACACTGATCGGAAAAGCAGAAGATGTCGGAACAACACCAGGCTGGACGATCGATCAGGTAAAAGCACTCATGGAATCCAAACCGGAGGGCACGACATTATTAAAAGGCATGACCAAGTCTGATGCACTTTCCATGTTAATGAGCCTTGGATACAGAGATTTTATTAATCTGGAAGAGACAACATGCAGCTTTGACAGCCAGGAATTTATCGATGTACTGAAATTCGCAGCAATGTTCCCGGACAGCTATGAATGGTCAGAAGATGAGGAAGACATTTCTGTATTGCTCAGCCAGGGAAAACAGCTTTTAGATACTTTCTATCTGTCAGATTTTGAGCAGATGCAGGTTTACCGTGCGATGTTTGGCGGAGATACGACCTTTATCGGATACCCGAATTCCGCAGGCGAGAACGGAGCATTATTAAGCTTTAACAACATTATCGGAATCTCTAACAACTGTAAAGATATAGATGGTGCATGGCAGCTCTTAAGAACCTTCTATTTACCGAAGAAGAGTGATGATAACAGTTACTCCTGGGGATTCTCTGTAAGAAAGGATGAATTTGAGAAGTTCTGTCAGAAGGCCATGAAGGAAAAAGAGGATACAAGTATTTATGGTTATGGCAGCATGGAAATAGAGGTCAAGGCTGCAACGCAGGAAGATGTGGATCAGGTGAAGAACCTTGTTGAGAATACAACAGCCGTTTACGGAGCAGCATCAGAAGAAGTTACCAATATTATCAATGAAGAAGCAGCAGCATATTTCTCGGGACAGAAATCCGCAGAAGAAGTTGCGAAGATTATTCAGAGTCGAATGCAGGTATATTTAAGTGAAACAAAATAAAAAGAATGATTCTAACAAAAACAGTAAAAATAAAAAACATCATAAAGTGTTATGGAATCACAGGCTGGTGTCAGGAGCTTTCCTGACACCAAGCATATTGGGAGTACTGGTTTTCTTTGTACTCCCGTTTCTTGTAGTGATCTATTTTTCTTTTGTCAATAATCCGATCGCAAAGAGATTCGTCGGACTGACCAATTATATCAATGTGATCCAGAACGTTGCATTCCGGACAGCAGTCTGGAATACTTTGTTTTTCTCGATCGTAGCGGTGCCTTTGGCAGTGATCCTTGGAATGGTACTTGCATTTTTACTGGATTCGGGAATTCCGATGAGAAGCCAGTTAAGAAGCTGCTTTTTGACACCTCTCATGGTACCGACCGCATCCATTGTGCTGATCTGGCAGGTATTGTTTGATTATAATGGAGTCGTTAATGTGGCGATCCAGAAGTTCGGAGGAGGACAGATTGACTGGTTGAAGTCATCTGCCGGACTTTTTGTGATCATTCTTTTGTTCCTGTGGAAGAATCTGGGATACAATATGATCCTGTTTCTGTCCGCAATGGGAAATATACCAAAAGATATTATCGAAGTAGCGGAACTGGATGGGGCAAACCGCTGGCAGATCCTTATGCATGTTAAGCTTAGGTATCTGTCTCCGACCATTATGTTTGTGACGATCCTCTCAATGATCAATTCCTTTAAAGTATTCCGTGAAATCTATCTTCTTACCGGAGAATATCCATATGGAGCACTTTATATGCTGCAGCATTATATGAATAATACATTTGCTTCAGCAGACTATCAGAAGCTGTCAACAGCGGCAATCTATATGTCGTTTGTGATGATCGTTATTATGGGAATCCTGTTTCTGGTAGAACATCATTTTGGAAAGGATCTGGAAGAAGAATGAAGAAAAAGTCAGAACGCAAAAAATTATGTATCCGGATATGCCTGACTGTGATCGCTGTTGTAACAGCATTGATTTTCCTTATGCCGATCATACTTACGATCACGAATTCTTTTATGTCGGCAGCCGAGATCACTTCCAATTACGGTTCGATTTTCCAGAAGACAAGCACCGGTGGAAAGCAGTATATCGCACAGACTGTGAATCTGAAGTTTATCCCGGATATGGTAACTTTTTCACAGTATGCAACCGTATTGTTAAAGAGTCCGGATTATCTTCTGAAGTTCTGGAATTCCCTAATCTTAGTAGTGCCGATCGTGGTGTTCCAGCTTGTGGTAGCTGTCCTTGCGGCGTATGGTTTTACGCGGACAAGAGGAAAGCTTTCCGCAATTATATTTTTTGCATATGTCATTTTAATGATGATGCCATATCAGGTAACTCTTGTACCAAACTATCTGGTATTAAACTGGATGAAGCTGCTGAATACCAACTGGGCAATCTGGCTTCCGGGTATTTTTTCACCGTTCAGTGTGTACCTGATCACAAAATATATGAAGCGAATACCGGTTCCTTTGATCGAGGCAGCTGAAATCGACGGGGCGAATGAGTTCCAGGTATTTACGAAAGTATGTATTCCAATCTGCAAGGGTGTGATCACAACATGTGCGATCCTTGTATTTATGGATTACTGGAATATGGTAGAGCAGCCACTTTTGTTCTTTACAGACACGGACAAATATCCGTTATCGATTTTTTTGTCCAAGATCAACGCACAGGAAGTCGGACTTGCATTTGCAGTCGCTACTTTCTACATGATACCAAGCCTTCTGATCTTCCTTTACGGAGAAGAACAGCTTGTAGAAGGCATTGCATATCAGGGTGGTGTCAAAGGATAAGAAAACGAATATGACGGAAAAAGAAGAAGGAGATTCCTGGAATGACGAACAGAAAAGACAAGATTAAGAATATTACGATTATATTTTTACTGATTATGCTGGTACTTACATTCTTTTCCAATACGATCATGAATTATTCACTGGTTGAGGTAAGCACACAGCAGGTGACAAGCGGTTCCATCACAACAAAGGTACGCGGAAGCGGAAGTGTGGAAGCGAGTGAAAGCTATTCTGTCACAATTGAGCAGACAAGAAAGATCGCAACGGTCAATGTAAAGAAAAATGCAGAGGTCAGTGCCGGAGATCTTCTTTTTACATTGGAAGACAGTGATAGTGATGAACTGGATGCAGCAAAGAAGAGCATGAATGATGCACAGGCGGCATACGAGACAGCGGTTCTTGCATCAGGGATCACAGTTGCAGAACGTCAGAGCATTGAAAATGGAAAAGGTTCTTCTCTGACAGACAAGCAGAACCAGATCGCATCCGCAAACCAGCGTGTAACTGATGCACAGGCAGCAGTAGATGCAGCACAGGCGAATGTAGATAAGATCAAAGCACAGATCGATGCACTGGGTAATTCTGTACAGGATACAACTGCGGAAGAGAAAGCAGTTTTAGATGCTGAGAAAAGAAACAGTGATGCACAGGATAATCTGGCTAATGTAGAAGCAAATTATACGCCGGTAAAGACAGCATATGACAGTGCAGCGACAGCATATTCAAATGCAGAGGAAGCTTATAATGAGGCTGTGAGTGTGTATAATGAGGCAGTAGCGGCTTACGATAAGAAAAAGACTGCATATAATGATGCCAAAAAAGCTTATAATGATTTATCGAGCTTGGCAGACACAGATCAGAAGAAGATAGATGCCAAGAATACTATGGATGCTGCAAAATCCGCAATGGACGCAGCAGAAAGTACGAAGTCATCTTATGAGTCAGCAATGAATAAAGCAAAAAGACAGAAAGACAACAGTCTGTCTTCACTTAACACTTACCAGGACAGCCTGAACAAAGTACAGGGTAATTATGATTCCGCAAAAACAAATGCCAACAACACCAAGGTTGCCTTAAACAACGCCAATTACAAGCTTTCCGTAAAGAAGCTTACAGGAAATAACACAGAGGCAGCCAACAATCTTCAGGCACAGCTGAATACCGCATCCGCTGCATTGACAGATGCAACAACAGCACTTACCAATGCAACAAATGATGCCAAGAAAGTAACCGATAAGATCAACGGAGAAGTTTCTATCCGTGCAGCATACGAAACATTAAAAGAAGCAAGGGAAGAAGTTGCAAAGCAGGAGAAGAAATCTATCGGAACAGAGATCACTTCCCCAATCGCAGGAACGGTTACGGATATTGCAGTGACAGCCGGTACAACCGTAAATGCAAATGATGTTATGATGACGATCCAGCCGGAAAATAAAGCATATATTTTACAGTTCTCTGTGACTGAGAACCAGGCGAAGAAGATCAAAGTCGGTGATACAGCAGAGGTTGTGAACAACTGGTATGGAAATGATATCTCCGCAGTGGTATCAAGCATCCGGAGAGATCCGCAGAACCGTGCAAATAACATAGTGATCTGCGAGCTGAAGGGAGAAGTAGGTGTAGGAGATAACTATACATTATCGATCGGACAGCAGAGCTCCAACTATGATAATATTGTTCCGACAAGTGCGATCCGCGAAGATTCGAATGGTAAGTTTATCCTGATCATCGAGTCAAAGAGTACACCGCTTGGAAACCGTTACTACGCAAGACGTGTTGATGTGGATGTCATTACTTCAGACGATACAAAGTCAGCGGTAACAGGAGCACTGGAAGGATATGAATATGTGATCACGACAACAACCAAGCCGATCAAGGAGAACGAGCAGGTACGTCTTGCATCAGAATAGAGAGGAACCATGCATGAAAGTGAAGCAGTACAAAAAAATAGTGATCGTACTAATACTCATATGTGCTGCCATTGTTTTAGAAGGGGTGGAAAGAGGTCTTGGCAGGCAGCTTTCCACGCAGCAGGCAGCAGAGGAATGGTCCGATAAGGATAATTATGCACAGGTGACCTGTTTCTTTACAGAAGATGCGGCAATGACAAAAGAAATGATCGCTCCGGTAGAATATCAGCTCCGCAATGCGTTACAGGAGGCATCAGAAGATACAAGTGATGCAAACGGTAGAACACTGGTGGACTGTTATAGCAGTGAGACAAGCCTGACGTTATATTCCGACCGGTCATCGATGACAACAAGGGCATTTGCTGTAGGAGGAGATTTTTTTACCTTTCATCCGCTAAAGCTTTTATCCGGAAATTATTTTGACGGTGAGGATTTGAACGATGACGGAGTGATCCTGGATGAAAGTGTTGCATGGCAGCTCTTTGGTTCTAACAATGTGGCAGGCATGTATGTACAGATCGATGGAGTACAGTATCCGGTTCGTGGTGTTGTAGAGAGTGACAGTGGATATTTCAGCAAAGCATCTGATGAAGAGGCAGCAACTGTCTATGTTTCCTATGGAGTTGTGGAGAGAAACACCGGTGAGGAGATGTCTGATAACAGCCTTCCGATCGACAGCTATGAGATCCTGATAAAGAATCCGGTTCAGAAATTTGGATACAATGCTCTGAAAAATGCAATCGGTCTGGATGAAAAGCAGTACGAGATCGTTGAAAACTCTACAAGATTTGGTCTTGCAAACAGACTGGATATCCTGAAAAATTTCGGAGTGCGATCCATGAGCACAAAAAAGATCATATATCCTTACTGGGAGAACCGTGCAAAAGGATACGAGGATCTGACAGCATTACTGCTGGTATTTGAAGTTCTGTGTCTTATTTATCCGGTTATTTATCTCTTTGGCAGACTGCACTTTTTCTGGAAACATAAGAAGGAATATGGAGAAAAAACAGTCGGTTTTATCAGGATATTCGTAAAACAATTTCCGGAATGGCTGAAAAAAGCCAGGATGAAGCAGCCTGCAAAAGAGAAATCCGTATAAAAAGATTGCATTTTGGAAATAATAAGGGTATAATGTCGGAAGAATTGGCAGTGATGAAAGCTACGATCCGAAAGCTGATACAGAGAGCCGGTGGCAGGTGTGAACCGGTACAGTGAGTATGATTTTTCCACTTTCTGAGCCGGTGATGAAAGTCACAAGGTTCGTACCCTGTATCGTACGTTTGAGAGGTCGGAAGAGAAGCTGTTTCTTTACCATAGAGAAAGAGAAGATAATATTCCGGCAATATGGGTGGCAACGCGGAAGAGAATACAGCCTTTCGTCCCATGTGTTTACACAGGGGCGGAAGGCTTTTGTGTTATAAAAAAAGAAAAGGAGCTTAGAAAAATGATCGATTTAAAATTTTTAAGAGAGAATCCGGAAATCGTAAAACAGAACATCAGAAACAAATTCCAGGATCAGAAGTTACCATTAGTAGATGAGGTAATTGAATTAGATGCCAAGGCAAGAGCAACACAGAAGGAAGCAGATGAGCTTCGTGCAAGCCGTAACACATTGTCCAAACAGATCGGACAGTTAATGGGACAGGGCAAGAAAGAAGAAGCAGAAGCAGTAAAAGCACAGGTAAGTGCCAATGCAGCACGTCTTGCAGAATTAGAAGAAGCTGAGAGAGAGTTACAGGAAAAGGTAACAAAGATCATGATGGTGATCCCGAATATCATCGATCCATCTGTTCCGATCGGAAAAGATGACAGCTGTAACGTTGAGATTGAAAAATTCGGTGAGCCGGTTGTTCCTGAATTTGAAATCCCATACCATACAGACATTATGGATCGTTTTGATGGAATAGATCTCGATGCAGCCGGAAAAGTTGCAGGAAACGGTTTCTACTATCTGATGGGAGATATCGCAAGAATCCATTCAGCAGTGATCTCTTATGCAAGAGATTTCATGATCAACCGTGGATTTACTTACTGTGTTCCACCTTTCATGATCAGAAGCAACGTTGTAACAGGCGTTATGAGTTTTGATGAGATGGATGCCATGATGTATAAGATCGAGGGCGAAGACCTTTATCTGATCGGTACATCCGAGCACTCCATGATCGGTAAGTTCATTGATACGATCAACGATGAAGAAAAATTACCATATACACTGACCTCTTATTCTCCATGTTTCCGTAAAGAAAAAGGAGCTCATGGTATTGAAGAACGTGGTGTATATCGTATCCACCAGTTTGAAAAACAGGAAATGATCGTTGTCTGCAAACCGGAAGAATCCAAAGAATGGTATGATAAATTATGGAAGAACACAGTTGATCTGTTCCGTAGCTTAGATATCCCGGTTCGTACATTAGAGTGCTGCTCCGGTGACCTGGCTGACTTAAAAGTAAAATCCTGTGACGTTGAGGCATGGTCTCCAAGACAGAAGAAATACTTCGAAGTAGGAAGCTGCTCTAACTTAGGTGATGCACAGGCAAGACGTCTTAAGATCAGAGTAAAAGGTAAAGATGGAAATAAATATTTTGCACATACCTTAAACAATACAGTAGTTGCTCCACCACGTATGCTGATCGCATTCCTTGAGAACAACCTGAATGAAGATGGCAGTGTAAACATTCCAAAAGCACTCCAGCCATACATGGGCGGAATCGAGAAGATCGTTCCGAAACACTAATACGATATCAGTCCCCGAAAGCTATCCCAGATTCCGGTATTTGTTCCGGAAGTCTTTCGGGGACATTTGATTTTTCGCGTAGAATAATTTATAAAAATGGGATTTGTTTGTAAAACTTAATTCTGATAAAATTTCTGTGATCGTAAGATCAGTCTTTAAAAGATAATATTCTGCTTTCCGGATGGAAAAAGTGGTTCCATATTCGAACAGAGTCATTCCGGTATATTTCTTCGTGATCCGGTTTAAGTAATCTCCACTGTAACTTAATTGTTCTGCCAGTTCATGGCGGCTTAACCGGCCATCGCTGTTTTCAAGCAGATGAGTCAGTTTTGTAAAAATCAAAAAATCATTTCCGGAATCAATGTGGACATTGGAAAGATGGAAAAAATCAGGGTCTGAGAGGACGTCCATAAACTGCAGAATGGTTCCGTTAAGGAAATAAGAGGAACCGGTCTGTGGATTCAGTGAGATCTGTACGATCTTTTCTGCAAGCTTATATAACTTCCGGAAAGATTCAGAGTTGCTGTAAGTCGGGAAAAAATCCATATATTGTTTCTTTGTATTATTACTGTCTGATGCATTCTCAAAAAGAAAACGAAATACGTTTGCTGCAGCGGCATCGAGCTTTGACGGAAGGTGGAACATATCATCTTCTTTGAAAAGCTTTAGCAGGTAATCTTTTGAAAGGTTCAGGAAGAAAATACGGAAGTCGTGGGTCAGAAGTTCTACATGACGCAAATTGCAATTAACGATACAACCTGTTCCTGCCGGATAAATACGCTGGCTGTTTTCGATATTTACAACTGCTTCTCCCTGTAAAACAAACATGATCTCGAAAAAGTCATGCTGGTGGAGCGGCCGGTTTTTCATCTTTGCCAGGATCGCTTCATCGCTGATAGTAGAATGATGGCAGCGTTCCGGTGAGAAGCTTGATATTTTAAAATATGGAGAATCAAAATCAGGGCAGTAAGTCTCGATCACAGCATTATATGGAGGAGACAGGTGATAATATTGATTAAATTTACTGCTGAAATTCTGGATTTCAAAGAAATCATTTTTTAACTGGTCGATGGATGATTGTTTCATAAATACCTCCCCAGGTGAATTAGTCGCGAATATGTTACTAATCAAGGATAGTTGGGTCTAATTATAGCATTGAAGCTGAAAAATGAAAAGTGTTAGAATGATAATACCAAAAACATTCGAATGAAAAAAAGATCCGGTCAGGAAGGTACAGCCTGGATCCGGAAGAATTCAAAAGGGGAAAAATTATGAATGAAAAGAAATATTTAAAATGGTATCAGAAAGTAGCATATGGAGCAGGTGACCTTGCATCGAACTGCAGTTATGGACTTGTATCAAGCTTCCTTCTCCTGTATTTATCTGATGTTCTCGGATTAAAAACCGGTATTGTGGGAACTTTAATGCTTATATCCAAGTTGTTTGACGGTGTTACTGATATTTTCTTCGGAAGCATGATCGACAAGACAAAGAGCAAACTCGGAAAAGCCAGACCATGGATGCTTTATGGATAGATCGGTGTATCTTTAAGTCTTGTGTTCCTGTTCTCAATCCCGAATATGGGACAAGTGGCACAGTATGCATTCTTCTTTGCATTCTATACCAGCTTAAACGCACTTTTCTATACAGCCAACAACATTGCGTACTCTACACTTTCCGCACTGATCACTTATAACCCACAGGAACGTGTACAGCTTGGTTCTATCCGTTTTATGTTTGCAGTTGTAACAAATATCGTTATGGGATTTGCAGTGACCGGTACAGTAGAAGCTTTTGGCGGCGGTGCAAACGGATGGAGAGCAGTTGCAATTATCTGTGCAGTGATCGGACTTGTTGTTAATACGATCAGCTGTCTTGCAGTAAAAGAAGTAGAACCGGATGAAAGCGTTATCGCTGCCTCTGATGAAGAGAAAAAAGATGATACAGTCGGATTCCTTGAGAGTCTCAAGCTTTTATTTACTAACAAATATTATATTATGATCGTTGTGTTATACATTGTTTATTATACAATGAGCAATATTACAACCGGTAGTGGCGTTTATTTTGCATACCAGAGAAATGTAAAATTAATGCTCTTATTCATGTTCATTAAAGGTATTTTTGCAGGAACATTAAGTGGTACATTAAATGCCCTGATCGCAGAGATCAGTGGATATACATACCGTACAAAAGGAGTCAGAATGGACGGAACAATGTTCAGCTGTTCTTCTCTCGGTGTTAAGATCGGTGGTGGTATCGGAACAGCAGCAGTTGGCTGGCTGTTAGATCTTGGCGGATATATCGGAACAGCAGCTGCACAGACAGAGGGTGCGATCAACATGATTTTTGCCATGTATGTAATTATCCCGGTTGTATTCGGAGTTGTGATCACAATCCTTCTTGGAATGCTGAATGTAGAGAAAGCCAATAAGAAATGGGATGAAGAACATTCTGTAAAGGAAGCATAAGTTATGAAAAAAATTGATTTTAATTCAGAATGGAAATTTGTAAAAGGGTATGTGTCATCTTTAAAACTTTTGCAGATGCAGGGGAAACAGGCAGAAACAGTCAGACTTCCGCATGATGCAATGATATATGAGGACAGATGCGAAAATACGGCCAACGGAGGCTCGACAGGCTTCTATCCGGGAGGCACTTATACTTATTTTAAGAATTTTTATGTACCGGCGGACTGGGAAGAGAAGACAGTGACCATTGAATTTGAAGGTGTTTATGAGACTGCAATGGTCTATATCAATGGAACTCTTGTGAAAACAAACCGCTATGGATATTCCAATTTTTACGTAGAATTAGCAGGATATCTGAATTTTGACCAGGAGAATGAACTGAAGGTAGTAGTAGAGAATCCGGAAGAAAACAGCCGCTGGTACTCCGGAAGCGGAATTTACCGCAATGTGAATCTGTACGTCGGAGACGGTGTACAGATTCCGGTAAACGGTGTCCGTGCAACAACAAAAGAGGCATCAGAAGATGTTGCTGTTGTAGAGTTTTCAACAAAAGTATGCAATCAGACAGGCAGAAAAGAAAAGCTTGCAGTTCTTGCAGAAATGGAAGATTCCTGCGGAACTCATTTTGAAGAAAAAGTACATCTTACTGGCTTTGGACATTCAGAGCATACTGTATATCAGAGTATTACGATCCCTTCACCAAAGTTATGGGACTGTGACAGACCGGATCTTTACAAATGTTCTGTAAAAGTCTGCAATGAAGAGGGAATGGTTCTGGATGAAGAAACATTTTTCTATGGTGTCCGCAAGGTGACACTGGATACAGTCTATGGTCTCCGCCTGAATGGAAAGCAGGTAAAACTGCGTGGAACATGTATTCATCATGACAATGGAATCCTTGGAGCAGCTACTTTTGAGGATGCAGAATACCGCAAATGTGAACTGTTGAAAAAAGCAGGATTTAACAGTGTCAGAAGTGCACATAATCCAATGAGCAAAGAATTTTTGGATGCCTGTGACAGACTTGGAATTCTTGTGATGGATGAGCTGACAGATATGTGGACAGTTCATAAGAATAAAAAAGATTTTGCATTCTCATTCCAGGAAGAATGGAAGAGTATTGTAGAGAAGATGGTGGAAAAGGATTACAATCATGCATCTGTTATCCTGTATTCTGCCGGAAATGAGATCCAGGAGATCGGAACAGAACGCGGAGCCGAGAGAAACCGCGAGATCTGCAATTATTTCAAAGAACTTGACGGTACAAGATTTACGACAAACGGAATCAATGCTTTAAATGCAGCCGGTGCCGGTGTCTATCAGATTATGCAGGAACTTGGTCCGATGATCCAGAAGAGCATGGAATCTGCCGGAACGAATGACAGCTCCGGAAGCAATGTCATCAATAGTTTTATGAAGCTGATGGAAGGTGAAGTGGGAGATGCCTTTGCGGTACACCCGATCATTACAGGAGTGTTACAGGAAGCAAGTGAGTCGATGGACATTATAGGATTGAATTACCTCACCGGAAGACATTTGCTGGAAGGAGAGCTTCATCCGAATAAATGTGTTCTCGGAACAGAGACATTCCCGGCAGACATTGTCAGATTATGGAGCGTTGTAAAGGCATCGGAAAAGGTGCTTGGTGATTTTACCTGGACAGGATATGATTATCTCGGTGAGGCAGGCTGCGGAATCTTCTATTATGATGGAAAGAGCAATTTCGGAAGCAACTATCCGGACCGGACAGCCTATATCGGTGACATTGATCTCGCCGGATACCGCAGACCGATCAGTTATCTGAGAGAGATTGTGTATGGATTGTGTAAAAAACCATATCTGGCAGTTGAACGTGTGGACAAACACGGAAAACCACATTCCCAAACACCTTGGATGTTTAAGGATAATGTCGCAAGCTGGACCTGGAATGGTATGGAAGGAAATCCGGCAAGCGTTGATGTTTATTCAGATGCAGAGGAAGTTGAACTGTTTTTGAACGGAAGATCACTCGGAAGAAAACCTGCCGGTGAAGCAAATGGTTTCACAGCAAGCTATGAGATTGGCTATGAGCCGGGTATATTGGAGGCAGTGAACTACCGGAACGGGGAGAAAGCAGAAACCTGTATGTTAAAGACCGCATCCGAAAAGACTGTACTTCGTATTGAAAAAAGCAGAGAGGAACTTTCTGCAAATGAGAAAGATCTTTGCTTCCTGACAATGCACCTTACAGATGAAAACGGAACAGATAATCTGCAGGAGAAACGTAAGATCCATATTCAGGTTGAGGGAGAAGGCACTCTGCAGGGATTTGGAAGCGGCGATCCACAGTCAATGGAGCGTTATGACTCAGAGAGCATCATGACTTATGACGGATATGCACTTGCAGCTGTGCGAGTAGGCAAAAATGCCGGTGAAGTCAGAGTGAGTGTCTGGATGGAAGGCTATGAACAGGAGAAACAGGAGATCGTGATCTCTGTAAAGGAATCTGATCCTGCAAGAAAATCATAAAAAAGACTGGTATTTTGCAGAATCCTGTGCTATAATTCTTGAATGACTGCGATAGTCGTAGTACGCCCATTTTTAAAAGCGGCGTCAAAAACGGTTGAGATCATGTAAAAGTGTTTCAACTGTCTCATATATATTCAAGGAGGAAGAAATTAGAAATGAGTGTACAGGTTGAGAAATTAGAAAAGAACATGGCAAAACTTACTGTTGAAGTACCGGCAGAAGAACTGGAAAAAGCTTTACAGGCAGCTTACATGAAAGAGAAGAACAAAATCAGCATCCCTGGTTTCCGTAAAGGTAAAGTTCCAAGAGCTATGATCGAGAAGATGTATGGAGCTGGTATTTTCTATGAAGAAGCAGCAAACATCTTAATTCAGGACAATTATGCAAAAGCTATGGAAGAAAGCAAAGAAGATATCGTTTCCAGACCAACAATCGATGTTGTTCAGATCGAATCCGGCAAACCTTTCATTTTCACAGCTGAAGTTGCTGTAAGACCAGAAGTAACACTTGGAAAATATAAAGGAGTACAGGTTACTAAGATCGATACAACTGTAACAGACGAAGAAGTAGAAGAAGCACTTGAAAAAGAACAGCAGAAGAACTCCAGAACTGTAACTGTAACAGACAGACCGGTTCAGGATGGCGATACAGCTGTGATCGATTTCGAAGGATTCGTTGACGGTGTTGCATTTGAAGGCGGAAAAGGAGAAAACCATCCATTAGTGATCGGATCCCATTCTTTCATCGATACATTTGAAGATCAGTTAGTAGGACACAATGCCGGAGAAGAAGTTGAAGTAAATGTTAACTTCCCAGAGCAGTACCAGGCAGCTGACTTAGCTGGTAAACCAGCAGTATTCAAAGTTAAGATCAACGAGATCAAAACAAAAGAACTTCCAGAGTTAAACGATGAGTTCGCATCTGAAGTATCTGAGTTTGATACATTAGCTGAGTACAAAGAAGATTTAAGAAAACATCTTGAAGTTAATAAAGAGAACGAAGCAAAACGTACAAAAGAAGATGAAGCTTTAAAGAAGATCATCGACAAATCCACAATGGAGATTCCGGAAGCAATGATCGAAACACAGTGTGAGAACATGATCAATGAATTCGCACAGAGAATCGCACAGAGCGGACTTTCCATGGAACAGTATATGCAGTTCTCCGGAATGACAGCAGACGGATTAAAAGAGCAGGTTCGTCCGGAAGCTCTTACACGTATCCAGAGCAGCCTTGTATTAGAGCAGATCGCAAAAGAAGAGAACATTGAAGTATCTGATGATGAGATCAATGCAGAAGTTGAGAAGATGGCAGCTCAGTACGGAATGGAAGCTGACAAGTTAAAAGAGTACTTAGGTGATGCAGAGAAAGAATCCATGAAGAGAGATATCGCGATCAACAAAGCAGTTGATATCATCATGGAGAACGTAAAAGAAAGAGCAAAAGCTAAGACGAAAAAAGAAAAAGATGCTGAAGAAGCAGAAGCTACAGAAGAATAAAAAAGTGCATTCTGACTGCTGACAGAAGGCGAATACAGACTGACTCTTAGATCAAGAGCCAGTCTGTTTGAGATTTTAAGAAAGGAAGGTAAGAACAGATGAGTTTAGTACCTTACGTTGTAGAACAGACAAGCAGAGGAGAGAGAAATTACGATATTTACTCCAGATTATTAAAAGACAGAATTATTTTCCTTGGTGAGGAAGTGAACGAGACAACAGCCAGCCTTGTTGTGGCACAGTTACTTTTCTTAGAGTCTGAAGACCCTAATAAGGATATTCATTTATATATCAATTCTCCGGGAGGAATGGTAACAGCAGGTCTTGCGATTTATGATACAATGCAGTACATCAAATGCGACGTATCTACAATCTGTATCGGTATGGCAGCAAGCATGGGAGCTTTCTTACTTGCTGGCGGAGCCAAAGGCAAGAGACTTGCACTTCCGAATGCGGAGATCATGATCCATCAGCCATCCGGCGGAGCCAAAGGACAGGCAACTGAAATCCAGATCGCAGCAGAGAATATTTTAAAGACTAAGAAGAAATTAAATGAGATCTTAGCAGAGAATACAGGAAAGCCATATGATGTCATTGCAGCAGATACAGAGAGAGATCACTATATGTCAGCTCAGGAAGCAATGGAATATGGTCTGATCGATAATGTGATCACAAAGCGTTAAGGAATAAAGGCATTGGAGAATGAAGATGGCAGGAAGAAATGAAGAAATACTGCGCTGCTCATTTTGCGGAAAGACGCAGAACCAGGTCCGTAAGCTGATCGCCGGACCAAACGGAGCGTATATCTGTGATGAGTGTGTGGATATTTGTGCCGAGATTATTGATGAAGAACTGTCAAATGAGGAATTTGACGGAGTGAAGGATGAACCGGCAGAAGAGATCAATCTGATCAAGCCAGAAGAGATGAAGGCTTTCTTAGATGAATATGTGATCGGTCAGGATAAAGCGAAGAAGGTTTTATCCGTAGCTGTTTACAATCATTATAAGAGGATTATGGCCGGAGCAGATCTGGATGTTGAACTTCAGAAGAGTAATATTTTAATGCTCGGACCAACAGGTTCAGGTAAGACGTTACTTGCACAGACACTTGCAAGAGTGTTAAACGTTCCATTTGCAATTGCAGATGCGACAACTCTTACAGAGGCTGGTTATGTAGGTGAAGATGTAGAGAATATTTTACTGAAGCTGATCCAGGCTGCGGATTATGATATAAAACGTGCTGAGCATGGTATTGTATACATTGATGAGATCGATAAGATCACAAAGAAATCAGAAAATGTTTCTATCACCAGAGATGTTTCCGGTGAAGGTGTACAGCAGGCATTGCTGAAAATCTTAGAGGGAACGATCGCATCCGTCCCACCGCAGGGAGGTAGAAAGCATCCTCAGCAGGAACTGATTCAGATCGATACGACCAATATTCTGTTTATCTGCGGAGGTGCGTTTGATGGTCTTGAGAAGATCATTGAAACACGTCTTGATCAGAAGTCGATCGGTTTTAATGCAGAAGTGCATGCAAAAGACGAATACAATGTAGGAGAAGTGTTGAAACACGTACTTCCACAGGATTTTGTAAAATTTGGTCTGATCCCGGAGTTTATCGGACGTGTGCCGGTGACAGTTACACTTGATATGTTAGATAAGAATGCATTGCTCCGCATTTTATGTGAGCCTAAGAATGCACTTGTAAAACAATATAAGAAGCTGTTTGAATTAGATGGTGTCGGACTTGAATTTGACAAAGAAGCTTTAGAGGCGATCGTTGATAAAGCACTCGAGAGAAAGACAGGTGCCCGTGGACTTCGTGCGATCATGGAAGCAGTCACATTAGACCTGATGTATCACATCCCTTCCGATGAGAGCATCACAAAATGTGAGATCACGAAAAAAGATGTGGACGACAGTCTTGCAATAGAAGAAAAAGAAGAAGCAGAGATTATCAAAAAGTTAGAATCAGCTTCTTAAAGTGTTAAAATATTTTACAGGGAAATAAAAAATGGATACAATGGTTATGAAAATGCCTGCTGTTGCATTAAGAGGGATGGTCATCCTTCCGGGAATGGTAGCCCATTTTGATATAAGCCGTTCCAAATCCATCAAAGCTGTTGAGGAAGCAATGATGGGAGAGCAGAAAATTTTTCTTGTTGCACAAAGAGACGTGGAACAGGAGGAGCCGGAGCTGGAAGACTTATACAGAATCGGTATTATTGCTGAAATAAAGCAGGTCATCAAATTACAGAATAATATTGTACGCATTTTGGTAGAAGGAGGAGAGCGGGCAGAATTGTCCGCTTTTCTTGAAGAGCCGGATTATTTACTTGCAGAGATCATACGATTTGATGAGGAAGTAGATGACGGACTGCCAGAAGAAGCGAAAGAAGCTATGATCCGGAGCATCAAAGAGACCTTCGGAAAATATTCCGTTGTGAATCCGAAGATCGGAAAAGAACTGCAGCGGCAGCTGAATGAAGTGAATGATCTTGAGAAGCTGATGAACCAGCTGGCGAACAGCATACCGGTTCATTTTGCTGAAAAACAGAAGATCTTAGATGCGGTTTCAATGACGGAGCGTTATGAGGTGCTTATGGCACTTTTGTTAAAGGAAATCGAGATCACTGCGATCAAGAACGATTTTCAGTCAAAAGTAAAAGCAAAAGTCGATAAGAACCAGAAGGAATACATTCTCCGGGAACAGATGAAAGTGATCCGCGAAGAGCTTGGTGAAGACAATATGGAATCCGATGCAGACCATTTTATGGAACTGCTTGGAAAAGTGAAAGCGGATAAGGAAGTAAAAGAAAAGATCAAAAAAGAAATTGACCGTTTTAAAAACATTGCGTCAAATTCTTCAGAGAGTACCGTATCAAGAGGCTACATTGAGACATTATTGGAGCTTCCGTGGAACAGAACTTCAAAGGACAACAAAGATCTTGCGAATGCAGAACAGATTTTAAACGAAGACCATTATGGGCTGGAAAAAGTAAAAGAGCGTATGTTAGAGTTCCTTGCAGTAAGAAATCTGACAAACAAAGGAGAATGCCCGATCATCTGTCTTGTGGGACCACCGGGAACCGGTAAGACAAGTATTGCGAGATCGGTGGCAAGAGCCCTTGATAAGAAATATGTAAGGATCAGTCTTGGAGGTGTTCGGGATGAAGCGGAGATCCGTGGACACAGAAGGACTTATGTCGGAGCGATGCCGGGCAGGATCGTAAACGGTCTTAGAAGTGCAGGAGTGAAGAATCCGCTCATGCTTTTAGATGAGATTGACAAGATGAGCAGCGATTATAAGGGCGATACAGCATCTGCCCTGCTTGAGGTACTTGATTCTGAACAGAATCATAAATTCCGCGATCATTATGTGGAGATTCCGATCGATCTGTCGGAGGTTCTTTTTATTGCAACTGCGAATTCGGTGCAGGATATTCCGGGACCGTTACTGGACCGTATGGAACTGATCGAAGTGACCAGTTATACTGAGAATGAGAAACTTCATATTGCAAAAGAACATCTGCTTGCAAAGCAGATGGAGAAGAATGGGATCAGACAGGATCAGCTTTCCATCACAGATAAAGCACTTGGCAGAATCATCAGTGGATATACAAGAGAGGCCGGTGTGCGTAATCTGGAGCGAAAGCTCGGAGAGATCTGCAGAAAAGTGGCAAGACCGATTTACGAAGGCGAAAAAGACAAGATAAGGATCACAGATTCAAATCTTGAGAAGTATCTTGGTAAAGTGAAATATACATTTGATAAAAAGAATGATACGGATGAGGTCGGTATCGTCCGTGGACTTGCATGGACAAGCGTTGGTGGAGATACATTGGAAATCGAAGTCAATGTTATGCCGGGAAAAGGTGAGTTCCAGCTGACAGGACAGCTTGGCGATGTCATGAAAGAGTCTGCACAGGCCGGAATCAGTTATATCCGGTCAGTAAGCGAAGAGTATCATATCCCAAAGGATTTCTTCCGTGAACATGATATCCATATACATATTCCGGAAGGAGCTGTGCCAAAAGACGGTCCGTCTGCCGGCATCACTATGGCAACAGCAATGTTATCTGCGATCACTGACACACCGGTACGGGCAGATGTGGCGATGACCGGGGAGATTACACTCCGCGGACGTGTATTGCCGATCGGCGGACTGAAAGAAAAAACTCTCGCGGCCAAAAATGCCGGAATAAAGACAATCTGTGTGCCGAAGAAGAATGAGAAGGACATTGATGAAATATCAATGGAGATCAGAAAAGGTTTAAAGATCGTATTTGTAGAACAGATGAAAGATGTTTTAGATGTAGCATTTGTCAGATAAAATTCATAGATAAAGAGGAAGTTCGAATGGTAATTAAAAGTGTAAATTTGGAGACTGTCTGTGGTATTACAAGCAAGATTCCGGATAATCCATACTATGAAGTGGCTTTTGCAGGAAAGTCCAATGTTGGAAAATCATCCATGATCAATGCACTGCTGAACCGCAAATCGCTGGCAAGAACATCAGCCCAGCCGGGAAAAACGCAGACGATTAATTTTTACAATATAAATGATGCAATGTATATGGTGGATCTTCCGGGATACGGCTATGCAAAAACTTCTGCAAGCGAAAAGGAAAAGTGGGGGAAAATGATTGAAAATTATCTCCACACATCCAAAAAACTTCAGGCAGTATTTCTTCTGATCGATATCCGTCATGATCCTTCAGCGAATGATAAAATGATGTATGACTGGATGGTTTATCAGGGATTTGCACCGATCATTATCGCAACAAAGCTTGATAAGATCAAACGCAGCCAGATCCAGAAAAATGTCAAGGCAATCCGCGAAGGACTGAAGGTCAAACCTGGAACGATTATCATTCCGTTTTCTTCAGAGACAAAGCAGGGAAGAGATGAACTGTGGGAAGTGATCGATTCTTTTGTACTTCCACAGGAAGAAAAAGAAGAGGAAGAAGCTGAGAAATAAAAATGACATTGCACTTGATATTTGTTCATGGTAAAATAACAGCATAAGTGTCAGACGAGACAGAACACCCGAAAGATGCTTTCGGGTGTTTTGCAAATAGAAAGACGCATCGGAGGATGGTAGAGATGAAGAAGAAGAAAATTGTGATCGCACTTGGACATGAAGCATTAGGAACAACACTTCCGGAGCAGAAGGAAGCAACAAAAAGAACTGCTAAGGCAGTTGCAGATTTCATCAGAGATGATTACCAGGTTGTTATCACACACAGTAACGGACCACAGATCGGAATGATCCATACAGCAATGAGTGAGTTCTGCAAGCTATATCCGGAATATACTGCAACTCCAATGTCCGTCTGTTCCGCAATGAGCCAGGGATATATTGGTTATGATTTACAGAATGCGATCCGTGCAGAACTTTTAAATAAAGGAATCTACAAAACAGTATCTACAGTCCTGACACAGGCGGTAGTAGATCCATATGACGAAGCATTCTACAAACCAAGCAAAGTGATCGGACGTGTTATGACAGAGGAAGAGGCAGAAGCTGAAGAGAAGAAGGGTAACCACGTAGTAAAGGTAGAAGACGGATACAGACGTATCGTTGCTGCACCAAAGCCGATCGATATCGTTGAGATCGATGCGATCCGCACATTATCCGATGCAGATCAGATCGTTGTAGCCTGTGGTGGCGGTGGAATCCCTGTTTTAGCACAGGACAATAACTTAAAAGGTGCCAGTGCAGTCATCGAGAAAGATCTTGCAGCAGGCAAGCTTGCAGAGCTTTTAGATGCAGATATGCTTGTTATCTTAACAAGTGTGGATAATGTCTGCCTGAACTATGGCAAGCCGGATGAGAAGCCATTGTCTGCAATGACGGTTGCTGATGCGAAGAAATATATGGAGCAGGGACAGTTCGGTGAAGGTGACATGCTTCCTAAGATTGAAGCTGCGATCAACTTTATCGGTGATTCTGCAATCAGATCCGTACTTATCACAAAATTAAACAAAGATGGATCAAATGTTTCCGGTGGAATGGGAACCATGATCACGAAGTAATTCTGCTGAATGGCGATTGCCAATCAGCATGATTCACATATGAAAAAGGCAGGTTTTTATAAAAATCTTGCTTTTTTCTTTTGAACAAAACATATGAGACAGAAAGGAAAATTTATGACAAGAAAAACAAAGATCATCTGTACTTTAGGACCATCTACAGATAACGAAGCAGTAATGAGAGCATTGATCGAGGAAGGAATGAACGTTGCACGTTTCAACTTCTCCCATGGCCCACACGATGAGCAGATGGGAAGACTGAAGATGCTCCGCAAATTGCGTGCAGAATTAGGAAAACCAATTGCAGCACTGCTTGATACCAAAGGACCGGAAATCCGTCTGGTAGAATTTGAAAAAGGAAAGACAGAATTAAAGACAGGTCAGACATTCACACTGACAACAGATGATATTTTAGGAACTGATGAGAGAGTTTCCATTACATATAAGAATCTTCCGGGAGATGTAAAGCCGGGAGATCATATTCTGATCGATGACGGTCTTGTAGGACTTGAAGTTGTTGCGATCACACCGGTTGCAAAGCCGGAAGGAAATACAGCCAATCCAATGGATATTGTCTGTAAAGTATTGAATGATGGTGTGATCTCCAACAAAAAAGGAGTGAATGTTCCAAACGTTGATCTGACCATGCCATTTATCAGTGAAAAGGATTATGGTGATATCTGTTTTGCTGTGGAGAATGATTATGATTTTATCGCAGCATCTTTCGTACGTACTGCAGAGGATGTTATGGAAATCCGTAAGATCCTGGAAGAAAAAGGCGGAGAAGATATCAAGATCATTGCTAAGATCGAAAATATGCAGGGTGTCCGTAACATGGATGAGATTATCCGTGTATCCGATGGTATTATGGTAGCCCGTGGAGATATGGGTGTTGAGATCCCATTAGAAGATGTACCTGTTATGCAGAAGATGATTATTAAGAAAGTCTGTGAAGCAGGAAAGATCGTTATCACCGCAACACAGATGTTAGATTCCATGATGAAACATCCAAGACCTACAAGAGCAGAGTCTACAGACGTTGCAAATGCTATTTATGATGGAACTTCTGCGATCATGTTGTCAGGAGAGACAGCTGCAGGTATGTATCCGATCGAAGCTGTAAGAACGATGGCACGTATTGCATCACGTACAGAACAGGATATCAATTATTTGCAGAGATTCAGACAGCGCAAAGGAATGTGCAATCCGGATGTTACGAATGCAATTTCCCATGCAACCTGTACGATGGCGGGAGATCTGAATGCAGCAGCGATCATTACGGTAACGAAGTCCGGACGTACCGCTAAGATGATCTCCAAATACCGTCCGAACTGCATGATCATCGGAGAGTGTCTCACAGAAAAAGGATGCCGCCAGTTAAATCTTGAGTGGGGTGTACAGCCATTACTCATTGCAGAGGAGAAAGATGCAGATAAGCTTTTTGAAAAAGCAGTAGATATTGCGGAAGCTGCAGGTCTGGTTTCCAAAGGAGAACTTGTTGTACTGACAGGAGGTGTGCCGCTTGGAGTATCCGGAACAACGAACCTGATCAAGGTACAGGTGGCTGGTCACATTCTTTTAAAAGGAAAAGGATTAAATGGCAAAAAGATTTCCGGAAATCTCTGTGTCTGTCATAACACAGAAGATTTAAAGAGCTTTAAAGATGGCGATATTATTGTCGCAGCAGATACCAGCAATGAAATGATGCCGCAGATGCGACATGCATCAGCACTGATCGTTGAATCCAAAGATGTGAATTGCCATGCAGCAATTGCAGGATTGAGCCTCGATATTCCGGTGATGATCGATGCAGAAAATGCACTGACTGTATTAAGAACAAGTGCATATGTAGAATTGGACTGTGAAAACGGAGTGGTCAGTGCAAATTAAGACAGAATTTGCTATTACTCGCCACCTAAAGAGGTGGGAGTCTTCTCGACTGAGATAAAACCGGTATTGCCAGAGAGGGTTTTGTAGGCTTTCTTTGGCAGTGCCGGTTTTTATTAATTTCTCACAATTTAAAGAAGATTATGAGGAGTTTCGCAATTACCTAAATAGGATTAAATAATGAGAGGTACGGAAGCAGAATGACCGTTACAGCAGAGAATTATTATTATGAACAATTGAATAAAGATCAGAAGAAAGTATATTTTGCAATGAAGGAAGGACTTCTTGCAATGAAAGATTCATTTCCGGTATTAAAATTAAGCAACCGGGAATTATCAGAAATCTACTTTCTGCTGCGTCTGGATTGTCCGGAAATCTTTTATTCTGTAAAGTTTTCTTATCGTTATTACACAGATTCCTCGATGGTAGAGTTTGTGCCGGAGTATCTTTTTACAAAGGATAAGATCAGGGAACATAGACAGGCAATGGCAGCACGTGTGAAAAAACTTGCAAGACCGGCAGAAAATCTGGATGAAAAAGGGAAAGAATTATATATCCATGATTTTATTGTGAAAAATGTGACGTACGACAAACTGAAAAAAGAATATTCTCATGAAATAATCGGTGCACTTGGCAATGGAGTAGCAGTATGTGAGGGTATGGCAAAAGCAGTGAAAATACTCTGCGACACTTTGAAAATATGGTGCATTGTTGCTGTATCGGAGGCGAATCCGGAAAAAGGGATCAAGTACAGGCATGCATGGAATATCATAAGGATTGATGGACAGTATTATCATCTGGATGCGACATTTGACAATTCTTTATCAGGAGAAGATCATATCAGGTATGATTATGTAAACCTGTCAGATAAACAGATTTTCAGAGATCATGAACCGGTTATCTGGAATATACCGGAATGTCCGGATGGAGAACACTTTTATTATAAAGAGAAAAAAGTGTCATGGACAACGACGGAGGAGGTCCGCAAACGTACAAAACAGGCAGTAAAGAAAAATCGACCAATGCTTTTCCACTGGAGAGGCGGATATCTGACGAGAGAAGTACTGGCAGAATTGCTTCAGATTTTCAGGGAGGAAGCGGCTTTGAAAGAAAAACAGGCACTGGTGTCTGTGAATTGGCCACAGGCGGTGCTCTGGGTAAGATTTGAAGACGGAATCCGTGAGGAAGTGGTCGAGATGGAAAATGCAAATGAGGGCGAACTTTCATAATATGTACAAATAGATGGAAATGCCGGAAATGATGCAAAGGAGTCGCCGCTTTTTATTGACATAGCAGAAAAATACGACTATTATAAAAAAAATTGTACTAAAACATTATTATAATTTTATAGAAAGATATATGCCACAGGGAAGGCAATGAATGATGAAAGACAGGTCTTCTTATCAGACTGCGTGCAAGGAATAAGGGGAAGAAAAATGTTATTAAAACCAATTATTACAAGTTTATTAGAGACAGATATGTATAAGTTTTCCATGGGTCAGTGTATTTATCATCAGTATTCAGACTATAAGACAACATGGTCATTTAAGTGCAGAAATACAGATGTGCATTTTACACATGAGATGGTGGAAGAGATCAAAGAGCAGATCAAAGCGTACTGTGACCTGCGTTTTTCCGAAGAAGAACTGGAATATCTTCATAAAGTAAAATGGATGAAGGGAAGCTATGTGGATTTTTTAAGACTCTGGCAGCCTAGATATGCTGATTTTGAAATTACAGAAGATGCTCCGTGTGGATTAACGATCGAAACATTCGGAACGTGGTTAAATACGTCTATGTATGAGATTCCTACGCTTGCAATTGTCAATGAAGTATACTTCCGCATGGCATATAATTATGAGGAGCTGCTTGTAAGCTTTGAAAAACGTCTGGATGAGAAAATCCGGTTATTAAAAGAAGATACATATAAGCTTGGGGTATTCAGTGAGTTTGGATTGAGAAGAAGACTTTCTGCAGAAGCACAGGAGCTTGCAGTCAGAAAATTAAATGAAAACCAGTATCCGGATTCCTCATTTCTCGGAACTTCGAACGTTTATCTTGCAAAGAAATACAATATCACACCGGTTGGAACCATGGCACATGAATGGATTATGTGCGTAGGACAGGGCAATCACAAACATAATCCTGCATATTCTAACTGGTATGCACTGGATGCATGGGTTAAGGAATATGGAATTTTAAATGGTATTGCTTTGACAGATGCGATCACGACAGACTGTTTCTTAAGAGATTTCCAGCTGACTTATGCGACTTTATTCTCAGGAGTGCGTCATGACAGTGGAGATCCGTATGAATGGGGAGATAAGATGATCCGGCATTATGAGAGTCTTGGAATTGATCCAAAGACAAAGACACTTTTGTTCAGTGACAGTCTGGATTTCAAAAAAGCGAATGACATCGCAGCTTATTTTGCAGGAAAAGTGAAGGTTGCATTCGGAATCGGAACATATATTTCCAACGATACTGAGGAAGAAGCACTGAATATTGTAATGAAGACAACAAAATGCAATGGAATGGATGTAGCCAAGATCTCAGATACGGACGGTAAGGGAATGTGCAAGAACCCGGAATATGTGGAATACCTCCAGAGATGCATCAGTTGGCGAATGGAGAATGACAGATAGAAGAATCGCTAAGGGCAGGAAATAATATGGACAAATTTGGCTGGTGTTTTATCGGAACAGGAAGGCTTGCAGAAGAAGTTGCAAAACAGATAAGTGCAGGAAATCATAAAATAGTATCCTGTTATACAAGAAATTATGAAAACGGAAAGAAATTCGCTGAAAAATATGGAACAACAGCATATCAGACAGCAGAAGAAGCAATTCTTGCGGAAGGTGTAGAAGCTGTTTATGTTGTAACGCCTCATAATGCACATTTCCGCTATGTAAAAGAGGCACTGGAACTTGGCAAACCGGTTTTTTGTGAGAAGGCATTTACTGTAACAGCAGAAGAGACGGATGAACTGATACGGATTGCAGGTGAGAAAAATCTGTATCTTGCAGAAGCTATGTGGACCTGGTTTGGTGCAGCGGCAAATCAGGTGAAAAAGTGGAATGATGAAGGAAAGCTTGGTGTGATCAGAGAGGCAGATTTTACATACCATATGAGATCGATCAGCTATGCACCAAGGGTTTCTGATCCAAAACGTGCAGGTGGGGCATTACTTGATATTACAGTTTATCCGATAACCTATGCATATCGTCTTTTTGGGTATCCGGTTAAAATTGAGAGCAAAGGAAAAATTGCAAATGGTATCGATGAATGTGAAGATGTTAAAATGACATTTGCAAATGGCACAGTGGCAAATATCAGTGCATCAATCATAGACATGAAAGGCTTGGAAAAGATGACGCTGAAAGGCGAGAAGGCAACTGTAAAAAGTTTATTTTACCATGCAGCGAATAAAGTCACTTTAAAGAGAGGACTGTTTCAAAAAGAGGTGTTTAGTGGACCAAATATTAATTTATACCTGAATGAATTTAATATTGTTTCAGATGAGATAAAACGAGGCCTGAAAGAAAGTGAACTGGTTCCATTGAAGGCAACAAGTGATGTGATGCATATTATGGATGAGATACGAAAACAAATTGGTCTTGATTATACAGCACTGGAATAAAATCTTATCAAAAAATAAAAATAGTTAAGAAAGTATTAAACATTAAAAAAAGCAAAAAAGTTTCATGTATTTATGATATAATATCCGGAAATGAAAAGTGCAGCTGTTATTGATAAATGTCAAATCAAAAAGAGCAGCAGAATAAAGGAGTATTTTAAAACATTATATGAGCATGAGAACAAAGTACCTAAAGATTGTATGTAACCTGTTATGGGCAGCTGCCCTGCTTGTTTTTATCATGGTATTTCTTCCGAAAATACTGGTCTATTTTATGCCATTTGTGGTAGGATTGATTTTTGCAATGATAGCCAATCCGGTTGTAAAGTTTTTAGAAAAAAGGATTAAGATCAAGCGGAAATACGGATCTGTTATTATGATCATACTGGTGATTGGTCTTGTTGTATTCGTCTGTTATGGCGTAGGATCAGTTCTTGCAAAGGGGATTGGAGGATTCTTAGCCTATCTGCCTACAATGTCTGCAAACGCCGGGAATGAGTTCTCAGAGGCAATTCATCAGTTACAGTTAATGTTGGACAGACTGCCTTTTACACAGGGGATTGATCTGAGTTCGATCGGAGCTGCAATCCAGGATTTCCTGAAAAATATAGTATCCGGGACAGACAGTTCAACATTGACAACGATCGGAAGCTTTGCAAAAAGCCTTCCGGATGTATTGGTCAGTGTGATCGTCGGATTAATGGCAGCATATTTTTTTATTGCGGATAAAGATAAAATGATCCATGGTGTGGAGAGCCGTCTCTCAGCAGGATTTTTAGAAAAGGCAGGTCGTATTTACAGACAGCTGACAGTAGTTGTCGGAGGATATTTTAAAGCCCAGTTTAAGATTATGGGAGTGATCTATGTGATCCTTCTCATCGGACTTGTGATCCTTCGTGTGGATTTTGCATGGCTGATCGCATTTGGAATTGCGTTCCTTGATATGCTTCCGGTATTTGGAACAGGAACTATATTATGTCCATGGGCAGTTATCAAGCTTTTTTCCGGAAATTATACAACAGCGGTGGGAATGATCATCCTGTATATCGTATCGCTTGTTGTACATCAGCTTGTACAGCCGAAGCTGATCGGAGACTCTGTCGGACTGGATCCGTTTGCAGCGTTATTCTTTATGTTCCTCGGATATCGTATCAGCAGTGTGGCAGGAATGATCCTTGCAATCCCGATCGGAATGATATTGATCAATTTATATGAGGCAGGTGCCTTTGATACTTTTGTATGGTGCATAAAAGAAATCGTATCAGATTTCAACAGGTTCCGGCAGGTGCCAGCAGAAAAGAAAGAATAAGCAATAAAAACAAAGTTTGCTATTATAATAATAAAAACGCTCCGCGAGGATCGCACTGCAGCGGATAAGAAGCATGTCGCATATTGCGACCCGCCGCAGGCGGAGAATCTCGCAAGCGAGATTCTTTTTCAGATTACATATGTTCTACAGCTGCCCGCTCGATCGCAAGCCCTTTTGTGTAACGATTTATGAAAGCTTCAAATCCGGCAACATCTGCTGGATCCGGATCCACTTTGGATCCGGTATTGCCTTTGAAAACATGATCTGTAAGGTAAATATCTAAGCTTTCCCCATCTTTTTTATGAATCATGTAGGAAGCAAGAAGTGCCATGCCCCAGGCACCTCCTTCACCGGCAGTTTCCATAACGGAAACAGGTGTATTTAAAGCGGCAGCAAGAATATTCTGTCCGACACCTTTTGTCTTGAAAAGTCCGCCATGACCGAAAATCTCGTCGATTTTAACATCTTCTTCTTTGATCAGAATATCCAATCCCGTCTTTAAAACAGCGAGAGATGCATATAGGTTGGTACGCATGAAATTCGCAAGATTGAAAGAACTGTCAGGGGTTCTTACGAACAGAGGGCGTCCTTCTTCAAATCCGGTGATGTGCTCGCCGGAAAAATAATTGTACGCAAGAAGACCGCCGCAGTCGGCATCGCCTTCCATTGCCTTATGATAAAGTGTGCCATATAAATCATCCATAGACATGTTGATTCCGGCAGCTTTTGCAAATTCATGGAAAAGATTAACCCATGCATTCAGGTCGGAAGTACAGTTGTTGCAGTGTGCCATAGCTACAAGGTGTCCGTCCGGTGTAGTCACAAGATCGATTTCATCATGGACATCTTTTAAATCCTGCTCCAGTACGATCATTCCAAAAACAGAGGTTCCGGCTGAAACATTACCGGTACGGACAGCAACACTGTTGGTTGCAGTCATTCCGGTTCCGGCATCACCTTCTGCAGGAGCGATCGGGATTCCGGCTTTTAAGTTACCGCTTATATCTAATCTTTTTGCACCTTCTTCGGTAAGATATCCGGCGATATCGCCTGCAAGAGCAGTTTTTGGAAGAAGATCCCTAAGATGGAAGGAATAACCGAAAAGGGCAGCCTTCTCATCGAACAGATCGACCATTTTCTGATTATAGTCATGCGTATTGATATCAATCGGAAACATTCCAGAAGCCTCTCCGACACCAATCACTTTTTCACCGGTCATCTGCCAGTTGATATATCCGGCAAGCGTGAACAGGGAAGAAATCTTTGAAAGATGAGGTTCTTTTTTTAACATTGCCTGATATAGGTGTGCAACGCTCCAACGCTGCGGTACGTGGTAATGGAAGAGAGCTGTCAGCTCTTCGGAAGCCTGGGCTGTGATCGTATTTCTCCAGGTACGGAATGGTACAAGAAGATTGCCATTCTGATCGAATGCCATATAACCATGCATCATGCCGGAAAATCCAAGTGATGCAAGCGTTGTGATCGTACAGTCGTATTTTTCTTTTACATCCCTTAAAAGATTGCTGTAGCAGTCCGTAAGACCATTCCAGATGGCATCAAGACTGTAAGTCCAGATGCCATCTATAAGCTGGTTTTCCCAGTCGTGGTTTCCCTGTGCGATCGGCTCGTTATCCGGTCCGATCAATACCCCTTTGATCCTGGTGGAACCGAATTCGATGCCAAGAACTGCTTTGCCACTCTCAATATATTCTTTATAGTTTTTCATAATAAAATTCTCCGTTCTTAATCTGAAAAATTAATTCTGGCCATAGTATGCATTTGCTCCGTGTTTACGGAAGAAATGCTTGTCGCGGATACAGTCAGGAGCAGGTTTTACATCAGGATTGATCAGTTCGGTTTTGGCTGCCATTTTCGCAACTTCTTCCAGAACGACAGCATTATGAACTGCTTCGGCTGCATTTTTCCCCCATGTGAATGGTCCGTGGTTGGAACACAAAACACCTGGTGTATACATTGGATTTATACTGCGTGTTTCAAAAGTTTCGATAATGACAACACCGGTATTTTTTTCATAGTCTTCATCAATCTCTTCCGGAGTAAGATTTCTTGCACATGGGATCGGACCGAAGAAGTAGTCGGCATGAGTTGTTCCATAGAGTGGAATATCTCTGCCAGCCTGTGCCCAGGAAGTTGCTTCAGGGGAATGGGTGTGCACGATCCCTCCGATTTCCGGATATTTTTTATATAATTCAAGGTGGGTTTTTGTGTCAGAGCTTGGATTATATTTTCCTTCGATTTTATTGCCGGATAAATCCATGACTACCATGTCATCCGGTGTTAATTTATCATAGTCAACTCCGCTCGGTTTGATCACAAAGTATCCGCTTTCACGGTCGATACCGCTGACATTTCCCCATGTATAAGTGATGAGACCACGATGCGGAAGTTCCATATTAGCTTCATAAACCTGTTTTTTAAGTTCTTCTAACATACATTTCCTCCATTTAACGGTAAAATACTTCACTTAACGGTAAATCACTTCGCCGAGAGCAAGATCGCGTTTGAAATCACGGATTCTGGTATCGTTGTCAATATAGACAGCCTCAATACCCATAGCCTCTGCCCAGTCACCCATCTGCTCAGCAGTCAGATCGTAAGTGAAAGCAGTATGATGTGCACCACCGGCAAGGATCCATGCGTTGGCTCCGGTTCTTAAATCAGGCTGTGGAACCCAGAAGTTGGTAGCAGTTGGCAGTTTTGGCATATCTTTCTCTGTTTTTTTGCAGTCCACATCGTTGATGATAAGACGGAAACGGTTGCCGAGATCTACTAAGGAAGTAGCGATACCATGACCTTCTTTGGAGGTAAATACAAGTCTTGCAGGATCTTCTCTGTTGCCCATGGAAAGAGGCTGGCATTTGATCGTGATCGGGCCATCTGCAATGGATGGACAGATTTCAAGCATATGAGCTTCAAGGATACCTTCCTTTCCAGGTACAAGGTTATAAGTGTAATCTTCTAACATGGAAGTTCCTTTTGCATCCTTCATTCCGGCAGTCATGATCTTCATTAAACGTACCATGGCAGCGACTTTCCAGTCACCTTCTGCACCGAAACCGTAACCTTTTTCCATCAGACGCTGGATCGCAAGACCAGGAAGCTGTTTTAAGGAACCAAGATCACCGAAGTGTGTCACGATTGCCTGATAATTCTTTTCTTCCAGAAAACGCTCAAAACCTAACTCGATCTGTGCCTGTACTGCAACGTGGCGTTTGAATTCCAAAGGATCTCTGCCTTCCAGTAAAATTTCGTATTTATCGTAATATTCATCCACCAGTTCGTTGGTATCAGATTCTGATACAGCAGCAACAGATTCTGCAATCTCATTGACCGGATAAGCATCTACTTCCCAGCCGAATTTCAGCTGAGCTTCAACTTTATCACCTTCAGTAACAGCTACATTACGCATATTGTCTGCGACACGCATAACACGGATATGGCTGCTTTCAATAATACCGATCGCTGTACGCTGCCAGGAGGCAATCTGTTCCTGAACTTCTTTTTCAGACCAGTGTCCAACAACCACTTTTCTTGGAATTCTCATGCGGGTTACAATATGACCAAATTCACGGTCGCCGTGAGCAGCCTGGTTTTCGTTCATGAAATCCATGTCTATTGTATCATATGGGATCTCCATATTATATTGTGTATGTAAATGAAGAAGTGGTTTTCTTAATTCCTGTAAACCAAGGATCCATGATTTGGCAGGAGAGAAAGTATGCATCCAGGTAATGATACCGGCACACTCATCGTCAATATTTGCTTCATTAAATGTTTTACGGATCAGTTCGTTTGTGATCAATGTTGGTTTCCATACAACTTCATACGGTAAAATACCGGAAGCGTTTAAAGCGGCAACAATCTCTTTCGAATGTGCGGCAACATGTGAGAGACATTCATCGCCATATAAATCCTGGGAACCTGTGCAGAACCAAAATTTGTAATTTTTCTGTAATTTCATTGTTTTCTCCTTTCAAAAACCCCGTCAGATATTGTTTCTATAAAAATCATACAACTTGTACAGTGATGTGTACAAGTTGTTTTTATATTCATCCTGTAAACAAAGAAAATAGCGAAAAATCAATATTTATATAAAAAATAAACTTGTACAAATTGTCTTTATAAAACATACAAGTTGTGTTATTCTGTTTTTATGTAATAGGATTCAGGTGTCAAAAGGTCTGCTTTATAATCTTGATTAGCAAATTGCACAAAAGAAATATGAAAAGTTTCTTTTTG
>CAKQXQ010000005.1 GCA_934292805.1 uncultured Roseburia sp. | reverse complement strand
TGAAACCTTTTATACAGAAGAATACAATTGAGACAACCGGAGCCGGAGATACCTTCTGTGCATGTGTTCTCCATTATATTTTAGAGCATGGACTTACCGATCTTACAGAGGATGGTCTGAAAGAGATGCTGACTTTTGCAAATGCAGCGGCATCCATTATCACAACACGCAAAGGTGCACTCCGTGTAATGCCGGAGCGGGAAGAAATAGAAAAATTATTAGCAGACTTTAACTAAGTATGCAATTTCCGATGAAATATCTGCATAGCTCCATAGGTCAGTGGCAGTTCCAAAGGAGGCTCTTTTCTTGAAGGGCAGGAGTAGTTCTTACAACCTGCACACGAATTGCATAACTGATCCCGGTTTGAAGCAGCTTTCGTATCCAGTCGAAGGATAAGCGTTGCAGTTTTTAATGGCCAGAGCATCAGACCATCTGTAAGTCTGACGGATGCTGGTTTTAGTTTATGATATATTTTTGGAAGCAGATCCATAGAATAGGTATCTCCAAGAAAAGATAATTCTGCAAGATGAAGACCGGTTTCCTGTTCTGCCAGATGTGCAAATTCCTCATATGCTTTTGATAGGAGCATGAGACTGATACAGTCTACAATATAGGCTTCTTCCAGTTGTTCATGATTTAGATATAGCTCGGACAATTCATCCACACCATTTCCGAGTGTTATGATTCCATATGCATAGTTAGTAAATGAAATTTCATCCATATCCTGAGCAAGCGAATAATAGACATACGAATCAACCAGTGGGAGAAGTGCGGTATATATTATCTGTATGTATTGCACTTTTTCTGCTGGAAAATGAAAACGTTCACAGAATTCTTTCCAGTCAGAAGATGATAATCTTGGGTTAAGCTTCTTTTTCATGTTCAATATCCTCTTGATTCGAAGCAGCAGCCAATCTGGCAATATCCTGAAATCGGGCAATGATCTTATCATAATTGTTACGCTGATGTGGGAAATTACAGTTCATGCAGGATTTTATTCCGTTTTTCAGGAATTCGCAGTTTCCACCACAGGATTTTCCCAATGCATAAAGCGGGCAATAGCAAAACAGACAGTTAAAGTCTTCTTCAGGAACTCCTTTGTGGCATGGAAAATATTCGCATTTTTTATTTTGGAAAAACTTATAATATTCACTCATAATAATGTTGACCTCATATTCCTGTATACAATATATGAGCGGCAAATTACCGCTCATATATCGTATAATGATGTTTTCGAAGTAACTGTATTGCAGAATCCAATGATTCTCTGTCATACATTTCCAGATGTAATACTCCATCTTCAAATTCACGGTTGTGAATGATGCCGATATTTTTAATACTCAGGTGATTACTTGCAAGTATCGTAGCAACTGTAGCGATCCCTCCGGCTTCATCGAGAAGATCAAGGTATAATTCATAAATTTCACGGATCGGACCTTTGTTTGTGATCGCAATCGAATCCCTGTAGTCTTTTGCAGACTGGAAATCAGCAAGCAGGGCACCTGCATCTGATGCTAAGATATCATGCTTGGTTTTCTCTAACATTTCCTCATATGCATTGATCAGACGTACAATCTGCCCGCTGTTGGACTGACAGATATTCTGCCACATAACCGGGGAAGAGGATGCAATCCTTGTCAGATCCTTAAATCCTCCGGCGGCAATCGTCTTCATGGTTTCATTCTCATCATCTGATTTCTTAACAAGATTCACAAGGCTGTATGCGATAATATGTGGAAGATGACTGATCGCTGCAGTTGCATAATCATGTAAATGATAATCCAATACAAGTGCAATTGCACCTAACTGTGTTACAAGAGACCGTAATTCTTCCAGACGGACAGTATCTGTTTTTGCTGTAGGTGTCAGTATATAATAAGCATTTTCCAGCAAATATTCATTTGCATTATTCAGACCTGTCTTTTCGGAACCCGACATCGGATGCCCGCCGATAAAGCAATCCTCCATATCAAGTTTGATCACTTCTTCATGAATGTCTGTTTTAACGCTTCCAACATCTGTGATAATGCATCCCGGTTTGATCTTTCCCTTCAGCTGACGCAGATAATCAATATTACGTCTGACCGGTGTGCAGAGGAAAATATAATCGCAATCATAAAAATCCCCGATCTCACATAAAGTCTGATTTGAGATCAGATGCTGTTCATAAGCTTCTGTGATCGTCTCCTTGTGACCGGCAGTTGCAATGATCGTCACATCCGGATAAAGTGTATGTATTTTTTTTGCAATGGACCCACCAATCAGGCCCAGTCCGATAAATCCAATTTTCTGAAACAAAGCTTTGTTCCCCCGTTAAACCTTTTTTGTAAAAGAATTTTTCTACAATCTTTTATATCATATCTGTGTCATGTACAAAAGTCAACACTTTAAAGTATAAAAGTATTCTTGAATCCTTTAAAATGATTATATTATGTACAAATTGTTAATATTGTGTAAACAATATCACGGCATCGATAAAAAATGTTTAAAACGCATACATATTATATAAATAAAAACATGTTAAAATAAAAATAGTTAGTAAATATGAATAATTATATTGTATATTTTCGAAATATTTAGTAAAATATAACCATTAGCAATAGCTTGCAAAATTAATGGCAAACCTATTGTCACAAATAATAACGAGTATGGGAGGATTTGCTATGAACGTTTACACAACTGACAAAATTCGTAATGTGGTTCTTTTAGGACATGGGGGAAGCGGCAAGACAAGTCTGGTCGAGGCTATGGCTTATCTTGCTGGCATGACAAACCGTATGGGTAAAGTTGCTGACGGTAATACCATCAGTGATTATGACAAAGAAGAAACAAAACGTCTTTTTTCAATCAACACATCTGTTGTTCCAATCATATGGGGTGATACAAAGATCAATATTCTCGACACACCGGGATATTTTGATTTTGTAGGAGAAGCTGAGGAAGCTGTCAGCGTTGCAGATGCTGCGATCATTGTTGTATCCGGAAAAGCAGGAATTGAAGTCGGCACAAAGAAAGCCTGGGAAATGTGTGAAAAATACAAGCTTCCAAGAATGGTATTTGTAACCGATATGGATATCGATGAAGCAAGTTACAGACAGGTAGTAGAAGATTTACAGCAGTTATATGGCAAACGTATCGCACCATTCCATCTTCCGGTCAGAGAGAACGGACAGTTTGTCGGATACGTTAACGTATTACAGCAGACAGCAAAGAGATGGAAAGAGGACGGAACTGTTGAAAAGTTCCCGGTACCTGACTATTCCAAAGACAACCTCGAGATCTGCCGTGAAGCCCTCATGGAAGCAGTAGCAGAAACAAGTGAAGAATTCATGGAACGCTACTTTAATGGAGAAGAATTCTCAGAAGATGAGATCCGTCAGGCTCTGCGTGTCAACGTTGCAGACGGAAGCATTGTTCCGGTACTGATGGGTTCCAATACAATGGCAAGAGGTATGTATACTTTACTTGTTGATATTGTAAAATACCTTCCAAGTCCGGATAAACGTTCCTGCACAGGTATCAATGCCAAGACAAACGAAGTATACAGTGCAGATTACGATTTTGCAAAACCAAAATCAGCTTATGTATTTAAGACGATCGTAGATCCTTTCATTGGCAAATACTCCCTGATCAAGGTCAATTCCGGTGTATTAAAGACCGACGATGTTTTATATAATCACCACAAAGATGTAGAAGAGAAGATCGGCAAGTTATACGTATTGTGTGGAAACAAACCGGAAGAAGTAAAAGAACTCCACGCCGGAGATATCGGAGCACTGGCAAAACTGGCAAGTCCTTCCACAACGGATTCACTTTCCACAAAAGCCAACCCGATCCTGTATATCCGTACCTCAATCTCCACACCATATACATATATGAGATACAAAGCAGTCAATAAGGGAGATGAAGATAAGATTTCCCAGGCATTACAGAAATTAACAATGGAAGATCTCACATTAAAATCTGTAAATGACAGCGAAAATGGGCAGACTCTTCTTTATGGTATGGGTGACCAGCATCTTGAAGTTGTGGCAAGCAAGCTTTTGAACCGTTACAAAGTCGAAATCGAACTCAAAAAACCAAAAGTAGCATTCAAAGAGACCATCCGTAAAAAAGCAGATGTGGAATACAAATACAAAAAACAGTCCGGTGGTCATGGTCAGTATGGTCATGTTAAGATGACATTTGAGCCATCAGGTGATCTTGAACATCCATATGTATTTGAACAGACAGTTGTTGGCGGTGCTGTTCCGAAGAATTACTTCCCGGCAGTTGAAAAAGGTATTGCAGAATCCTGCTTAAAGGGACCAATGGCTGCTTATCCTGTTGTAGGAGTAAAGGCTGTATTATATGATGGTTCCTATCATCCGGTTGATTCTTCCGAAATGGCATTTAAGACTGCTGCAAGACAGGCTTTCAAAAAAGGCTTTATGGAGGCTTCCCCAATTCTGTTAGAACCGATCGCATCATTAAAAGTGGTCGTACCTGACAAATATACAGGTGACATTATGGGTGACCTTAATAAACGCCGCGGCCGCGTTCTTGGCATGAATCCAACAGAGCATGGCTATCAGGAGATTGTTGCAGACATTCCATATATGTCATTATTCGGATACAATACAGATTTAAGATCCATGACAGGCGGAAGCGGCACTTATTCATATGAATTCTCCAGATACGAACAGGCACCTTCAGATATCCAGGAGAAAGAAGTGCAGGCAAGAGCAAGCAAGTTGGAAAATATTGAAGAATAATTTTTCATCCATGTTTGATCAGAGATAAAGTAAAACCAAAATAATTAGGAAAGGAGTGCATGAATATGAAACACATAAAATATCTGGTAATGATGAGTTGTGTCATCATATTCATGCTTTGCTTTCCGATGTCTGCAGGTGCCTATACTGTAGATGCGACCGGCACCAGACAGTATTTTCCCGTTTTTGAAGAAAATTTTGCTGTTCAGTCATATGCACATCAGGATGAAGTCTCTTACCAGATCACCTATCATCTGGGTGGAGGAAAGAACAGCCGGATAAACCGTAATGTGCTTTATGAATCAGAACTTCCGTATACACTTGAAGTTCCGGCAAAAGAAGGCTATAACTTTGCCGGATGGTATACAGATAAAAATTACCGGCATAAGATCACCCGGATCACCAAAAAGAACAAAAAAGACATCACTCTCTATGCAAAATGGACAGAACCGATCGACAATTATATGAACGTCGAGATGTATTCGTATCATACGAATAACCTTCTTTACCTGAACCAGAAGGAACTTCGTCAGTGCAGTTATAATTTTGTAGATGATATAGAAATCCCTGGAATGCCGTCCACACGGGAAAAGGACTATGTTGATAATTACATCAACAGTTCCAGTCTCTGCATGCAGGGACTGTGTTTTACTCCGGATTATATCCTCATGACTGCATATTCGGAAGAAAAGAATGTTCCTGGTGCACTGATGGTTTTTGACAGACAAAGCGGCGAATATCTGGTGACACTCGGCATGAACAAGGAAAGTCATCTTGGCGGGATCGCATTTGACGGTGAGAACCTCTGGGTATGCCATTCTAATTCGACAACACTTGAGCGTATTTCTTATCAGTATATTCAGCTGATTGCTAATGACGCTCCCGGATACTGCATTGATGCGTCTGCCATTTCAGATGAATACCGCCTTAAGAATACACCATCCTGTATTACTTATTATGGAGGACGTATCTGGGTTGCATCATACAATAAGATGTTTCATTCAAAAATGTACTCTTATTCCTATGATCCGGAAACGGATTCCATCGCAATGCTTGGTTCCTACAATATTCCAAGCAAAGTACAGGGCGTTGCATTTGATTCCAATGGATCTGTTTATCTGAGCACTTCGCTCGGAAGAAACAAATCTTCTTATCTTAAGGTATATAATTCATTGCTTTCTCTGAACAATTATCCTGGCAATCCATACGTCAAAGTCGAAATGCCTCCATGTTCAGAAGAAATCGCAATAGCAGACAACAATCTTTATATTCTTTTTGAATCTGCAAGCTTTAAATATTTTGAAGGGACAGATGGCAAAGGAAAGAGTACCGCACCGATTGACAAACTGCTTGCGGTTGATATGGCATCTATCTGGTAATACAGATCATAATGTTTATATAGCAAAGAAACGGACGTTCTAAGTAAAACGTCCGTTTCTTTGCTGCATAAGCTGTATAATTTTATCTGCTTTTTTTGCTTCTTCCGGCGATAAATTCTGTTTTAAAATCTGTATCAGAAGATTTGATTCTTCAGCAGAAAAATTTATGTTTTCTCTTTTGGCCGAATTCATCATTTTTAACAAAAAAGGTGCCATTTCTTTCATATCAGTCGGTTTTTCCATATTTGCGAAGTTCATCAGAAAAGAAAGTTTCTCCTTTGAAAGTCTTGAAAAAGCGGGCTGATCCGCAAATAAATCTTTTTCCATGTTTTTTGTCTCCTATCCTGCAAAAATAGCTTCATATGTCTCTAATACAGAGAGCATATTCGTGAATGCGTCGATCGTTTCTAACTGTTTTTCTGTACAATATGGTTTTAAGCTGTTTAACATACAAACAGGCGTGTTTTCCTCCTCAGGAAGTGAGCAGGCCGAAAGTACCTGTTCATCCTTTGAAAAGACATGAATTGTCTTTTGCAGCTCCATATATTTTATTAATATGGCAAATTGCATTTTCTGTGCGTCTTTCATATAAGGAAATACTGTTTTTAGCATCTGTATTTCCCTGCTTTGCGTCATATTGTCAAAAAGCGTCAGTGGAAGAGTATCATCCATAAATAGATCCTTTTGCATACTTTCTTTTGTTCTATTTTATGAATGAAATTTTCTAATTATGAATTATGGAACGGCCTGATCTGGTTACGGAACAGGTATTGCTGCATAAAATAAATATGGATACGAAAGAGAGCAAAAAATCATAAAACAGGAGAGACTTTATGCTTGTTATTGATGACAACAGTGTCTATGAAATTGACGAAGAATGTTTAAAAAGGCGGATTGTTCCACCGGAATGTGAAGTTTATGACAAAATTGTCAATATAAAAAAACAGGTTACAAATGAAAAAGAAAAAAATGACCATTAGATAAAAAGACTTTTTGTATCGTTTAGAATGTAAGAAAGAGCGGATCATTCCCGCTCTTTCTTACATTCTTTTAGATTTTCAGCAGAATCCACCGCCATTGCCGCCATATCCGCCACAGCAGAGAAGAAGCAGGATGATCCATAAGCAGTCATTACCTCCGCCGCATCCGTTATTATTGCCACAGAAACCTCCATTATTACCGCAGCAGCAGCTTAACAAAAGAATGATCCAGAGAATGGAGTTACAGCCTCCCTCATTACATCCACATCCGCCACAGTTTGTTGCAGCCAAATCACTCATGTCTGATCCTCCAATTTTTTATACAGTGTATCATATGACAGATTCCAAAAGATGTTACAAAATACAGATATAACTTTTGGTTATTATATATATAAAATATTATTCGTTGACAAATTTGAAACTGCGTGTATAAAATAAGAAAAACGTATAATTGTATACAATTATACAAAAAGACAGCAGTTTGCTTCACATATAAGGAGGCTTTATGAGAGAAGTTGTAATGAACCAGAAAACAAATCTTCTGCAGTTAGAAGAGCACTTTTATCAGCTGGCAGATGTCAGTGAACCGAACGTATTCCATAATCTTTTTCCATATGAAGAGATTCCTAAAATTGCATTCAATGACCGAATTGTACCACATAATATGCCGGAGAATATATGGATCACTGATACGACCTTCCGCGATGGACAGCAATCAAGAGCTCCTTATACAACTGAGCAGATTGTTACGATCTATGATTATCTGCACAAGCTTGGCGGTCCAAAAGGTCTGATCCGTCAGAGTGAATTCTTTTTATACAGTAAAAAGGATCGTGATGCTGTTTACAAATGTCTGGAACGCGGATATAAATTTCCGGAAGTAACAAGCTGGATCCGTGCAAGCAAACAGGATTTCCAGCTCGTAAAAGACATTGGGCTAAGGGAGACAGGCATTCTTGTAAGCTGCTCCGATTACCATATTTTCTACAAAATGAAAATGACAAGACGTGAGGTTATGAATTTATATCTGAGCGTTATCCGTGACTGTCTTGAGACCGGTATCAGCCCAAGATGTCATCTGGAAGACATCACCAGATCTGATATTTACGGTTTTGTTATCCCATTTTGTCTGGAGCTTATGAAATTGATGGACGAATATAAAATTCCGATCAAAATCCGTGCCTGCGATACAATGGGATATGGCGTCAACTTCCCTGGTGCAGTGATCCCTCGAAGCGTACCTGGTATTATTTATGGACTTACCACACATGCAGGTGTGCCATCAGAGCTGATCGAATGGCATGGACACAATGATTTCTATAAAGCTGTTAACAATTCTACAACAGCATGGCTGTATGGTGCCAGCGGTGTCAACTGTTCTTTGTTCGGAATCGGAGAACGTACCGGAAATACGCCTTTAGAGGCTATGGTATTTGAATATGCACAGTTAAAAGGCACACTGGATGGAATGGACACCACAGTGATCACTGAACTGGCTGAATATTTTGAAAAAGAACTCGGTTATGTACAGCCTAGCCGCACACCGTTCGTTGGAAGTAATTTCAATGTCACAAGGGCAGGTATTCATGCTGACGGGCTTTTGAAAAACGAGGAGATTTATAATATTTTTGATACCGGAAAGTTTTTAAACAGACCACCACTTGTATCCGTTTCGAATACATCCGGTCTTGCAGGCATTGCACTCTGGATCAACTCCTATTATCACCTGCCGAAAGAAAAGTGGCTGGATAAGAATTCAGAACTTGTCAAAACTTTAAAGGTATGGGTTGATAAACAGTATGAAGATGGACGTGTTACTGTTTTAACTGATACTGAGCTTGTTGATGAAATTAAAAAATGCTGTAAAAAGCTAAATATCAATACATTGGAGAAGTAACTATGGGGGAAGATAATTACTCTTTAAGTGCGAGAGTATTTCACTTGATACGTGAAGACATCCTTTCCGGGAAATATGATAAGGATGAGGAATTAAAAGAGAAGACCATTGGGGAGGAACTCGGTGTAAGCAGAACACCTGTCCGCGAAGCATTAAGACAGTTAGAACTGGAAGGACTTGTGACAATCATTCCGAACAAAGGTGCTTATGTTGTCGGAATCTCTCAGAAGGATATCAAAGATATTTATGAGATCAGAAGCCGTCTGGAAGGACTCTGTGCCAGATGGGCAACCGAAAACATTACAAAAGAACAGCTGGATGAACTGGAAGAGAATATTTTTCTTTCTGATTTTCATGCATCAAAAGGAAATGCAGAACAGCTTGTGGAGCTTGATAACCGTTTTCATGAGATTTTATATATTGCAAGCGGAAGCAGGGAATTAAGACATGTACTTTCTGATTTTCATCATTATGCCATGCGCGTAAGAAAAATCACGCTTTCTGACAAAACAAGAGCTGTTGATTCCAACAATGAGCATCATCAGATTGTTGAGGCATTGAAAAAACAGGATGCAGATCTTGCAGAAAAACTTGCAAATTGGCATATCATGAGTACAATTAAGAATATGGACCGCTATGGCTGGGACAACTTATTAAAAAATTAAACATCCTCAGGGATTTTTAAGCAGGCAGAAAGGAAAACAGTATGGAAAAAATTAAAATGACAACCCCATTAGTTGAGATGGATGGAGATGAAATGACCAGAATTCTCTGGAAAATGATTAAAGATGAATTGTTATATCCTTTTATCGACCTTAAAACTGATTATTATGATCTTGGTCTTGAACATCGTAATGAAACAGATGACCAGGTTACGATCGATTCTGCAAATGCAACTAAAAAATACGGTGTTGCTGTAAAATGTGCGACGATCACACCAAACGCTGCCCGCATGACAGAATACAATCTGAAAGAAATGTGGAAAAGCCCTAATGGAACGATCCGTGCAATATTAGATGGTACCGTATTCCGTGCACCAATCGTTGTAAAAGGTATTGAACCAAATGTAAAAACATGGAAAAAACCAATTACGATCGCACGTCATGCATATGGAGATGTATACAAGGCTTCCGAAATGAAAATTCCGGGACCGGGAAAATGTGAAATCGTCTATACCGCTTCTGACGGAACAGAGACAAGAGAACTGATCCATAACTTCACCGGTGCAGGCATTGTACAGGGACAGCATAATCTCTGCGATTCTATTGAAAGCTTTGCAAGAAGCTGTTTCAATTATGCATTAGATACCAGACAGGATCTCTGGTTTGCAACAAAAGACACGATCTCCAAAAAATATGACCATACATTCAAAGATATTTTCCAGGAAATCTTTGATAATGAATACAAAGACAAATTCGATGATGCCGGAATCACATATTTCTATACACTGATCGATGATGCAGTTGCCCGTGTTGTAAAATCAGAGGGTGGATATATCTGGGCATGTAAGAATTATGATGGTGACGTAATGAGTGATATGATCTCAAGTGCGTTCGGCTCTCTTGCTATGATGACATCCGTACTTGTTTCCCCGGACGGATATTATGAATATGAAGCTGCTCACGGAACCGTACAGCGTCACTATTACAAACACTTAAAGGGAGAAGAAACCTCCACAAACTCTGTTGCAACGATTTTTGCATGGACAGGAGCACTTCGCAAACGTGGCGAATTAGATAATATAAAAGAACTTTCTGATTTTGCAGATAAATTAGAAAAAGCTTGTATTTCCACTATTGAAGATGGTAAAATGACAAAAGACCTTGCGCTCATTACATCTATTGAGCATCCGACTGTATTAAACAGTGAGGATTTCATCAAGGCAATCCGAACCACATTAGAAGGAATGTTATAGTTATGATTTTATCCTGTCAGAATATCTCAAAGTCATTCGGGACTGACGAAATTTTAAAAAATGTAAGTTTTCATATCGAAGAGAATGAAAAAGCAGCGGTTGTCGGCATCAATGGTGCCGGCAAATCTACGCTGCTTAAAATTATTATGAAAGAAGAACTCCCTGATGAGGGAGAAGTGATCCTTGCCAAAGACAAGACCATCGGTTATCTTGCACAGCATCAGGATGTTTCCGGACACCATACGATCTATGAAGAGGTTCTTGATTCCAAACGTGAACTGATCGAGATGGAATCTGAACTCCGTGAGATGGAAACAAAAATGAATGAATTAAAAGGCAGTGAACTCGATGATCTTTTAGAAACATACCATAAGAAAAATCACGCTTTTGAGCAGCTTAACGGTTATGCATACCGCAGTGAAGTGACCGGTATTTTAAAAGGTCTTGGATTTAGCGAAGAAGAATTTGGAAAGAAAATGAGCGAACTCTCCGGAGGGCAGAAGACCCGCGTTTCCCTTGGAAAACTGCTTGTTACGAAGCCGGATGTTCTGCTTTTGGATGAGCCGACCAACCATCTGGATATCGAATCCATCCGCTGGCTGGAGACTTTTTTGTTAAATTATAAGGGTGCTGTTCTTATCGTATCTCACGACAGATATTTTCTTGACCGGATCGTCGGAAAAGTTGTTGAGATTTTTCAGCATAAAGGATATGTATACCTTGGCAACTACAGCGATTATGCGAAGAAGAAAGCTGCGATCCGATCTGCAATGATCAAGCAATATTATAACCAGCAGCGTGAGATCAGGCATCAGGAGGAAGTGATCGCCAAGCTCAAATCCTTTAACCGCGAGAAGTCTATCAAACGTGCCGAAAGCCGTGAAAAGATGCTGAATAAAATAGAACGTCTGGAAAAACCGGTGGAAGATAATACGGATATCCGGATTGTTTTAGAGCCTAATGTTGTAAGTGGAAATGATGTTCTGAAAGTGGAAAATCTTTCAAAATCTTTTTTACCGGTCACATTATTTTCCAATATTAATTTTGATATCAAACGTGGAGAACGCGTTGCACTGATCGGCAATAATGGCACTGGTAAAACAACCATTTTAAAAATTATCAATGAACTGATCCCTGCAGATTCAGGAACAGTCACGCTCGGAAGCAATGTACATATCGGATACTACGATCAGGAGCATCAGCAGCTTCATATGGAAAAGACCATTTTCGATGAAATCTCAGATGCATATCCTGATTTAAATAATACGAAAGTCCGCAATGTACTGGCAGCCTTTCTTTTTACAGAAGATGATGTCTACAAAAAGATTGAAGACTTAAGCGGTGGTGAGAGAGGACGTGTTGCTCTTGCCAAGCTGATGCTCTCGGATGCAAACTTCCTGATTTTAGATGAGCCGACCAACCATCTGGATATTACCTCCAAGGAAATTCTGGAAGAGGCACTCAAAAGTTATACCGGAACGGTATTCTTTGTTTCACATGACAGATATTTCATCAACCAGACTGCAACAAGAATTCTGGAACTGACAGGTGATACCATTGTAAACTATATTGGTAATTATGATTATTATCTGGAAAAGCACGATCAGATGACTGCACTCTATGTAAAATCAGAACAGTCCACAGATCCATCCGGAAGTTCTACAGAAGAAACAACTGTTAAAACAGACTGGCAGACGCAAAAAGCGGAACAGGCACGTATCCGGAAAATCGAAAATGCACTGAAAAAATCCGAAGAAAAGATTGCAGAACTGGAAGATAAAATAGCTGCGATTGACGAGGAATGTGCAAAACCTGAGATTGCTGTAAATTCAGCCAGACTTGGCGAACTCGTCCGGACACAGGAAGAATACCGGCAGGAGCTGGAGAAGCAATACGAGTTATGGGAAGATCTCTCCATGCAGCTGGACAGTTAAGTTTCCGGCTTGATGGTTAAATTTTTCACACATTGACAGATAAAGCAGAAGTAATTATAATAAACATAGTTTTAATCTGGGTGAATGGCGTGTGCCATCATGCAGATATATACTGCAGCATTTTCTGCAGCAAAGATTTTGGAGGAAAAAGAACATGCAGGAAAAGGGGATTTCCCAGGCAGTTATTCGCCGTATGCCACGATACTATAGATATCTTGGAGAATTATTGGAAGATGGTGTGGAACGTATTTCGTCCAACGATTTAAGTAAAAAAATGAACGTCACAGCTTCCCAGATTCGTCAGGATCTGAACAACTTTGGTGGATTTGGTCAGCAGGGATATGGATATAATGTAAAGTTTTTATACGAGGAAATTGGCAAAATCCTTGGATTAAATGAAAAACATAATATTATAGTAATCGGTGCCGGTAATTTAGGACAGGCATTGGCTAACTATGTAAAATTTGAAAAATTAGGATTTGTCATCACTGCACTTTTTGATGTTAATCCGGCTCTTGAGGGTGTGACCGTCCGCGGCATTAAGATCCATATGCTGGACGAACTGGAGGAGTATTGTCATACTCATCAGGTGGATATTGCAGCTCTTACCATGCCAAAAGCAAAAGCTGATATCATTGCAAACAGACTGGTTGCTCTTGGGATCCATGCAATCTGGAATTTTGCACATGTTGACCTTGATCTGATCGACAAAGATGTTGTAGTAGAAAATGTACATCTTTCTGACAGTCTGATGCAGTTATCTTATAATATTGTAAAGAACAAAAACCAGCAATAATTATAACCATGTTTTTAAGCTGCCGCACCCTATTTGTGTGCGACAGCTTAAAACGTTATGGGATTTTGCAAAGAAAGGCAGAAGCTTCATGAAATATCTTGTGACAGGCAGTGAAATGCAGCAATATGATGCCAATACAACTGAATATTTTCATACTCCATCATTGCTTCTGATGGAATGTGCGGCATTCTCACTTTCTGAGGAGATAAAACAGGCAATCCAGCCATCAGACTCTGTACTGATCGTATGCGGTACCGGAAACAATGGTGCAGATGGGCTTGCCTGCGCACGTATGCTTCTTTTGGAAAATTATAACGTCCATGTTTTCCTTGCAGGAGATGAACAGAAAGCAACCTTGCAATTCAAAACACAGGAGCAGATTTTTAAGGCATATGGTTTTTCTTTTATAAATTCCATTTCAGCAGACGCCCGCTTCGATCTGATCGTTGATGCAATCTTTGGAGTCGGGCTTAGAAGAGAGATCAGCGGTGATTTTTATCAGCTGATCGAAACGCTTAATTCCATGAGCGGTCAGAAGCTTGCGGTAGATATGCCATCCGGGGTATCTGCTGATAACGGGGCTGTGCTTGGAATCGCATTTCGTGCAGATATTACCGTCACTTTTGCCTTCGAAAAAGCCGGAATGTATCTCTGGCCGGGAAATGAGTATGTCGGCAGGATCATCTGCAGAAAGATCGGTATTACCGAACGCAGTTTTTTCGACCGGATTCCCCAAATACGGGCACTGGAGCCTTCTGACCTTGATATGCTGTCAAAAAGACCTTCTCATTCCAACAAAGGTACCTTTGGCAGGCTTCTTCTGATCGCTGGGTGTAAAAATATGGCAGGTGCTGCCGCATTGAGTGCAAAAGCTGCGTATGCCGCCGGTTGTGGTCTTGTACGTATCTTTACACCGGAAGAAAACCGTACGATTCTTCAGACGCTTATACCTGAAGCAGTCATTACCACATATTCATCCGTTCCCGATATATCATCCACTCTGCCTGATGCCTTAAAATGGGCTGATGCGGTTGTATGTGGTCCGGGGCTTGGAACAGGTACATGCTCTTCGGAAATTGTAGATACTGTCATACGAAGTGCCAATATCCCGGTTGTTTTTGATGCGGATGCACTCAATCTGATCGCAGTCAAAACAGATCGTCTTTTGATGCCTCACGCTGAATTTATAATGACACCACATCCTGGTGAGATGAGCCGGCTGATTGACAGACCAATCTGTGATTTTCGCAATGATCTGATACGGACAGCTTCTGACTTTTCAGAAAAATATCAGGTTGTCTGTGTATTAAAAGATGAACATACCGTAACAGCACTCCCTGATGGCAAAGTATATCTGAATCTTTCCGGCAATAACGGAATGGCTACTGCGGGAAGTGGAGATGTTTTATCCGGTATAACAGGTTCTTTGCTGGCGCAGGGAGAAAGCACAGAATTTTCCGCATCCATGGCAGTCTATCTGCATGGCATGGCCGGAGATAAAATGCTTTGTGATACAGGTTACCGCGGTATGACAGCGTCCGATCTGATGATTGGACTGAATAAAATTTTTGCAGAAAGAAAATTATAATTATTTAGGAAGGTCAGTAATGTTTCTGTTTCTCAATCCGTCATGGAAGCATTACACAGGTTATAAAAATGAACAGACATAGCAGAGTATGTGCAAACATCAATTTAGATGCTATTTTATATAATATGGAATCTATGCATCAGAAAATCAATCCGGAAACCAAAATCATGGCAGTTGTAAAAGCGGACGGTTATGGTCATGGTGCAATTCCGATCGCGAAAGAAATCGAACACCTTGATTATCTTTATGGCTATGCAGTTGCCACAGTAGAAGAGGGACTTCTTTTAAGACGATGCGGCATCCGAAAGCCAATTCTCATTCTCGGATATATTTTTCCTGATCAGTATGAGACTGTCATAGATGCTGAGATCGATCCGAGTGTTTTTACACTGGAAATGGCAAAAGAGCTTTCCCGTGCCGCAGAAAAAGTTGGAAAAGACTGCAAAATCCATTTCGCAGTTGACACCGGAATGAGCCGCATCGGCTATCAGGTAACGGACGAATCAGCAGATGAAATGGCACAGATCGCAAAGCTTCCACATATGATAGTAGAGGGAATGTTTACTCATTTTTCAAAAGCAGATGAATACGACAAGTCCTTTACCTATGACCAGATTGACAGATTCCAGGCCATGATCCGGATGATGGAACAAAGAGGAGTAGGCATCCCTGTCAGACACTGCTCTAACAGTGCCGGAATTGCAGAGATTTCCGCAGCAAATATGGATATGGTAAGAGCCGGGATCACCTTATATGGGTTATGGCCATCCGAGGAAGTAGATCACAATTCTCTGGAATTAAAACCAGTAATGGAGTTAAAAACACATGTTGCCTATGTTAAAAAACTCGAAGCAGGAAGAGCCATCAGTTATGGTGGAAGCTATATCACCAAAAGAGAAAGCCTGATCGCAACCATTCCGGTCGGCTATGCAGATGGTTACTGCAGAGGACTTTCTAACAAAGGAAGCGTTTTGATCCACGGACATCGTGCACCGATCTGCGGACGCGTCTGTATGGATCAGTTTATGGTAGATGTTACAGATATCCCGGATGTAAGGATTGGCGATGAGGTAACACTGATCGGAAAAGACGGTACGGAAGAGATCACAATGGAAGAAGTGGGAGAGCTTTCCGGACGTTTTAATTATGAATTTGTATGCATCCTTGGCAAACGTGTTCCAAGAGTTTTTTACAAGGACGGCAGGCTGATCGAAACACAGGAATATTTTGAATAAAAGAATAGAAGCATTTATTCTGGAAATACTATCCGTAAGAAAACAGTAAATACTGATTATAATTATGGAGTAGGAATATATGTTAATTCGACGTGGAGACATTTTTTATGCAGACTTAAGACCGGTTGTAGGTTCTGAACAGGGTGGGATCCGTCCGGTTCTGATCATACAGAACGATGTTGGGAACCGTCACAGCCCGACTGTCATCTGTGCAGCGATCACTTCCCAGATGAATAAAGCCAAGCTGCCGACTCATGTAGAACTCGACTGTAAAAAATATGCACTGGTAAAAGATTCTGTTGTTTTGCTGGAACAGCTCCGCACGATCGATAAAACAAGGCTGAAAGATAAAGTATGCCATCTGGATCATCAGATCCTGATAAAAATTGACAAAGCGTTGGAAATAAGCCTCGAACTGCTTACATAACTTGACTATTGCGAAGTAAAATGGTATTATTTTCGATGTTTTATTACATTTAGAGGAGGAATTATGGACGACAGTTGCAGTCCCACTAATGGGGCGAAGAAATTTGGAAATCTGTTTTTGAAGCTTTTTGGCACAGATTCAGATGATGTAACAGAAGAAGAGATTATTTCAATGGTCAATGAGGGGCATGAACAGGGTGTGTTAGAAGCCAATGAGGCTGAGATGATCCATAATATTTTTGAATTCGGAGACAAGGACGCCAAAGATATCATGACACACCGGATGAATATTATCGCGATTGACGGAACAATGACTTTTCTGGATATGCTTGATTTCATTGGAAAATCCAACTATTCAAGATATCCTGTATACATAGACGATATTGATAATATTATCGGCGTACTTCACATAAAAGAAGTTCTGATGATCTGTATGAAAAAGGAAATTTATCACAAACCGATCAAAGAGATTGAGGGGCTTATCCGTGAGGTGGATTTCATTCCCGAAACCAGAAACATTAACACGTTATTTAACATGATGCAGTCTGCCAAAACTCACATGGTGATCGTTGTAGATGAATATGGACAGACTTCCGGTATCGTCGCTATGGAAGATATTCTGGAAGAGATCGTCGGAAATATTGAAGATGAACATGACGACGAAGAAACAATGATTGAAAAGCAGCCGGACGGAAGCTATATCATGGATGGCATGACGCCTGTAGAGGACGCACTTAAAATTTTAAAAGTGGATTATGAAGAAGCGGATGAATTCGAAACCTTAAACGGATTTCTGATCTCTCTGATGGATCGTATTCCGACAGAGAACGAAAAGTTCCAGACCGATGTGTTTGGATTCCACTTTGAAGTACTGAAGGCAGAAAATAAAATGATACGCAAAGTCCGTATCACAAAACTTCCGGATGAAAAACAGTCATCTGGGCAGACAGATACTTGCCATACAGAACAATCAGTGTTACAATAAAAAATCTGAGAGGTTTTATACCTGATTAAAAGAACGACAAAAAGAAAAAGAGAGGATAAACATAATGTCAGGACATTCAAAATTTGCCAACATCAAACATAAGAAAGAAAAGAACGATGCTGCAAAAGGAAAGATTTTTACCATTATCGGCAGAGAGATCGCTGTAGCAGTAAAAGAGGGTGGCCCGGATCCAGCCAATAACTTTAAGCTCGCACAGGTAATCGCAAAAGCCAAGAGCAACAACATGCCGAACGACACAATTGAAAGAGGTATTAAGAAGGCTGCCGGCGATGGCAACTCTGTTAATTACGAATTCTGTACATACGAAGGCTATGGTCCAAGCGGAACAGCAATTATCGTAAAATGCTTAACCGATAATAAAAACCGTACCGCTGCAAATGTCCGCAATGCATTTACAAAAGGCCATGGCAGCATCGGAACCCAGGGTTGTGTATCTTATATGTTTGATGAAAAAGGTCAGATCATTATCGCAAAAGAAGAGTGTGATATGGATGCAGACGATCTTATGATGATGGCATTAGATGCAGGTGCAGAAGATTTTTCTGAAGAGGAAGACTGTTTTGAAGTATTAACTGCTCCGGCAGACTTCGAGACAGTAAGAAGTGCACTCGAAGCAGAAAACATTCCGATGGCAGAAGCAGAAGTAACAATGATTCCACAGAACTATGTAGCTTTATCTGCTGATGAAGATATCACAAATATTAACCGTATCTTAGATCTTTTAGATGATGACGATGATGTACAGCAGGTATATCACAACTGGGATGAATAATCCAAAGGACAGATACAACACACAAATTACGAAAGAAGAGCAGCAATATGGCTCTTCTTTTTTCTTTGCTCAATCTTTTTAAGGAAATAGTAGCATTCTTTTGAAAAATGGTATATGATTGATATTAGAAGTATTTTGAGGAGGTATTTTTTTATGAAGAGGATTCTTTTTGCGGCATCTGAATGTGTGCCATTTATCAAAACAGGCGGACTTGCAGATGTATGTGGAGCCCTTCCAAAAGAGTTTTCCAAAGATGAATGGGATGTTCGTGTTGTAATCCCAAATTATAGCTGTATTCCGGAAAAGTTCCGTAATAATTTCGAGTACGTTACCCATTTCTATATGAACGCAGGTTCATATATCCAGAACAAATATGTGGGGATTTTAAAATATGTTCTGGATGGCATTACTTATTATTTTATCGATAATCAGGAATATTTTAACTGCAGTACACCGTATGGTGATATTCGTTATGACATCGAGAAGTTCTGCTTCTTTGATAAAGCAGTTTTATCTATGTTAAAGCAGATTGATTTCAGACCGGATCTGATTCACTGCCATGACTGGGAGACGGGTCTTGTTCCTGTATATCTTAAGAATGAATTCCAGGCAGATTCTTTCTACTGGGGAATCAAGAGTGTGATCACAATACATAACTTAAAGTTCCAGGGTGTCTGGGATGTCAAGACCATGAAGGGGCTGACCGGATTCTCAGCGGATCTGTTTGCACCGGACAAGCTTGAATTCCATAAAGATGCCAATATGTTAAAGGGTGGTCTTGTATACGCAGATTACATCACAACCGTAAGTGAATCTTATGCACAGGAGATCCAGACAGAGTTTTACGGTGAGGGGCTGGATGGCCTGCTTGCAGCGAGACATTTTGATATGCAGGGTATTGTCAATGGAATTGATTATACTGCATATGACCCGGCAACTGACCAGAAGATTTATACCAATTACAATGCAGAAACATTCCGCAAGAAGAAGTACCTTAACAAAGTAAAATTACAGGAAGAGCTTGACCTGACTGTCGATAAGAAGAAGTTTATGATCGGTCTCATATCAAGGCTCACGGACCAGAAAGGCCTGGATCTGATCAATTATGTACTTGATCAGCTGGTAGATGAATTTACACAGATTGTTGTTATCGGTACCGGGGATCCTCAGTATGAGAACATGTTCCGTCATTATGCATGGAAGTATGGTGACCGTGTATCAGCAAATATCTGCTATTCCGATGATCTGGCACATAAGCTTTATGCTGCTGCAGATGCATTCCTGATGCCTTCAAGATTTGAGCCATGCGGACTGACACAGCTGATTTCTTTCCGCTATGGAACAGTTCCGATTGTCCGTGAAACAGGCGGATTAAGGGATACTGTAAAACCATTCAATGAATACGAGAATACAGGTGATGGATTCTCCTTCGCAAATTACAACGCAGATGAAATGCTTAATGTTGTAAATTACGCAAAACACATTTTCTTTGACAAGAAGAAACAGTGGAATCAGATCGTTGACCGCGGCATGGCGAATGATTATTCATGGAAGTCATCCAAGGGACGCTACGAAGGTTTGTATAATTATCTTCTCGGATATACCGAATAAGCAATGAACGCATCCAAGAACAGGACATTTTGTCCTGTTCTTTTTTCCTCTGACATTTTTAATGCTGTATAATCCATATCAGATTCGGAAATACTTTTTATGTTGTTTCATATTGTGCCATCTGAAAGGAACGGAAATGTTATGACTGAAAATGAAAAAGACGAAAAGATCAAAGAATTCGGAGAACTCCAGATAGAGTGCCACAACGACCGGATTTCACTGCTGACTGTAATCGGAGAGATTGAGGGACACGAATGTCTTCCGTCTTCAACTAAAACAACCAAATACGAGCATGTGCTTCCAAAGCTCGCTGAAATAGAAGAGGACGAAAGAACGGATGGACTGCTGCTTCTTTTAAACACCGTAGGCGGAGACGTTGAAAGCGGTCTTGCGATTGCTGAAATGGTAGCTTCTATCAGCAAACCTACTGTTTCACTTGTCCTTGGCGGAAGTCATTCCATCGGAGTACCGCTTGCTGTATCTGCCAAATATTCTTTCATTGTCCCATCCGGAACTATGGTCATCCATCCTGTCCGGATGAACGGAACTGTAATCGGTGCAAAGCCTACCTATGACTACTTCCTGCAAATGCAGAACCGGATCCTTGATTTTATAGCATCTCATTCCGATGCGAAAAAAGAACGGCTGGAAGAGCTGATGATGAAAAAAGAAATGCTCACAAAAGATCTCGGGACAATTCTTGTCGGAAAACAGGCAATAGAAGAAGGACTGATCAACGAAGTCGGCGGCATACATGATGCATTCGTAAAACTCCACGAACTCATACAGCAGAACACTCATCCTGCCAGAAAAGCTTTTAATGACAATCAATTTTAAATATGGTATACTAATTATGTATGGATTTCAGATAAAGCCGGCTGGAGGCCGGATAAGATATACGGAGGAGAAGCTATGAATTTACTACAGGCAATCTTTATGGGCATTATACAGGGACTGACAGAATTTCTTCCTGTAAGCAGTTCCGGACATCTGGCATTATTCAAGATACTTTTTCATGTCGAGACAGATACCGGTATGCTGTTCGATGTACTTTTACATGTGGGTACACTTATTGCGATCTGTGTCGTATATTACAGAGATATTTTAAGAATGATCATAGAAGGCCTGTGCATTATCCGTGATGCATTTTTAAATGTAGCTGCATTCTTCCGCAATGTTTTTCTAAAGTGCAGATATGGTCGTAAATCAGACCATGAGATTGACTACAGCCCATATCGCCGAATTGTAAACAGTGGCTACCGGAAGTTTGTCATGCTTGTGATCGTATCAACCATTCCAACCGGAATTATCGGTTACATCGGGAAAGATGTTGTTGAAATGGCCTCTGAGATACTGATCGTACCTGGGATCTGTCTCATCGTGACAGCAATCCTTCTTTTTATTGCTGACCATGTCAGAGGAGGCGATAAGCTTCCGAAGGACATTACATATTCAAATGCATTCTTCATCGGTATTGCACAGGGAGTAGCGACATTACCGGGCTTATCCCGAAGCGGGACAACGATCACTGCGTGTCTGCTCAGCGGATTTAACCGTAAATTTGCGGTAAAATATTCTTTTATCATGTCCATACCTGCAGTTCTTGGTGCGATGGTTCTTGAACTGAAGGATTTTACAGCAGTCTCTTTAAGTGGAGCAGAGATTTTTTCTTATATTATCGGTATGATCATTGCAGCACTGATCGGCTATATCTGTATTAAAACAATGCTTGTGATCGTGCGTAAGAAGAAATTCCGGATTTTTGCAATTTACTGTCTGATTGTCGGAATTATTTCAATCGGCGGATTTTTCTATACATTATAAGTTTTTGGAGGTAATCACTTGGCAACGGGGAAAAGAAAGAGTTCCTCCGGCAGAAAACCATCTGCCGGAAAAACGAATTCGAGACGTAAAAATACACAACAGACACAACATGAGAATTTTACTGCTGAGATTGTTCTGTGGATCATATTAGCAGTATCTATTTTATTATTTATCAGTAATTTTGGCATTGGAGGCGCGGTAGGAAACTCTGTCAGCAGTTTTTTCTTCGGAGTTTTCGGACTGATCGCTTATATTTTTCCGGTTCTTCTTGTTATCTCAACCTTTTTTGCTGTTTCTAATATCGGCAACCGGATAGCAACCGTAAAACTGATCGCCGGATGTTTTTTTACGCTTTTTTTATGCATGTTCATAGAACTTGTAAGGACCGGTTCTGAAACTGCCGGTGCCATTGACGCCTACCAATACTGTGCATTGTATAAAATCGGAGGCGGATTTCTGGGTGGGCTGCTTGCATCATTGTTTTGCCCGAATTTTGGTCTGGCAGGCTCTTATGTGATCACCATCATTGCTATGATCATCTGTCTGATACTGATCACCGAACGTTCTGCATTCCGTGGAATGCAAAAAGGCGGCAGGAAAGTCTATGAAACCGCGAAAGAAAATAACGAACGCTATCGGGAATATGCCGAACAAAAAAGAGAAGAGCGTCAGCTGCGCAGAATGGATCGTAAGGTTGAAGGTGTTGCAATCGATACAAAGGTTGTACCTGCGAAGGAGGCAGCTGTCGGTCAGGTATCCGATGAAATAAATGAACTGGTTCCGGATCCTGTTTATAATAACGAGAATTCAACGGATGCTATTTACAGTCCGATAAATCCACCTGAACAGGAAGAAACCGTCTATGCTCCGCCATCTGCATTTTCAGATGAAGCTTTAAAAGCCTTAGAGCAGCTTCCTGATGAAACGGTTTATGCACAGGAAGAAACAGTGAGGGTGGTAGAACCTGTATTGGCTTCTACGGAAGATGTACAGGAAGAATCCGTAAAAGATGCTGCAATTGATACAGCTCTTGTCCGTGAAGAATTCCAGAAGACAGAGCCGCAAAGCAAAAAGCGCCATTCCAAACCTTCTGAAGAAGAGATTCAGGAAGATATTTCTTCTATCGAGGAAGAGATGGCTCTTGATCTGCCTGCAAAAAAACAATATGTATTTCCACCGGTTGATCTTTTGAAAAAACCGGATAACAGACAGGGGGATTCCAGACAACATCTCCAGGAAACCGCACAGAAGCTTCAACAGACGCTGAAGAATTTTGGTGTGAACGTTACGATCACAAATATCAGCTGTGGACCTGCAGTTACCAGATACGAAATCCAACCTGAGATGGGAGTAAAAGTCAGCAAGATTGTAAATCTCGCAGACGACATCAAGCTGAATCTCGCTGCAGCGGATATCAGAATCGAAGCTCCGATCCCCGGAAAGGCTGCAGTCGGTATAGAAGTTCCGAACAAAGAAAATCTTACCGTTTCTTTCCGTGAACTTGTAGATTCCCCGGAATTCAAAGATCATCCGTCTAATATCTCATTCTGTGTTGGAAAAGATATTGGTGGAAAAGTTACCGTCGCAGATATTGCCAAAATGCCGCATCTTCTGATCGCTGGTGCCACCGGATCCGGTAAATCCGTCTGCATCAATACAATTATCATGAGTATTCTGTACAAGGCAGATCCAAAAGATGTCAAACTCATCATGGTCGATCCGAAAGTCGTGGAATTAAGCATTTATAATGGGATTCCGCACCTTTTGATCCCAGTTGTCACTGATCCAAAGAAGGCTGCCGGAGCACTTCACTGGGCTGTTGCAGAAATGACGGAGCGTTATCAGAAATTTGCCGAGGCTAATGTAAGGGATCTGAAAGGGTATAATGCCAAAATTGATACACTTCCTGACATAGAGGGAAGTGAAAAACCGGAAAAACTTCCTCAGATCGTAATCATCGTTGATGAGCTTGCAGATCTTATGATGGTAGCTCCCGGCGATGTGGAAGAATCCATCTGTCGTCTGGCTCAGCTTGCCCGTGCCTGTGGGATCCATCTGATCATTGCAACACAGCGTCCGTCTGTAAACGTCATCACCGGATTGATCAAGGCTAATATGCCAAGCCGTATTGCTTTTGCAGTTACATCCGGTATTGACTCCCGAACGATCCTTGATGTTACCGGTGCTGAGAAGCTGCTTGGAAAAGGTGATATGCTCTTTAATCCACAGGGTGTTCCAAAACCACTTCGTGTACAGGGGGCTTTTGTATCCGATAAGGAGGTACAGGATGTCGTAGACTATATTAAAAATGAAAATGGTCAGGGAGCTTACAGTCCGGAAGTTCAGGAGAGGATGAGCAGCCTCGAATCTTCCGGTAATACAACCATCTCCATTGATTCCGGTCCGCAGGATGATGGAAGAGATCCACATTTTGCTGATGCTGCCAGACTTTTAATAGATAAGGAAAAAGGGTCGATCGGTATGCTGCAAAGGTATTTCAAGGTTGGCTTTAACCGTGCTGCACGTATTATGGATCAGCTGGAAGAAGCCGGTATCGTAGGACCGGAAGAGGGAACAAAACCACGGAAAGTACTCATGTCCAAAGAACAGTTTGAACAGTATGAAGAAGAATATCTTTAATTATTTATTTGCTTATTAATAAAAGATAGTCTATAATAATTACTTATAAATACTTTATGCGTGAAACGCAGGAATGGAGTCAAAGGATGAAAAGTGATATTCAAATCGCACAGGAAGCAACTATGCTTCCAATCAAGGAAGTAGCATTACAGCTTGGGATTGAAGAAGATGATCTGGAATTATACGGAAAATACAAAGCAAAACTTTCCGATGAGCTGATGAACCGTATAAAAGATAATCCGGATGGAAAACTGATCTTAGTTACAGCAATCAATCCAACTCCTGCAGGAGAAGGTAAAACAACAACCAGCGTAGGTCTTGGACAGGCATTTGGCAAACTTGGCAAAAAAGCAGTCATCGCATTAAGAGAGCCTTCACTTGGACCATGTTTTGGAATCAAAGGAGGTGCTGCCGGCGGTGGATACGCACAGGTTGTTCCTATGGAAGATTTAAACCTTCACTTTACTGGTGATTTTCATGCGATCACATCTGCCAATAACCTTCTGGCTGCACTGCTTGACAATCATATCCAGCAGGGAAATGAATTAGGTATCGACCCAAGACAGATCGTATGGAAACGCTGTATTGATATGAATGACCGTGTACTCCGTAACGTTGTTGTCGGACTTGGCAGCAAAATGGACGGAATGGTCAGAGAAGATCATTTTGTTATCACAGTAGCATCAGAAATCATGGCGATTCTCTGTCTTGCTAATGACATGCATGATTTAAAGAGAAGACTTGGCCGCATTATCGTTGCCTATACATTTGATGGCAAACCGGTTACAGCTGATGATATCCATGCTACAGGTTCCATGGCTGCACTCTTAAAGGATGCTTTAAAGCCAAATCTTATCCAGACACTGGAGCATACACCGGCCATCGTACATGGTGGACCATTTGCTAATATTGCACATGGATGTAACAGTGTGCGTGCAACCAAAACCGCATTAAAACTCGCTGATTATGTGATCACAGAAGCAGGTTTTGGTGCAGATCTCGGTGCAGAAAAGTTCTTTGACATCAAGTGTCGTAAAGCAGGATTAAAACCGGATGCAGTTGTTTTAGTTGCAACAATCCGTGCTTTGAAATATAATGGTGGAGTTGCAAAGGCTGATCTTGGTACAGAAAATCTGGATGCATTGAAAAAGGGTATCGTAAATCTGGAGAAGCACATCGAAAATCTTCAGAAGTATGGTGTACCTGTTGTCGTTACACTGAATTCTTTCATTACAGATACCAAAGCAGAAACAGATTTTGTAGAACAGTTCTGCCATGACAGAGACTGTGAATTTGCTCTTTCAGAAGTATGGGAGAAAGGCGGAGAAGGTGGAATTGCCCTTGCAAATAAAGTCCTTGATACTTTAGAGCACAAAGACAGCCACTTTAAAGTACTCTATGAGAATGAGCTTTCTCTTGAAGAGAAGATTGAAACAATAGCAAGAGAGATCTATGGTGCAGATGGTGTTACTTATTCACCGGCTGCAAAGAAAGAATTAAAGAGAATTACTGATATGGGACTTTCTAATTTCCCGGTATGTATGGCAAAAACCCAATATTCTCTTTCTGATGACCAGACAAAACTCGGTCGTCCGGAGGGCTTTACCATCAATGTAAGAGAAGTTTATGTATCTGCAGGTGCAGGCTTTGTCGTTGCTGTTACAGGTGCGATCATGACAATGCCAGGTCTTTCAAAAAATCCTGCTGCATACGGCATTGATGTAAATGATGACGGTGTGATCACCGGACTATTTTAAAATATGTTTTGGAAAGGAATGTAGCTTTAACGTTACACAGAATTTGAAATGACCCAAATAATTGACGGAAAAAAAATATCTCAGGAAATTAAAGATGAATTAAGAGAACAGGTTGCAAAATTAAAAGAGCAGGGGACGAATGTGTCCCTTGCCGTTATACAGGTAGGAAACGATCCGGCATCTTCTGTCTATGTACGCAATAAAAAGCTGGCATGCGAATATATCGGTATCCAGTCATTATCCTATGAACTTCCAGAAGAGACTTCCGAAGAAGAGTTGGTTGGACTGGTTCAAAAGCTTAATGAAGATCCAACTGTAAATGGTATTTTGGTTCAGCTTCCAGTTCCTGAACACATCAATGCAGATAAGATCATACAGACAATTTCTCCTGATAAAGACGTAGATGGATTCCATCCACAGAATGTCGGAAAATTAGTGATCGGAGAGAGGGGATTTGTTTCCTGTACCCCAGCCGGTATCATCCAGCTTTTGAAACGTTCCGGAATCGAGATTGCCGGAAAACATTGTGTTGTAATTGGAAGGAGCAATATTGTCGGAAAACCAATGGCTCTTTTAATGCTTCGCGAGAATGCAACTGTAACGGTTGCTCATTCCAAAACCCATAATCTCAAAGAAATCTGCCAAAATGCAGACATTCTGATCGTTGCAATTGGAAAACCACAGTTTATTACTGCTGATTATGTAAAAGACGGAGCAGTAGTCATTGATGTCGGAATTCATCGTGATGAAAACAACAAACTTTGTGGTGATGTAAAATACGATGAAGTTGCGCCAAAAGCATCTGCGATCACACCTGTTCCGGGTGGAGTAGGACCGATGACCATTGCCATGCTGATGCATAACTGCCTGGAAAGTTTCAATAATAAGTAAAAAGATTAGAAAGGGTTTCATATGAAATGTGCAAAATGTGGAGCTGAACTGAAGGAAGGCTGTTTATACTGTTCTGTATGTGGCCATGAAGCACAAATGGTAAACGAATATTCTGTATTGGAGGAAGACTATCTGAAGGCGATCTTAACAGACGAAGCAAGTAAAAGCACCTCGGATTCAAGTCATAACAATGATAACAAACCACAGAAGAATTCTAAGAAACAAAATAAACAGACTCCATGGGTGATTCTGATCTGCTTTGCTGCAGTGATTCTCGTTATCACAACAGGATCACTCCTTTACGTCAGACATAAAAACAATAATTCTTATGATTATCAGATGGAAATGGCAGAAAAAGAGCTTTCCGGTAATCATTATGAAAAGGCAATATCTTATTATAAAAACGCACTTGTATTACTTCCTTCTGATATTAATGCAAGGGTCTCACTTGCTGATATCTATATGAAACAAAAGGAATATGATTCCGCTATGATTTTATATATGGAGATCTTAACACTGGATGACGATAACAAAGATGCATACCAGGGATTGATCCGTATTTATGAGTCCAAAGAGGAATATGATAAGATACAGGAATTAGCTTCTGACATCACAGATACGGATATTCTGGAACTTTTTTCCGGTTATATTGTCGCAGAACCAGTGTTTTATCCGGATGCAGGAACGTGTGATGTGTATACAAATGTCACGATTTTTTCCATAGAAGAATGTGAGATTTATTATACACTTGACGGTTCAGATCCAACAGCTGCGGGAACATTATATGAAAAAGACGGAATAGAACTTTCCGATCTTAAGACCTATACAATAAAAGCTGCCTGTAAAAATGAAAAGGGACTTTTCAGTGATGTTGTTACTGCAAAATATAAGACAGTTGCTTTGCCACCAAATTATCCGGAAATCACTCCGGATGGTGGAACCGTGGATGAACTTACTTTTGTTATAATCACTGCTGATGAAGGCTGCAGTATTTATTACACATGGGATGGCACCGATCCGACGACAGCTTCTGAACGCTATACCGATCCGATTGAAGTTCCTGAAGGAAATAATATTCTTTCGGTTCTTGTTGTCAATGACAAAACAAATCTGACAAGTGAAATTTACCGTACCAACTTTATCTGCAAACCTGGTACGAAAACAGCAGAGTAGTTGTTTCGCCAGGTCAGGTAACTATATTGCAAAAGAAAAATGCTCAGATAAATCTGAGCATTTTTTTACTAATAAAGATGACTATTCATTTTCTTCCGGAATAAATTCGATCAAATCTTTTCCGAGTTTGCTGACTCTTGCCAGCGAATATACCTCTACGCCCTGGGCATTTAATTTATCTCTTCCTGGCTGGAATGATTTCTCAATCAGAATACCAACACCTGCAACAGCAGCTCCTGCCTCACCTAACAAACGGATAGCACCGCTCGCAGCTTCTCCATTTGCAAGAAAATCATCTATAATAAGTACATTATCGTCTTTATCGATAAACTGATGGGACAACGTCAGCTGATAACTTGTTCCCTTTGTAAATGATGTTACAACCGTCTGGAGTAAATTATCATTCAATACCTTTGAAGGCTGTTTCTTTAAAATGATCATCGGAACCTTAAGGGCAATTGCTGTCATAAGTGCCGGTGCAATACCGGAACTTTCAATTGTTACAACCTTTGTGATACCACGATTTTCAAAATGGTCTGCAAATGCATCCCCGATCTGCTGCATAAGAACCGGATCCACCTGATGATTAATAAATCCATCCACCTTTAATATACTTTCTGACAGGGCATGTCCCTCTTTTAAAATTTTCTCTTCGAGTTCTTTCACAATGTCACCTCATAAACGTATAATTTGTATCGTTTTCTTCTAATTGATACATGCTTTTTTCATTTTAACATATTTGTATATGCAAAAAAAGTCTAATTCGTATTTTATTCAAAAATTTCTGCATAAAGCTGTTCAACCATATGATCTAAAAACAGTTCATTCAGATCCGGGTATTTTTCTCCAATATAAGCAGACATCTTCTCATATCGCTTAAAATACAGATCTTCCTTCGACAGATCATCCTCACCGGCAAAGTTTTCCCTAAGCTGCTTTGCGAATGAATCCATAAACCAGTCATGGATTTCTTTTTCAAGAGAACCTTCTGTTATTGCCTGTGCTTCCAGTGTTTTGACCTGACGTAAAGAGGTAATGCCGATCACAAAAAAGATCACACACATAACCCCAAACACAACTGACATCATGATCTTCATGTAATCTGCCATATGGATCGGCAAAACTCCTGCTGCAAACAGGATAAGTACAACAAAACCGGCGATACTTACGATCAGAAATGCCTGTGCAGTTTCTTTTGTGTCCTTTTTTTTCGACTCTTTTGAAACGTAAACTTTCATTTTTCTCTTCCTACTTTCATTTTTCTACAATTATTATAGGCGATTTGCTAGACCTCGGCAATGAAAATGTGATATAATTTTATGCTATGAGAATAACAATTTTATGTGTAGGAAAAATCAAAGAAAAATTTTACAGAGATGCGATAGCTGAATATGAAAAACGTTTGAGCCGCTACTGCAAATTTGAAATCATAGAAGTGGCAGATGAGAAGACACCGGATCATGCAAGTGATACAGAAGAAACTATGATCAAAAACAAAGAAGCAGATCGTATGGAGAAGTATCTGAAAGACAGCTCCTATGTCATTGCACTCGCAATTGACGGGAAGCAGCTGGATTCCGTACAGTTGTCCGGGAAATTAGAATCCCTTGGCACATCCGGCACAAGCCATATTATATTTGTGATCGGTGGCTCTCTTGGGCTGTCTGACAGGATATTAAACCGGGCAGACTATAAACTCAGTTTTTCAAAAATGACATTTCCACACCAGCTGATGCGTGTGATATTATCTGAACAGATTTACAGAAGCTATCGCATTATGAATCATGAACCTTACCACAAATAACAGGAGGCATTATGTTACGAATCAAGGAATACCGAAAGGTTTTAAGCCTGGAGGAAGCATACGAACTGAACCAGAAAAAAACAAACCACATTATAGGCGGTGGTCTGTGGTTAAAAATTGGCGACAGAAACCTCATGACTGCCATTGACCTTTGTAATCTTGGACTTAATACGATTGAAGAAACAGAAGATGAGTTTATTATTGGCTGCATGGTAACGCTGCGTGATCTGGAAACTCACACAGGACTGAATCAATATACCTTTGGTGCCGTAAAAGAAAGCGTACGTCATATTGTAGGCGTGCAGTTTCGAAACTGTGCGACCGTTGGAGGAAGCATCTACGGCAGATTCGGTTTTTCCGATGTCCTGACACTTTTTGCAGCATTAGACAGCTATGTAGAACTCTACCATGCCGGAATGATGCCTGTTGACCAGTTTATTGACCAGAAATACGATAATGATATTCTGGTAGCCGTCCATGTGAAAAAAGTTCCTTTAAAGGTCACCTATCTTTCCCAGAGGAACACGGCTACTGATTTCCCGGTACTTGCAGTTGCAGTATCCGAATATCCCAACAGGCTTCGCATCAGCATCGGTGCCAGACCTGTGAAGGCTGCCGTAAAGGATTATGACCTTAGTGTAATTGCAGATGTGGATTCCTTTATCCGACAGATTCAGGATGATTTTACTTTCGGAAGCAACCGCAGAGGCAGTGCAAAATACCGGGAGCACATTGCGGGTGTTCTTGTAAAAAGAGCACTTGCTTCCAACAACATTCTTACTTTTGGAGGTAATGCATAATGAAAATACATCTGTGGCTAAATGAAAAAGAAATCATTGAAGAAATAAATCCGGATCTTCCCCTTCTTGAATTTGTCAGACAAATGGGCTGCTACAGCGTGAAAAGAGGATGTGAAACATCCAATTGCGGACTCTGTACGGTGTGGATGGATAAGAAACCTGTTTTATCCTGTTCCATTCTTGCTGCAAGAGCTGACGGTACACATATCACAACCTTGGAAGGTGTTTCTGGGCGTGCAGAGGAATTTGGAACATTCCTTGCCAACCAGGGTGGTGAGCAGTGCGGGTTCTGTAATCCTGGCTTTATTATGAATGTACTTGCCATGGAAGATGAACTTACAGATCCGTCAGAACAGGAGATCAAAGAATATCTTTCCGGTAATCTTTGCCGTTGCAGCGGCTATGAAAGCCAGCTTCGTGCGATCAAAAACTATCTGAACCGTAACCAACAGATTTCCGAAGAAAAGTAAGAATAGCAGGAGAGAAAGAGCATGAAATACGTAAACGCACCTGTCATGAAGAAAGACGCCATGGCATTAGTAACCGGAAAACCGGTTTATATGGATGATTTAGCCCCGAAGGACTGTCTGATCGTAAAGGTCTTAAGAAGTCCTTATGCACATGCACTCATTGAAGAGATAAAGACTGAAAATGCATTAAAGCAAAACGGGATTGAATGTATTTTAACATACAAAGATGTTCCAAAACGCAGATTTACAATGGCTGGCCAGTCATTTCCTGAACCGAGCCCATACGACCGCTATATCTTGGATCAGCGTGTCCGCTTTGTCGGTGATGCAGTAGCTATCGTTGCCGGAACAGATGAAGCAGCGATTGACCGTGCACTTAAAATGATCAAAGTAAAATATCAGGTATTAGAACCTGTTCTTGACTATCATACCGCAAAAGACAATCCAATTCTTGTACATCCGGAGGAAGACTGGAAGTCTTTGTGCCCGGTTGGTGCAGATAACAAACGAAATCTCTGTGCTTCCGGTCTCGAGGGAAGTGGTGATGTCGATGCTGTAATGGATAACTGTGAGATTGTGATGGAAGAAACCTTCCACGTAAAAGCAGTACAGCAGGCAATGATGGAAACCTTCCGTACAACGACCTATATGGATACATACGGACGCCTTAATATTTTATCCTCAACACAGATTCCATTCCATGTGAGAAGAATTCTTGCAAATGCTCTGGATATTCCAAAATCCAGGATCCGTGTGATCAAACCGAGAATCGGTGGCGGTTTTGGTGCCAAACAGACGGTTGTTGCAGAAGTATATCCTGCGATCGTAACTATGCTCACCGGCAAACCGGCAAAGATCATTTTTACAAGAAAAGAATCCTTAATTGCATCTTCCCCGCGTCACGAAATGGAAGTTACAGTAAAACTCGGTGCTGACAGTACCGGAAAAATACACGCACTTGATGTATACACGCTGTCTAATACCGGTGCATTCGGAGAGCACGGTCCGACAACGGTGGGACTTAGCGGACACAAATCCATCCCACTTTATCAGACGGATGCCTTCCGCTTCCGGTATGATGTAGTATATACCAACCACATGTCTGCGGGTGCATACCGCGGATATGGTGCAACACAGGGTATTTTTGCAGTCGAATCTATGGTAAACCGCCTTGCTGACAGACTTCATATGGATCCATCCGAAATCCGTTATATGAATATGACCCACGAAGGGGATGTTATGCCTGCTTATTATGGAGAAACTGCAAACAGCTGTAAATTGGAAGAATGCTTAAAAAAGGCTTCTGAAATGATCGGATGGCAGGATAAACCTTTAAGACGTGTCATGCCGGATGGCAAAATACGTGGACTCGGAATGGCTCTTGCCATGCAGGGATCTGCCATTTCCAATTTAGATGTCGGATCTGTAACAATCAAGCTCAGTGATGAAGGCTTCTATAACGTGATCATCGGCTGTACCGATATGGGTACCGGCTGTGATACGATCATTGCTCAGTTTGTTGCAGATACACTTGAAACAGATATTGATAACATTGCTGTTTATGGCGTAGATACAGATACATCACCTTACGATTCCGGTTCCTATGCTTCCAGTACCACTTACCTGACCGGTATGGCAGCTGTAAAAGCTGCTGAACTTCTGAAAGAGAAAATGTTTGAACTTGCTTCAAAAAAGCTTTCTGTTGATGCATCTTCTCTCGAATTTGATGGAAAACGTATTTTCTGTGTGGAACAGGAAAAAGAAATTTCCCTGTTTGATCTTGCCACTGCATCCATGGCGAATAATGAGATTGCTCTGGAGGTAACTTACAGCCACAGTTCTCCGGTTTCTCCACCACCATTTATGGCAGCCTGTGCAGAAGTAGAAGTAGATCCGCTTACAGGAAGTATTGAATTACTGGATTATGCTGCCTGTGTTGACTGTGGAACGGTTGTTAATACAAATCTGGCAAGAGTCCAGACAGAAGGCGGTCTTCTTCAGGGAATTGGCATGACACTCTATGAGGATATCTGGTATAACGAAAAAGGTGTGAACCTTTCCAATTCTTTCATGCAGTATAAAATACCAACACGTCTTGATTTTGACAGGATACGCGTTGAATTCGAGAGCAGTTATGAACCAACCGGACCTTATGGTGCCAAATCAATCGGAGAGATTGTTATCAATACACCTGCTCCGGCTATCGCGCATGCAATCCATAACGCTACAGATGTCTGGTTCAATGAACTTCCGATCACTCCGGAAAAAATCCTGAAAGGAATGCATGTCATTTGAGAATGAATCTGATACTGCTGGCAGCCGGCTATTCCAGGCGCTTTCATGGGAAAAAGCTGCTGGCAGAGATAGACCATAAACCTCTGTACCGGATTTCAATTGAGAAGCTCCATTCTCTGTGTCAAAGACACGGAGAATGGAGGCTTCTTGTTGTTGCTTCTGATAATGAAATTATTTCCTTTTGTACAGAGCACCATATTTCATACACGATAAATAAAGAACCTGAAAATACAGGGATTGCTTCTTCCATCCAAAAAGCAATCCTTTCTCTGGATACAGAAGAAAAAGACATCAAAGGATCATCTGCCTGCGACGTCTTTTTTACTGCGGATCAGCCATTTTTAGACCCCATGGAAGTAGAGCGGTTCCTGATTGCTTACTTGGATCAAGACAAAAAAATAGGTACCATGGAATGTAACGGTATCTGGCGGAATCCGAATATATTTGATATTTCATACCGTCCGAAGCTTCTTTCTCTTACAGGCGAGCAGGGCGGAAAATACCTGATGAAACAATTCCCGGCTGACGTATTCTGTTATCCGGTCAGCAATGAATCTAATTTTTTTGATATCGATACAAAGGAAGATTATGAACAGCTTAGTGCCTCTCATTTTCCATTCGAAAAAAGATGATGTCATAATCAGGTCAAAATTTCATAGACTAATACTATGAACAGACATAATAAATCCTCTATCCGTGAAAAAGTTGTACACAATCTGGAACTTCCACAGGATCTGATGCTCGGTGCCTCCGTCGTTACGATCACCGGGCGAAGAGAGATACTGATTGAGAATTACCGTGGAATCATTCTGCTTGAAGAAAGCATGATCAAAATCCAGACAAAATCCGAGCGTATTTCCATATCAGGATCCAAGCTTTCTGTTGCCTACTATACAAGTGAGGAAATGAAAATCTTTGGATTTATTGATTCTATCCAATACGACTACGGATGAGTACTTTTCATGTGATCAAATACCTTCGCGGATACGTATATGTTCATCTGACCGGATATGCCCCTGAACGGTTTTTAAATCTGTGTGGCAACCGGAATATTCTTATCTGGGGCTTGAAACCGGCACCTGATGGCTACTTTTTCTATATCAGTGTAAATGGATACCGCAATTTAAAACCACTCTTAAAAAAGACAAAAACAAAGGCCAGAATTATACGAAAATATGGGGTTGGATTTTGGCTTTTTCACTATCGAAAGCATAAGCTGTTTGCCTGCGGTATTTTTATCTGTGCCGCTTTATTATATGTATGTTCCTGTTATATATGGAATATTGAAATAATCGGCAATTCTTATCTGACTGATGACTCTGTCATTACTTTTTTACAATCAGAAAAATCCGGTTTTGGGAGCAAAAAAAGTCACATAGACTGTGAGCAGTTAGAAAATTCCCTGCGCACAGAATTTCCCGATATTATCTGGTGTTCCGTAGAAATTTACGGAACCAGGCTCACTGTAGAATTACAGGAGCGGCTGATGCCGGATGAAACTCACAATAAAGAAGATGGCAGGCCTTGCGATATCGTTGCAGGAAAAGACGGAACGATTTTTTCAATCGTTACGCGCACCGGTACACCGCTTGTCACAGAGGGAATAGAAGTTTCCAAGGGAGATCTGTTAGTCAGTGGACGCCTTGAGATCTTAAATGATGATGGTGAGACGGTATCATTTCTTTATCCGGGAGCTGATGCAGATATTCTTGCAACGATTACGTATTCTTACTCAGATGAAATAAATCTTCATTATCAGGATAAAATAAAAACAGGAGAAAAAGAACATAACTGGGGACTCTGTATTCTTAATTATTATTTCACAAATCCCATTTTCCGGTTAAAAGATGGATTATATGAAAAATCGGAACATGTTTTTCAACTTCATATGACGGATAATTTTTTTCTTCCTGTTTCTTTTTTACGTTATGACTATGACAAATATCGAATAGAAGAGAAAAAATATACCGATGAAGAGGCAACAGAGCTTGCAGAAAGACATTTTTCCCAATATCTTTCGAATTTGGAAGAAAAAGGTATTCAAATTCTGGAAAAAAATGTTATGATAGACAAAGGCGACCAGAAATATGTCATTTATGGCACGGTTGAAGTACTTGAATCCATTGTAGCTTATCAGCCGACAGAAATTCTGGAAATAACGAGTGAAGAAAGGCAGCAACTGAATGAGTCTGACTGAAATATCTTTAAACATACCTACTGAGCATATTGCAAATGTGTTCGGACAATTTGATGCATATATAAAAAAAATAGAACGCACTCTTAATGTAACTGTGGTAGTTCGTGGTGATTCCATGAAGCTTGTTGGTAACGAACGGCAGATTCAGAGTGCTTCCAATGTATTTCTGCAATTGTTAGAGCTTTCCAAACGTGGGAATGTGATCACTGAGCAGAATGTAAATTATGCCTTATCCCTTGCTGCAGAAGAAAAAGAAACTGCACTTGTGGAGATTGACAAGGACTGTATCTGTCATACAGTCAACGGAAAACCGGTAAAACCGAAAACCATTGGACAGAAAAACTATGTAGATGCTATAAGGAAAAAAATGATCGTATTCGGTATGGGACCGGCCGGAACCGGAAAAACATATCTCGCAATGGCAATGGCGATCACAGCTTTTAAGAACGAGGAGGTTGGAAGGATCATCCTGACAAGACCGGCGATAGAAGCAGGAGAGAAGCTTGGTTTTCTTCCGGGAGATCTCCAGAGTAAAGTTGACCCTTATCTGCGTCCTCTTTACGATGCATTATACCAGATCATGGGAGCAGAAAGTTTTCAGAAGAATATGGAAAAGGGCCTGATCGAAGTCGCTCCGCTTGCATATATGCGTGGACGAACACTTGATAATGCCTTTATTATTCTTGACGAAGCTCAGAACACCACACCGGCACAGATGAAAATGTTTTTAACACGTATCGGTTTTGGCTCTAAGGCAGTGATCACAGGAGATGCAACACAAAAAGATCTCTCCCCGGGAACAGTATCCGGACTGGATGTAGCTTTAAAGGTTCTGAAAAAGGTAGATGAAATCGGTATCTGTGAACTTACCAGCCAGGACGTTGTAAGACATCCGGTTGTCCAGAAGATCGTAAAAGCTTACGAAGACTATGAAAAGAAAAACAAACCACGAAAACCGGCTACAAACACACGAAGAAAGTAAGAGGATCTGTTATGACCATAAATTTCGAAAAAGAAGTAAACACCAATTTTGATTTTAACTGTGAAGCCTTAGCAAAGGATGTGATCACATTTACCATCGACCATGAGGAGTTTCCTTATGAGGCAGAAGTCAATCTTACACTTGTTGACAATGAAGAAATCCATACGATCAACAGGGAATACCGCAACATTGACAGACCAACCGATGTTCTTTCTTTTCCTATGCTTTCCTATGAAGCAGCCGGAGATTTTTCAAAACTTGAAGATGATTATGACGATAATTTCAACCCGGATACCGGTGAGATCCTTCTGGGGGATATTGTGATCTCTGTTGATAAAGTGGCCGAACAGGCCGAAAGCTATGGTCATTCACAAAAGAGAGAGTATGCTTTTCTGATCGTACACAGCATGCTTCATCTGTTCGGCTATGACCATATGACTCCGGAAGAGGCGGCTGATATGGAAGCAAAGCAGCGTCAGATATTAGATGAGATGAATATCACAAGATAAAGATTGAGGAACACTATGAGTACTAACAATAAAAGTAACACTAATTTTCTTGTGCAGGGATCCATTCTTGCAATGGCATCGATCATCAGCCGTGTGATCGGTCTGATTTACCGTATCCCTCTGACCGCAATTATCGGGAATAAAGGGAATGATTACTACGGTTGTGCATTTGAAATTTATAACATTTTACTGATTATTTCTTCCTACAGTCTGCCGCTTGCAGTTTCCAAGCTGATTTCTGCAGACATTTCACTTGGAAGAAAAAAGAACGCTTACAGGGTATTAAAATGTGCCCTGATCTTCGGACTTACAACCGGAACCATTGCAGCAGGCATCCTGTTTTTTGGAGCAGAATACATTACCGGAACTATTATGAAAACACCGTACAGTATTTTTGCAGTAAAAATACTTGTACCGATCCTCATTGTAGTTGCTGTGCTTGGTGTCATGAGAGGTTTTTTCCAGGGGCTTGGAACCATGATGCCGAGTGCGGTCTCCCAGATTTTGGAACAGATTGCAAATGCGATCGTCAGTGTATGGGCTGCCTATGTACTGTTCCAGTATGGAACCAAAGTAGGAAACATTCTCGGCAATCCGGATAATTATGCTGCAGCCTATGGTGCTGCGGGCGGAACATTAGGTACGGGTGTCGGAGCTGTTGTTGCACTTTTGTTTGTTTCTTTTGTGCTTCTTACGTATCTGAAAGTATTCAAACGTCAGATGAAAAGAGACAGAAGAGCAAATGTGGATTCTTATTCATACCTGTTTAAGATTCTGGTGATCACGATCGTACCAGTTCTCTTAAGTACAACAATCTATAACTGTAATGCGATCCTGGATCAGGCTATTTTCAAAAATATAGCAAATATCCAGGGATACACAGCAAATGAGATCAGTGAGTGGAACGGAATCTATACCGGAAAGTACAAAACATTGATCAATGTTCCGATCTCCATTGCATCTTCTCTTGCCGCATCTTCTGTACCGGCACTTACTGCTGCCTATACAAGTGGTGACAAAGATGGGGTACGGTCACAGATCAATACTGCAATCCGTTTTATTATGGTCGTGGCATTTCCATGTGCAGTAGGAATGGGCGTATTAGCCTCTCCGATCCTGCAGCTTTTGTTCCATGATTCTTCGGAACTTGCAGCAAGTATGCTTCAGGTCGGTGCGATGTCAATTGTATTTTTTTCTCTTTCTACTCTTTCCAATGGTCTCTTGCAGGGGATCAACCGTATGAAAGAGCCTGTAAAAAATGCATCGATCGCACTGATGCTTCATATCGGCGTACTCGTCGCACTTATGTTTGTATTAAAGCTGAACATTTTTGCTGTTGTTTTTGCCAATGCTTTCTTTGGTTTTATGATGTGTATTTTAAATGCTTATTCTGTCAAAAAGTATAGCGGTTATAAGCAGGAGTTTAAACGCACTTTCCTGATACCAGGGATTTCCGCTGTTGTCATGGGTGTGGTAGTATTCCTTGTATATAAGCTTATACTATATGTATTCCGGATCAATTCCATAGCTACACTGATCAGTATCCTTTTTGGTGTTGTAACCTATGCTGTTTTTCTTCTTTTATTAAAAGGTCTGACAGAAGAAGAAATCCGAAAGTTCCCAAAAGGTGCATCTCTTGTGCGTCTTGCAAAAAAAATGCATCTGCTGCATTAGTATAAAATAATATAAAAAAGCAAATACTTATCCGGGGTGATGATTTTGAAAAAAATGATAAGTATTTGCTTTTTATTTGTTCTGATGCTTGCTGCATCTTTATGGATCGATCAAAAGATACACAAGGCCTTCGTGACGCCGGAAAAGGTGCAGTGTGCAGATACCGAAACCGGTACAGAAGCTGTTACTGCAAGTGTGCCTGAACTTCCTGATTCCAAATATTATTTAAAAGAACAGGATGGAAAAATTGCGGTTTATTTATCCGACCGGAATACACTTTATTTTGAAACGTCCATCCGGATAGAAGAACTCTCGTCTGAAATGAAAGACAAGCTTTTCGATGGTCTTTCTTTTTCGTCCGAAAAAGAATTATTCGAATTTCTTGAAAATTATTCTTCATAGAGGTGCATTATTCTTCCCAGAATATTTGAATGTTACTTTTAATTATGCTAGAATGGAATCCGAATGAATAAAGATACACAATGTGAGGAAATATGAAGAAAAATACGAATACTATTTTCGATGTCGTAGTTCTTGGTGGTGGTGCAGCAGGTCTTGTAGCTGCGATCACCTCAGCCAGAAACGGTGCAAAAACAGCTCTCATAGAACATAAAGACCGTGTAGGGAAAAAAATCCTTTCTACCGGGAATGGCAAATGTAACTATACCAATGCACTACAGGATATCTCCTGTTATCATGGAGATGATCCTGCTTTCGTGCTGCCTGTCATGGAGCAGTTTGGTTTTGATGAGACGATAGCCTTCTTTCAGGAGCTTGGCATCTTTCCAAAGCAGAGGAACGGCTATTATTATCCACAGAGTGAACAGGCTGCATCGGTAACTGATGTTCTGCGGATGGAGCTTTCTTACCAGAATGTCACCTGCTTTCTGGAATGTAACACATCTGATATCATACAAAAACATTCCTGCTTTCTGCTTCATACAGATAATGGAACGATTACTGCCAGGAATCTTATTTTTGCAACAGGCCTTCTTGCTGCACCAAAAACAGGAAGTGATGGCAGTGCCATTCCTCTGATCAAACAATTTGGTCACAGACTTTCAGATGTTGTACCTGCTTTGGTGGCATTAACCTGCAGCGAAAAGTGTTTCAAACAGCTTGCCGGCATCCGTACGCGGGCTTTCGTCACCCTGTTGGTCGATGGAACTGCTGCTGCATCTGACTGTGGTGAAATACAGCTTACTGACTACGGGATTTCCGGGATTCCGGTATTCCAGGTCAGTCGTTTTGCGACAAAAGCATTAAAAAAGAATCTGAAGCCAGAAGCTGTGATTGATTTTCTCCCGGATCTTAGTGAGGAAGAACTGTTCTCACTTCTTACGGAACGCTTTCTTTTCAACTCGCATGGAAAGACGGCAGAAGAAGCAATGATCGGTTTTCTGAACAAAAAACTCTGTGATGCTTTATTAAAGGAATCTGAAATTTCTTTGCATGCAAAAGCAGATGGTCTTTCAAAAAGAGAACTTCACAGGCTTACATATAAATGCAAAAATTTCCATGTACATATTACAGGAAGCAAATCCTTCGAACAGGCACAGGTTTGTGCCGGAGGTGTTTTAACAAAAGATATCGATCCACACACCATGGAATCCAGACTCGTTCCCGGCATCTATTTTGCAGGTGAAATTGCTGATATTGATGGCATCTGTGGCGGATATAATCTTCAATGGGCATGGTCAAGCGGTTACGTTGCCGGACTTCATGCCGCAAAGAAAGGGAACTCTTAAATTTATGATACGAATCAACCAGATAAAACTTCCGGTAGAGCATGACGAATCCATGCTTTATCAGAAAATAGAAAAAATCTTAAAAATCCGCAGATCACAGATCATGCAAATGCAGATCGTCAAAAAATCCATTGACGCAAGAAAAAAGCCAGACTTACAAATTGTTTATTCCGTCAATATTACTGCTGAGAATGAGGCTGCGATCTTAAAAAAATGTAAAGATAAAAATGTTATAGCAATCTGCCCAAAGCACTATTGCCTGCCGGAAAAGGGATCCTCTCCTTTAACCGAACGTCCGGTTATCATCGGTGCCGGACCAGCCGGACTTTTTGCCGCTTATCTGCTTGCAATGGAAGGATACCGTCCACATGTCATAGAACGCGGTAAAACAGTGGAAGAACGCACAGAGGATGTCTTAAATTTCTGGAATACAGGTATTCTTGATACTGCCTCCAACGTGCAGTTCGGTGAGGGTGGTGCCGGAACTTTTTCGGATGGAAAGCTCAATACCCTTGTAAAAGACCCATCCGGACGCAATCAGTTCGTTCTTGAAACGTTTGTAAAATTTGGTGCTCCCGAACAGATCCTTTACGAAAACAAACCACACATCGGTACGGATATTCTATCTGAAGTGATCGCAGCCATGCGTAAGGAGATTATCCGCCTCGGTGGAAGTTTTTCTTTTAAAACCTGTCTTACCGGATTTAAGATAAATAACGATGCCATAACATCCATCGAACTTGACCATAAAGAATGGATCCCTGCCAGTGTCTGCGTCCTCGCATTAGGACACAGTGCCCGTGATACTTTTGAAATGTTATCACAGACACCACTTTCCATGGAACCGAAGTCCTTTGCAGTCGGTTTCCGTGTAGAGCATCCGCAGCAATTTATAAATGAAACTCAGTATGGGGAAAAATACCATGACAAACTGGACGCGGCTCCTTATAAGGTTACCGCAAATCTTCCAAACGGGCGTGGTGTTTATTCTTTTTGCATGTGCCCAGGCGGCTATGTGGTAAATGCTTCTTCCGAAGAAAACCGTCTTGCTGTAAATGGCATGAGTTATTCTGACCGTGGCAGCAGCAATGCCAACAGTGCGATCATTGTTTCTGTCACACCGGAAGATTTTAACGGAAACGACGCATTATGCGGAGTACGTTTTCAGAGGGATCTTGAGGCAAAGGCTCATGCACTCGGAAATGGAAAAATCCCACAGCAGTTATTTAAAGACTACTGTGACAATAAAGCAAGTACAGGCTATGGCGATTTTCCCTCTGAAACAAAAGGAGCCCATACCTTTACCAATTTAAGAGGACTTCTCACCAAAGACATGGAACAGTCTTTTATTGACGGCATGCATTCTTTTGCGCATCATATTCCCGGCTTTGACAGAGACGATGCGATTTTGTCCGGAATCGAAAGCCGGACCTCATCACCAATACGCATGAACCGTGACAAGACGTTCCAGTCGAATATTTCAGGCATCTATCCCTGCGGGGAAGGTGCCGGTTATGCCGGTGGGATCACTTCAGCTGCCATGGATGGCATGAAAGTAGCAGAAGCGATCATACAAAAATATCAGGCATTTTGATAAGATAAATGGAAGGAAGTAACTTACGTGGCAGAATTTACACCAATGATGCAGCATTATCTGCAAACAAAAGAAGAATATAAAGACTGTATCCTGTTTTACCGGCTTGGAGATTTCTATGAAATGTTTTTTGATGATGCCATTTTAGTCTCCAAAGAACTTGAGCTTACATTAACCGGAAAAAGCTGTGGCATGGAAGAACGTGCACCAATGTGCGGAATCCCATATCATGCTGTGGAAGGATATTTAAACAGACTCGTTGCAAACGGTCATAAAGTTGCGATCTGTGAACAGGTAGAAGATCCAAAGCTTGCCAAAGGAATTGTAAAGCGTGAGGTCATCCGTGTGGTGACCCCTGGAACCAATATGGATATCCAGGCACTGGATGAATCAAAAAACAATTATATTATGTGTATTGTTTATCTTGCAGACAAATACGGCATCTCGCTCGCAGATGTTTCTACCGGAGATTACTATGTGACAGAGGTCGATTCTGAGCGAAAGCTTTTGGATGAGATCCACAAATTTTCGCCATCAGAGATTGTCTGCAACGAAAGCTTTTATATGAGCGGTGTAGATCTCGATGACATGAGGCATCGCCTTGGTATTACGATTTATTCTCTGGATTCCTGGTACTTCAGTGATGAAACAGCGAATACCACATTAAAAGGGCATTTTCACGTAAACAGTCTGGAAGGTCTTGGATTGAATGATTACACCTACGGTACCATTGCAGCAGGTGCTTTGTTAAAATACCTTTATGAAACCCAGAAAAATAACCTGGATCATATTTCCGCAATTCACCCTTATTCCACCGGAAAGTATATGATCATCGACAGTTCTACAAGAAGAAATCTCGAGCTTGTAGAAACAATGCGTGAAAAGCAGAAGCGTGGTTCCTTGTTATGGGTGCTCGATAAGACAAGAACTGCTATGGGTGCAAGACTCCTTCGTGCTTATGTGGAGCAGCCACTGATCGATAAAGAGGAAATTGAAAAACGACAGAATGCGATCTCGGACATAAACAAACACATGATCACTAGAGAAGAATTACGGGAATACTTAAATCCGATCTACGATCTTGAACGTCTGATCACCAGGGTTACTTATATGTCTGCAAATCCAAGAGATCTGATCGCATTTAAGAATTCCATTAAAATGCTTCCACCGATAAAAGCATTATTGGAGGATTTTCATACAGATCTTTTACAGGAAATAAAAGATGAGATTGATACTTTATCAGAATTATTCGACCTTATCGAGCAGTCTATTATCGAAGAGCCACCGATCTCTGTCAGAGAAGGTGGTCTGATCAAAGACGGCTATTATGAAGATGTCGATAAATACCGCCATGCAAAAACAGAAGGGAAAACATGGCTTGCAGAGCTTGAGGCGAAAGAACGTGAGAAAACCGGAATTAAAAACCTTAAGATCAAATATAATAAAGTGTTCGGCTATTATCTGGAAGTTACAAATTCCTATAAAGAACTTGTTCCGGATTATTTTACAAGAAAACAGACCCTTGCCAATGCAGAACGTTATATCACACCGGAGCTGAAAGAACTTGAGGATATGATTCTCGGTGCGGAAGACAAGCTGATCAATCTTGAATATGATCTCTTCTGCAGTGTCCGCAATAAAATTGCTGCCGAGGTTGTCCGCATTCAGAAAACCGCCAAAGCGATTGCAAAGCTGGATGTATTTGTATCACTTGCCGTTGTCGCGGATCAGAATAATTATTGTAAGCCAAAGATTAACCAGAATGGTGTGATCGATATCAAAGATGGCAGACATCCTGTTGTCGAAAAAATGATGAACAACGATATGTTTATTGCAAATGATACATATCTGGATAATGGCAACCATCGTATCTCGATCATAACCGGTCCGAATATGGCAGGTAAATCTACATATATGCGGCAGACTGCCATCATTGTACTTATGGCACAGATTGGAAGCTTTGTACCGGCATCTTCAGCCAGGATCGGCATTGTTGACCGTATTTTCACAAGAGTCGGTGCATCGGATGATCTTGCCAGCGGCCAGAGTACATTCATGGTTGAAATGAATGAAGTTGCCAATATCCTTCGTAATGCCACCAGCAATTCGCTTCTTGTGTTAGACGAGATCGGCAGGGGAACAAGCACCTTTGATGGTCTGAGTATTGCCTGGGCTGTAGTTGAGCATATCAGTAACCCAAAATTACTTGGTGCAAAAACATTATTTGCAACCCACTACCATGAACTGACCGAGCTGGAAGGAAAACTAAACAATGTCAATAACTATTGTATTGCCGTAAAGGAAAAAGGCGATGACATTGTATTTTTACGTAAGATTGTAAAGGGCGGTGCAGATAAGAGCTACGGTATCCAGGTTGCCAAACTTGCCGGTGTCCCGGATTCAGTGATCGAACGTGCGAAACAGATCGTAGAAGAGCTCAGTGCCAACGATATTACCATCACCGCCAGAAATATATCCGTTGATACCGGATGTAAAAAGAAAAAAGAAAAATTAGATGAAGTGGATCTTGCACAAATGTCACTGTTTGATACGGTAAAAGACGATGATATCATTGATGAATTAAAAAATGTCGACCTCGGAAATATGACACCGATCGATGCCTTAAATAAACTTTATGAACTACAGAATAAAATTAAAAACCGCTGGTAATATTGCAGCTATTACAGGAAGGAGGTCATGTGATGCCAGAGATTATGCTATTAAATCAGGAAACCATTGATAAGATTGCAGCAGGAGAAGTCGTAGAACGTCCATCTTCTGTCGTAAAAGAATTAGTTGAAAATGCAATTGATGCAAAAGCTACTGCCATAACTGTTGAGATCAAAGAGGGCGGCACTTCCTTCATTCGAATTACAGACAATGGATGTGGTATTGAAAAAACACAGGTTCCACTTGCTTTTCTCAGACATTCTACCAGCAAAATACGCAATGTGGAAGATCTGCTCTCCATCCATTCGCTCGGATTCCGGGGGGAAGCACTTTCCAGTATTGCAGCAGTCTCACAGGTAGAACTGATCACAAAAACTTATGATGAGCTTACCGGAACACGCTATGTGATCGAAGGTTCCAAAGAAACAGAGCTTGAAGAGATCGGTGCACCGGATGGAACCACCTTCATTGTACGGAATCTTTTTTACAATGTTCCTGCCAGAAGGAAGTTTTTGAAGGCTGCCCAGACGGAAGCCGGATATATAAACGATCTGATGGAACGCATGGCTTTATCCCATCCTGACATCTCTTTCAAATTTATAAATAACGGGCAGACAAAGCTGCATACCTCCGGAAACGGAAATCAAAAAGATCTGATCTATCACATTTACGGAAGGGATATCACATCCTCTGTTCTGAATGTATCACAGGAAAATGCTCTTTTTAAAGTTACTGGATTTATCGGGAAGCCGGTAATCTCAAGGGGAAACCGGAATTATGAAAATTACTTCATCAACGGCCGTTATATAAAAAGTGCCCTCATTGCAAAAGCGATCGAAGAGGCCTACCGTGGATTTATGATGCAGCATCAATATCCTTTCTGTGTTCTTTATTTTGAGATGAATTCTGAATTACTGGATGTCAATGTCCATCCAACGAAAATGGAGCTTCGCTTCAGTCAGAATGAAGAAATATATCAGGCACTTTTTGAGATCATCCGGAATACCATTTCCCATCGTGATTTTATACCGGAGGTTCCGGTAAAGGAAGAGCCAAAAGAGGCTGCTCCTTTGATTGCAAAAGATCTGCCAGAACCATTTGAAAGCCGCAGGATACAGCAGGTATCTCCATCATCTCATGAGAAAAAATCAAGCACTGACGCATTTTTTTCAAGGATGAAGCCAAACGAGAAGAGTCCTCTTACTGTCCAGGAAGAAAACTTATTTGAACTGCCTCCAAAAAAGCCGGAAAAAGAAACTTATGTACAACAAAGCCTTGAATCTGTTAAGCCATCTTTTCTGACCGAGGATGCACGAAAAAAACACAGGATCATCGGACAGCTTTTTGATACCTACTGGCTTGTACAATTTGAAGACAAATTATTTATTATCGATCAGCATGCCGCTCATGAGAAAGTACTCTATGAGCGGACGATGGAAAAGGTAAAGAACATGTCTTTCACATCACAGGCGATCAGTCCTCCTGTCATTCTTACTTTAAATAACGAGGAAGAACGTGCTCTTTTAAAATACAAAGAACAGTTCCGGGCTTTCGGATATGAAACCGAACATTTTGGCGGAAAAGAATATGCCATTACTTCTGTGCCGGCAGATTTTACAGATATCGATATGAAAGCAATGTTTATTGATATGCTGGATGATTTTACCAATATTTCCGGCAAAGAGGCTCCACAGCTTATTCTGGAGAAAGTTGCATCTATGTCATGCAAGGCTGCTGTGAAAGGAAATCATTCCCTGTCACGTCCGGAGATTGAAACACTGATCGACGATCTGCTGCAGCTGGACAATCCATATAACTGTCCGCATGGAAGACCAACGATCATTTCCATGACAAAATATGAAATAGAAAAGAAATTTAAGAGAATCGTATAATTATGAATAATTTATCAGAGAAAAAACCAATGGTCATACTGACCGGTCCGACAGCAGTCGGAAAGACATCCCTTTCCATCAAGCTCGCCAAACAGATAAACGGTGCGATCATTTCCGCTGATTCCATGCAGGTATACCGGCATATGGATATTGGTTCTGCAAAGATCATGCCGGATGAAATGCATGGGATCCGTCATTATCTGATCGATGAATTTGAACCGGATGAAGAATTTCATGTCGTAAAATTTGCAGAAAAGGCAAAAGAATATTTAAATGAAATATACAGCGAAGGAAAAATCCCCATTATCGTTGGTGGAACCGGATTTTATATCCAGGCTCTGTTATATAATATTGATTTTACAGATCAGGAATGCGATGAAGCATATCGCCAGGAATTGGAACACCTTGCAGATGAAAAGGGGGCTGCTTACCTTCATAATATGCTTCGCGAAGTCGACCCTGCATCTGCTGATGCGATCCATGCGAACAATATCAAACGTGTCATCCGTGCTTTGGAATTCTATCATTTGTCCGGCAAAAAGATTTCAGAACACAATGAATCAGAGCGTCAGAAAGAATCTCCTTATAATTTTGCATATTTTGTACTGACCGATGACCGTGCACATCTTTACCAAAACATTGACAAGCGGGTCGATCTTATGATAGAACAGGGTCTTGTAGATGAAGTTTTAAAATTAAAGGAAATGGGCTTTCACCGGGATATGGTTTCCATGCAGGGACTCGGATACAAAGAGATCCTCGATCATCTCGATGGAAAAATGACTTTAGAAGAAGCTGTCTATATTATTAAGCGCGAAACAAGGCATTTCGCCAAACGTCAGCTGACATGGTTCCGCAGAGAGCGGGACGTGATCTGGCTCGACAAACAAAAATATAATTATGAGGATGATAAAATCTTACTGGATATGACTGATATCCTCAGAGAAAAGAAGATTTTATCAGCCGGTGAAAATTTCATTCCCGGAAAAACAGAATAAGAGAGGAACAACGTAATGAATCATTTTTTAGAGGAACAATATAGAAATCTCGGTATTTCCAGAGAAGTATATGAATTCGGAGAAAAAATCGAAGCTTCTTTAAAGGAACGTTTTGACGAGATTGATGCGAGGGCAGAATTTAATCAGATGAAAGTAATAAAGGCTATGCAGGATAACCGTGTCAGTGCAGAATGCTTCAATATAAGCTCCGGATATGGCTACAATGATCTCGGAAGAGATACCCTTGAAAAAGTATATGCTTCCTGTTTTAAAGGCGAAGATGCTCTTGTAAGACCACAGATCACCTGTGGTACACATGCTCTTGCACTGGCATTAATGTCAAACCTGCGACCAGGAGATGAGCTTTTATCCCCTGTTGGAAAACCATACGATACACTAGAAGAGGTGATCGGGATCCGTCCATCCAAGGGCTCTCTGGCAGAATATGGTGTCACCTACAGTCAGGTGGATCTGCTTGCTGACGGAAGTTTTGATTATGAGAACATCCGCAAGGCAATCAATGACCGTACCAGACTTGTAACGATCCAGCGTTCCAAGGGATATGCGACAAGACCAACACTTTCTGTCAGCCGTATCGGCGAACTCATTTCTTTCATTAAAGGGATCAAGCCGGACGTGATCTGCATGGTAGATAACTGTTATGGAGAATTTGTTGAAGAAAAAGAACCGTTAGAAGTTGGTGCTGACATGATCGTCGGTTCCCTGATCAAGAATCCGGGAGGCGGACTTGCACCGATCGGAGGATATATTGTCGGAAAGAAGGAATGTGTTGAAAATGCGGCATATCGTCTTACTTCTCCGGGACTCGGAAAAGAAGTCGGTGCTTCTTTGGGTGTTATCCAGTCCTTCTATCAGGGATTCTTTCTTGCACCGACTGTAGTAAGTGGAGCGTTAAAGGGTGCAATTTTTGCTGCAAACATTTATGAAAAGCTTGGTTTTTCTGTGATTCCTGACGGAACAGAGAGCCGTCATGACATTATCCAGGCTGTAACCTTCCAGAATCCGGATGCTATGGTTGCATTCTGTGAAGGAATTCAGGCAGCAGCTCCGGTTGACAGTTATGTTACCCCGGAACCATGGGCAATGCCTGGTTACGACAGCGATGTTATCATGGCCGCAGGTGCTTTTGTACAGGGATCCTCCATCGAACTGAGTGCGGACGGACCTATCAAGCCGCCTTATGCAGTCTATTTCCAGGGTGGTCTTACATGGTATCATGCCAAACTTGGAATTTTGATGTCTTTACAAAAACTTAAGGAACGAAATCTTGTTAATACAGATTTGTTATGCTAAAATTAATAGGAAATTATTTTGAGTTAACATGATCATACTTTCAGGGAGAGTGGAAGGATTGTTATGAAAGACTCAGTTACTACAAAAGAATTACCGGAATCCGAAAGACCTTATGAAAAATTCTGGAAATACGGACCTACTGCTTTAAGTGATGCAGAACTGCTTGCGATCATCATCAAATCCGGCAGCAGCAGAATGTCTGCGGTTGACATTGCACGGAGTTTTCTTACCAGGAAGGACAGGAATCTTATGAATCTTTATGAACTGTCTTTTGATGAGATGAAAGAGATCCGCGGAATCGGCAATGTGATAGCCATGCAGTTAAAGTGTATCGCAGAACTGTCTGCCAGAATCTCTGCAACGAAGCACTTTGAGGGAATTTCCATGACCAACGCTTCTACCATAGCCAGATACTATATGGAGCAGCTCCGGCACGAACAGCAGGAAAAGCTTCTTGTATGCATGTTTGACAACAAATGCAAATGGCTTGGGGATGCTGTGATCACAACCGGAAGTGTAACCTCATCAATTGTGCCTCCCCGGGAGATTTTTATCCGGGCTCTCGAAAAGAAAGCAGTGCATATCGTAATGCTGCACAATCATCCGAGTGGAAGAGCAGTACCATCCCAGGAGGATAATCTTGTCACATCCAGAATTGAGGAAGCCGGCAAACTGTTAGGCATCCGTCTCTCAGATCATATTATCATCGGTGACCGCACTTATTACAGTTATCGCGAAGCCGGATACCTTACATCATAAAGGAAAGACAAAAAGCTTGTCTGTAAACACAAGGGAGAATGATATGAACAGCAATGTATATGGAATTGATCTTGGAACCTGCAACATGAAAATCTATTGCAAGTCCGCCAATAAAATATTAAATGAAAAGAATACGATCGCTCTGGTCAACAAAGACCGGATTTATGCATATGGCGACAGTGCCTATGCCATGTATGAAAAGGCTCCGGAAACAATACAGGTCACCTTTCCTGTTATAAGCGGTGTTATAGCAGATTTTAATAATCTGCAGTCCATGATCCAACTTTACCTTGAAGAACATATGAAAGGTAAGATCCGTGGTGCTGAATTTATAGTTGCCGTTCCAACGGACATCACAGATGTTGAAAAGCGTGCCTTCTTTGAATTGTTTTATAAAAGCCGCCTGAAACCAAAGAGTGTTCTCCTTTGTGAGAAGCCAATTGCAGACGCAGTCGGTCTCGGACTGGATGTTAACGAACCTACCGGTATTATGGTCGTTGATATCGGTGCTGATACAACTGAAATCTCAGTGATCTCACTCGGCGGCCTCGTCTTAAGTGACCTGCTGCACTTCGGAGGAAACCGTATAGATGAATCTATCATCACTTACGTAAAACGCAAGTACAATCTTGTCATTGGTCAGAAAACAGCACAGTCTTTAAAGGAAACACTTGGTTCCGGTATTCCTGGCAACACAGATACAATGGTGATCGTTGGAAGAGATGTTGTAAGCGGTCTCCCGATTGAAATGGAGATTACCGGAGAAGTTGTATATGAAGCAATCAAAGACAATCTGAATACGATCTGCAACTCAATTAAAATGATTCTTGAGAAAACTCCACCAGAGCTTGCCAAGGACATCATCCATTCCGGAATCTATATTACCGGTGGCAGCTCACAGATACATAACCTGAATCAGTTGTTCAGGGAAATCACAGGAATCGAGATCAACACCTGTGAGGATCCTGAAGAATGTGTTGCAAGAGGACTGGTTAAGATCGTCAGTGACCAGAAGTACAAGCATCTCGCTTTCAGTATGAAAAGCAAAATTTTAAGATAACTATATGCCGTACTTATTACAGTCGGTTACACTAATTTTTTTAGAAAATGAGGAATAGCATGAGACGTAAATCAAAGTTTATTCTTCCTGCCAGATACCTGTTGCTTCTTATGACAGGTCTCTGCATTATCATTATGTTACTCAGTTTTACCTTAAATATATCCGGTGGCCCATTAAATGCGGCAGCCGGTTATGTTTTTGTTCCTATGCAGGAAGGAATTAACAAAGTTGGAAGCTGGTTTTTAGACAAAGCGGATCATCTCAAAAATTTAAGTGATGTCATGGCTGAAAACGAACAGTTACAAAGCCAGGTGGATCAGCTGACTACAGAACTAAACAACGTAAAGCTTGAACAATATGAGCTTGAAAATCTGCGGGAATTATATGATCTCGATCAAAAATACCCAAGTTACGAAAAAATTGCAGCAAATGTCATCGGAAAGAACAGTGGAAACTGGTTTAATACCTTTACAATTGATAAAGGAAGTAATGATGGGATAGAAGCAGATATGAATGTGATCGCAGGCAGTGGTCTTGTCGGCATTGTTACAGATGTCGGTCCGAATTATGCCAAAGTCACATCCATTATCAATGACACAAGCAAAGTAAGCGGAATGGTCACTACAACTTCTGATAATCTGATTGTTTCCGGGAGTCTCCAGAAGATGAATGAAGATATGGTTATAGAGTTTAATAACCTGAATGATAAAGAAGATAAGGTTTCCGTCAATGATCCCGTTGTAACTTCAGCAGTGTCCTATAATTATCAGCAGGGGATTCTGATCGGATACATCAGTTCCGTCGAAACAGATTCCAACAATCTGACAAAATCCGGAACGATCACACCTGCAGTTGATTTTGAACATCTTGAGGAAGTGCTGGTGATATTGAACAAGAAACAGACCATTCCAAACTAGGCAGGAGGATTTTATGAGAAGAAAAATTACTGTCTTTATTATCATTGCTGTCTGTTATCTGCTGCAGAGCACCTTATTTCGCAAACTTTCCTTTGCATCCATATCACCAAATCTGATGATCGTTGTTGTATCAGCATTTGGCTTCATGCGTGGCAAAAAGGAAGGAATGTGGATTGGATTTTTCACGGGGCTTCTTTTAGATGTTTTTATAGGAAGCATCCTTGGATTTTATGCTCTTCTATATATGTATGTTGGTTATCTGAACGGATTTTTCCGAAAATTATTTTATCCGGAAGACATTAAACTTCCGATGCTGTTAATTGCATTCAGTGATTTTGGCTGTAATTTACTGATTTATTTTTTCCTGTTTTTTTTCAGGGGAAAATTCCAGTTCGTATATTTCCTGTTCCACATTATAATACCGGAGCTGGTCTATACTATGCTTGTTACAATTTTTCTGTATTTTATTATACTGAAGATTAACCAGAAACTTGAGGCTATAGAAAAAAGGAGTGCAGCAAAATTTGTTTAAAAATATTAAAGAGTTTTTTCAATTTATCATTAAATCACGACTGCTGGTCGCCGGAACCGTCATGACTCTTTTATTTTCTATTCTTGTCGTCCGCATGTTTCAGCTTCAGATTGTAAAAGGAGAGAAATACCAGGACAACTACACGCTAAAGATTGTAAAAGAACGGACTTTAAACAGTACCAGAGGCCGTATCCTGGACCGGAACGGTGAAGTGCTGGCCTACAACGAGCTGGCATATTCTATTACGATTGAGGATAACGGTTCCTATGATTCCACAAAAGAAAGAGACCGCTTACTGAATGCGGAACTTGCACAGATCATCGAAGTACTCGAAAAGAATGGTGACAATATCGTTAATAACTTTAAGATCACACTGGATGAGAACGATAACTATTCTTTTACTGTGTCAGGAACAGCACTCAAACGTTTTCTTGCAGATGCTTTCGGCCAGTCTTCTTACTCTGATTTAAAATATGACAAAACACTCGGTTTTAATCAGGCAGAAGCAACAGCGGAGCAGGTCATGCAGTATTTTAAAACCTCACGCTTCCGGATCAGCTCTGATTACGAGGAAGCCATGGCGTATAAGATTGCAGTTCTTCGGTACGCAATGTCTGAAAACAGTTATCAGAAATATATTTCAACAACGATCGCAGCAGATGTATCCGAGGAATCTGTAGCATATGTCAGTGAAAACGCATCTTCCCTGCAGGGTGTCGAAGTCATAGATGACACGGTCCGGAAGTACGATTACCCAGAATATTTTGCTTCCATCCTCGGTTATACCGGAAAGATTTCGAATGAAGAATTTGAAAGTCTCTCAGAAGAGAATGACAACTACAGCTTAAACGATGTTGTCGGCAAAGCCGGCATCGAGCAGGTTATGGATACTGCCCTGCAAGGTTCAAAAGGATACGAAAAGCTATATGTTGACCATCTTGGAAAGGCAATTGAAGTGATCGACCGTAAGGAACCTGCGGCCGGTAATGATGTCTATCTTTCCATTGACAAGAATCTGCAGATTGCCGCTTATGACCTGCTTGAACAGGAGATCGCCGGCATTGTGTATTCCAATATTGAAAATGCCGGATCAGAAATGCGGATTCCGATCACAGATGTTTACTTTGCATTGATCAATAACAATATCATCGATATTGGCCATTTTACAGATGCAGATGCTTCTGAAAATGAAAGTGCTGTCTATCAGATTTTTGAATCCAGACAACAGTCTGTTTTTTCTTCTATAAAAAGCGAACTGACCGGTCCAACCCCCACTGCATTTGGTTCACTTGACACCGAGTCACAGGACTATTTTACCTATATTATCAGCCAGTTAAAAGAAAACAATGTCCTTCTGGATAAGTCTATCGATAAAACAGACTCTGTTTACCAGAGCTGGCAGGCCGGTACGATCAGTGCTGCTGAATACATAAATCATGCGATCGCTATGAACTGGATCGATATTACACAATTCACACTGGATGAGAAGTACTCGGATTCGACAGAAATTTTCGATTCACTGTGCAATTATATTATGGATGATATTGCTACAGAAAAGGGTTTTTCAAAGATTATTTATGAATACCTGATCAATTCCGGTTCTATATCAGGAAAACAGCTTTGTCTGATACTTTTCGATCAGGGTGTGTTATCCTATGATGCAGAAGAGATACAGTCTTTAAACTCAGGTGCTGTCGGAGCAGCAGGTTTTCTCAAAGAAAAAATCAAAAATCTTGAGATCACACCTGCACAGCTGGCACTTGATCCTTGCTCCGGTTCCTGTGTGATCACGGATACAAAGACCGGAGAACTGCTTGCACTGGTAAGCTATCCTGGCTATGACAATAACCGCCTGGCTAATACAGTAGATGCGGCATATTTTGCAAGTTTAAATTCTGATCTTTCAAAACCACTGTATAACTATGCTACACAGGAAAAAACAGCTCCGGGATCAACTTTTAAAATGGTATCCTCTGTAGCCGGACTTTCAACCGGTGTGATCACTCCAAATACTCAGATCATGGATAAAGGTATCTATGAAAATGTCAGCAACCATCCACGATGCTGGGCTTTGAATCATGGATATACACATGGGCTGATCAATGTTTCCGAAGCGTTGCGGGATTCCTGTAACTATTTCTTCTATGATGTTGGATACAGGCTGAGCACAAATAATTACACAACGAATTATGATGATGCCACCGGTATTGCAAAGATTACAGAATACGCTTCTGAACTTGGTCTTGATAGCACAACAGGAGTTGAGATTGAGGAGAATTCACCAAAAATCGCTACTGAATTCCCTGTTATGGCTGCAATCGGACAAAGTAACAATAACTATGCTACAATCCAGCTTGGAAGATATGTAACTGCAATCGCAAATAACGGAACAGTTTATCAGTACACCTTATTGAGCAAAGTCTGTGATTCTGACGGAAATATCCTTGAAAGCTATGAACCAAAGGTACGTAACACCGTAACAGCACTGGATACCTCCGGATGGGATGCTATTCATTCCGGTATGCGGATGGTAGTAGAGAATCTTTCTACATTTAATGATTTTCCTGTTGAGGTAGCAGGAAAAACCGGTACAGCCCAGCAAAACCCAAAACGTCCTAACCACGCTTTATTTGTAGGTTACGCACCTTATAATGATCCACAGATCTCTATTGCTACAAGGATTGCATTTGGTTATACATCACACAATGCGGCAGAATATGCAAAAAATGTATTTGCATATTACTTCAATGTCGAGGATTCCGAGGATCTTTTAAATGGACAGGCTGCAAATGTTGGCGAATCATCGAACAGTTTTAACGATTAATCCGGAAGGAGGTCTTACTTCATGAGTGAAGTTATTACTTTCACTTCAGGAAAAGGCGGCGTTGGCAAGACAACAACAACTGCTAACGTCGGAGTTGGACTTTCACTTGCAGAGAAAAAAGTTCTTTTGATCGATACAGATATCGGACTTAGAAACCTTGATGTAGTTATGGGACTTGAAAACAGGATCGTGTACAATCTTGTAGACGTTCTGTCCGGCAGATGCAGGGTCAGACAGGCAATTGTGCGTGACCGCAGATATCCGAACCTTTCTGTTATCCCCTCTGCCTGTATCCGTGAGAAACAGCCAGTATCCGTAACAGCAATGAGACATCTGTTAGATGATCTTCGGGATTCCTACGACTATATTTTGATCGACAGTCCGGCAGGGATTGGCAGTGGATTTGATCTGGCTGTCTGTGCTGCTGATAAGGCTATTGTTGTTACCACTCCACAGATTGCATCCATCCATGATGCTGACTGCGTACTCCGCCTTCTGCACAGGCAAAAGAGTATCACACCCTATATTCTGATCAATATGTTCCGCAAAGATCTGGTGAAATCCGGTGAAATGCTGCAGATCAATGATATCTGTGATCTCTTACATACAGAGCTGATAGGTGTGGTAATTGAAGATGACAATATCTGTATTTCGCAAAATCGCGGCGAGAGCATGGCAGGGCAGAAGGGTGTCAGTGCAATGTGTTATGCCAACATCTGCAGACGCATCCTTGGAGATACAATTCCTATTCCGGACTTTTTGCAGGAGCACAGGAGTTTCTTTCATCTGTTATGGAACAAAAAAACGGAAAAGGAGTTAAAACCATGAAGAACCAGTCGGTTACAGCCGCAAAAGAACGTCTGAAATTTATGATCAATTATGAAAATAATATTTTAGATGACCAGACATTAGAAGCCATACGACGCGAGATCGGTCAGGTTCTTAATAAATATATTGAGGCAGAACCAGAAAACATAGAGATTAAAGTTATTTTAAAAGAATACAAAAAGAGAGATGTGCAATGTTTAAACAGTACAAACTGAGAAATTTTAAGTTCATATTAGTCATGTATGTAGCAGTGCTCAATATTATAGGGATTCTTCTTATTGGCAGTGCCAAGGAATCTGTACAGGGAAAACAGATTTTCGGTATGGTGATGGGACTGGCAGTCATGCTTGTCGTATCTTTGATCGATTATAATTTCATCCTGCGCTTTTCCTGGGCTATTTACGGGTTTATGACAGGAATCCTGCTGCTTGTTATGATTGCCGGCAAAAATGCCGGCGGGGCACAACGCTGGTTTGAGATCGGCGGATTCCGCTTTCAGCCGTCTGAGCTTGCAAAAATACTAATTATTTTATTTTTTGCATCGTATTTGATGCGTCATGAAGAAAAACTCAATACTCCAAAAGTATTGCTTTCTTCCTTTCTTCTTGCCGCAATACCACTTGTATTAATTTTAAAACAGCCGGATCTTTCCACGACAATTGTTACCGCATTAATTTTTGCTTCCCTCTTGTTTGTTGCCGGATTAAGTTATAAAATAGTAACAGGTGTGCTGGCCGTCGGAATTCCGTCGTTTATCATAATGTTTACATTACTGATCCAGGATAAGATTCCTTTTATTGAAGCCTATCAGGTAACCCGAATTATGGCATGGCTTTATCCTGACGATTATCCGGCAGATGCTTATCAGCAGCAGAACTCTATTATGGCGATTGGTTCCGGCCAGCTATTGGGTAAAGGACTCAATAATACAGAAGCAACTTCTGTAATTAACGGTAATTTTATTCCGGAACCACAAACCGACTTTATTTTCGCCGTGGCAGGAGAGGAACTGGGATTTATCGGTACCGTTGTTATCATAATTTTGTTGCTTTTCATCACGATAGAGTGTATATTAATTGCTAGAAAAGCAAAAGACACAGCAGGCAGACTGATATGCTGTGGTTTTGCTGCACTGATCGGATTCCAGAGTCTGATCAATATCAGTGTTGCCAGTGGTTTATTGCCTAACACAGGGCTTCCGCTGCCATTTGTAAGTTATGGTCTTACGTCATTATTATCCTTATATATCGGTGTCGGGCTTGTGCTAAATGTTGGTCTGCAGCCGAAAAAATATTAAGCAGGAGGTTACCATAGAATGAATATAGGACTTATTGCACATGATTCAAAGAAAAAATTAATGCAAAATTTCTGTATTGCATATAGGGGGATTCTTTCAAAGAACGATCTTTTTGCAACTGGAACAACCGGACGACTGATCGAAGAAGTTACTAATCTGAACGTACACAAATATCTTGCCGGACACTTAGGCGGTTCTCAACAGCTTGGTGCTCAGATAGAACATAACGAAATTGATCTTGTCATCTTTTTACGTGATCCGCTTACACCGAAATCACATGAACCAGATGTAAATAACGTAGTCAAACTTTGCGACACACACAATATCCCATTAGCAACAAATCTTGCAACAGCAGAGTTATTGATACGGGCATTAGACAGAGGAGATTTAGAGTGGCGTGAAATGTATAAGTAAAACAAAAAAACTGCTATGTCTTGTCGGCATGGCAGCTGTTTTTATTTCCGGATGTGCAAGTCAGACGGTAAGTTATGATGACCCATATCAGCTTTATGCTACAAGTGCTGATTACGGACTTTCCCAGACTTCTGATATATCCGAAAAGACATATTTTTCAAACAATCTTTGTGTAGCAGACAATACTAATTTCGGTACAGATTCCACTCATTCAGAGGTAGCAGGCGGTGCCGGTGTTTTTAACCTTGCAACAAATACTGTATGCTATGCACAGAATATTTATGACAAACTTTACCCGGCGAGTACTACGAAGATCCTTACTGCCTATATTGCGTTAAAATATGGCAATCTTGACGATTATCTGACTGTGAGTGAAAATGCCGCCAGACAGGCTTCTGATTCCTCTGTCTGCGGATTAAAAACAGGGGATGTCATTCAGTTAAAGGATGCTCTGTATGGACTAATGCTAAAAAGTGGCAATGATGCTGCAATAGCCATTGCAGAACATATCAGTGGGAGTGTAGAAGCATTTGCTGATCTGATGAATCAGGAGGCTCTTGCGATGGGTGCTACACGTTCTCATTTTGTCAATCCGAACGGACTCCCGGATGAAAATCATTATACATCTGTTTATGATCTTTATCTCATTTTTCAAAATGCAATAAAGGATGAAACCTTTGTAAGCATCATAAGTACATTGCATTACGATGTTGCATATACAGATGTGAACGGTAATCCCGTTGAGCAAAGCTGGGAGAACACGAACCAATACCTTACCGGAAAAGAAAAGGCTCCGGATGGAATTACTGTTATTGGTGGTAAAACCGGAACTACCGGTGCTGCCGGATATTGCCTCGTTTTATATTCTACAAACGCTGCCGGGCAGCCAATTGTGTCAATTGTGCTGAAAGCAGATGGAAAATTCAACCTTTATCTGTTAATGAATGAAATTTTGAGCGGTTTTGCGAATTTATAGTTGTTTTTTATGTGCATATATACTATAATTATTTTATAAAACCTACTGTTTTTATTCAAATTACATAAAGCAGGGTATACAAGGAGGAAATGACAATGATTCAAATTATAGCAGGTGAAAAAGGAAAAGGAAAAACAAAAGAATTACTTGCAAAGGTTAACCAGTCCGTAGTAGCTGCAAATGGCAACATCGTTTACCTTGACAAGAGCCAGAAACATATGTATGAACTGAACAATAAAGTTCGTCTGATCAATGTAACTGATTACCCAATTGATAACTGTGACCAGTTCCTTGGATTCTTATGTGGTATCATATCACAGGATAATGATCTCGAAGAGATGTATTTGGACAGCTTCCTTACAATTGCTTCTATCGAAACAGATGAAGAGATCCAGCATGCGATCGAGAAGCTCGACATCATCAGTGAGAAATACAATGTAACATTTATTTTAAGTGTATCAAGAGATGAATCAAAATTGCCTGAATGTGCTAAAGCAAAGATTGTCATTTCCCTTTAATATGTAAGTACAGACTGCCATACCAGAAACCTGGTATGGCAGTTTTTTATGTAATGGAAACGAAGTTTTCATTACATAAAAAACGCTCCGCGAGGATCGCACTGCGGCGGATAAGAAATATGTCGCATATTGCGACCCGCCGCAGGCGGAGAATCTCGCAGGCGAGATTCTTTTTTATACTTCATCGCTGCCTTTAATCCGTCCATAAAGGCTTATTGTATACAAGCCTCCGATTCCGACCAGGGCGTAGATAATTCTTGATAACCACGACAGATTTCCAAAAAGAAATGCCACAAGGTCAAATTTGAAAAATCCGATCAATCCCCAGTTGATCGCGCCAATAATAACCAGTGTCAATAATGTATAATCCAACCAGCCTGTTTTCATATTCATGCTCCTTTATGATTTATTTAGATCTGTAAATTCTTTTGTCTGTATTATCTTTCCCGTTCTTTTTTATTTTATACGTGGAAATGCCAAAGCAGACATTGTTTTCTTTTTCAGGAAATGATAAAATGAACATCGTGAATAATCAAAGTAATATAAGGCAGGTTATATCATTGAAAAAAAACAAAAATATCATTCAGTACAAAAAATCATTCAATATTAATATTGGTGTGATCATTTTTATCATTATTTTTATATATCTGATATTCAATATTTTCAGTTATCTTACCGAAACCCACATATCTGTTTATGAAGTAGAGCAGGGCACAATTGCAGTGAATAATGTATATCACGGACTGATTTTAAGAGACGAAAAGCTGTTTCCTTCGATATACAACGGTTCTCTCAACTACTACGTCAAAGAAGGTTCCAAAATAGCATATGGTGATCTGATCTATTCTGTCGATGAAACAGGCAATGTAGCTTCTATTATTAATGAAGCGAACAAAAACGGAGCGAATCTGGACAAAGACAGTCTTAATGAAATAGAAGAATCCATCAGTGATTTCCAGTCATCTTATCGATCCGGAAATTTTTATCAGGTGTACAGTTTTAAAGAAAATATCAATGATTCCCTCAGTGAAGCACTGAGTGTAGGTGCTCTCAACGAAATTTCAGACTATTTGTCCAATGCAAATGATCTCAGTACTTTTCACAAGGTCTATGCAGATGCGAATGGCATTATTGTATACTATACGGATGGTCTTGAAACTGTGACAACCGACAATTTTACAGAGGACATGTTCAATGAAGCAGCATATCAGAAGGCGAACCTGAAATCAGGAAATACGATCACCAGTGGCTGTACAGCGTATAAACTGATTGACAGTGAATACTGGAATATCGTTATTCCCATACCGGAGAGTACTGCATCTCTTCTGAATGATGATGATACCATCCGCATCCGTTTTCTGAAAGATGACAAAGAAACTTATGCAACATATTCCATCACTGAAAAAAACGGTCAGCAATATTTGATTCTTTCTTTAAAAAGTGGTATGGTTAGATATGCACTTGAACGCTATGTGGAAGTAGAGCTTCTTTTATCAGAAGAAACCGGTTTGAAAATACCAAATTCTGCCATTACCGAAAAAGAATTTTTTGTTGTACCAAAGAAATTCTTCCAGGGAAATGATGATTCCGATACACACGGCATTCTCGTTGAACAGATTGACAAAAAAGGCAATCAGACGGTAGAGTACCGGTCACCTTCTATTTATTACGCGACAGAAGATGCTTATTACATAGACAGTGAACAGGTTTCTTCCGGAGATATCCTAAAACGGGCAGATTCTGATGAGACCTATACGATCGGCCAGGATACCACAGCACTCCAGGGAGTCTATAATATTAACAAGGGTTATGCTGTATTCAAACAGATTGAACCTATCTATCAGAGTGATGAATACACTATTATTAAAAAAGGAACTTCCTATGGCATTTCCCTATATGATCACATAGCACTCGATGGTTCCAAAATAAATGAAAACCAGCTGATCCATTAAAAATGATTTAAATCATTTGGCTCAAAGCGTTGCTTTACAACACTTTGCATACCATATCACACTATATACAAGGAGAGACTATCTATGTTAAGAGATAATTTAAAAAAAGTTGAAGAAAATATACAGGCTGCCTGTGAACGTTCCGGAAGGAACCGTGATGAAGTCACACTGATCGCAGTAAGCAAAACCAAGCCTGTTGAAATGCTCCAGGAAATCTATGATGAAAACATCCGTGATTTCGGAGAAAATAAAGTTCAGGAACTCTGCGATAAAATCGAAAAAATGCCTTCTGACATAAAGTGGCATATGATCGGTCATTTGCAGCGTAACAAGGTCAAATACATTGTTGGAAAGGTTGCACTGATCCACTCTGTTGATTCTTATCGTCTTGCAGAGGAGATCAGCATCCAGGCAAAGAAACATAATACGACTGTGCCGATCCTCGTAGAAGTCAATATTGCCCATGAAGAATCTAAATTCGGGATCTCTGAGGAAGATGCCATTCTGCTTGTAAAAGAGATTTCTGAGCTGGAGAATATCCGTATCATGGGGCTTATGACAATCGCTCCATACGTTGAAAATCCGGAGGACAACCGTATGTACTTCCGTAAAATAAAGGAATTATCTGTTGACATCAATAGTAAAAACATAGATAATGTATCTATGGAAATTATATCTATGGGTATGACCGGAGACTATGAAGTAGCGATTGAAGAGGGTGCTACCATGGTTCGTGTCGGTACCGGTATCTTTGGGGCGAGAAATTACAATATATAGATAACAGGAGCAAATAAAATGGGATTTCTTGATAAATTTTTAAATGTTATGCGTCTGAATCCGGATGATGATGACGATTTTTACAATGAAGAATACGATTATGACGAACCGGAAGAGAAGCCAAGATCTTCCTTTAAGTCCAGAAAAGAACGGGAGGACTCTTTTCAGGATGATTTCAAAGAACAACGTCCTGCAAAGACTACCCCTAAAGTAACACCGATCCGTCCATCCAGAAAGCAGCAGAACATTGGTGGTATGGAAGTATGTGTTATCAAACCTACATCGGTTGAAGATGCAAGAGAGATCACCGAAACTTTATTAAATAACCGTACCGTTGTATTAAACGTGGAAGGGCTTGATGTAGAAATCGCACAGCGTATCATCGATTTTACTTCCGGATCATGCTTTGCGATCAGCGGTAATCTTCAGAAGGTTTCCAATTATATTTTTGTCATCACACCAGCATCAGTCGATATTTCCGGCGACTTTTTAAACATCGTCGATACTTTCGATACCAAAGGAATTTAACAGTATTCTATGAACGAACAGGACTTATGTAAAAAGAGACTTCTTGACCTGTCGAAACAGGCAAATCGTAAAGGAATCGTTTTATTCAGTGATTTTCTTAATTTGAATGAACTTCATATTTACCACCAGAACAGGAAGTTTTTCGAGACCAAAACAGAGACTTCTGGTGGTTTTCCTATTGCCGAGCGTCAGATGGTTGCATTCATACCTGATGCTCTTTATTATGAATGGGAATTTCCGATCGCCTGTCTTGAAATCACTCCGGCTTATCCAAAATTTGCAGAAAAACTAGGACATCGGGATGTTCTTGGATCTATCATGAATCTCGGCGTTGACCGTTCAAAAATTGGTGACATTATAATTGGACAGAACAGCTATTATATGTTATGTGAGGATACGATGGTTTCCTATTTTTCCGAAAATCTGGATAAAATCCGGCATACTATCGTTAAAGTCTCACCTGTTTCCACTGATATTATAAATTCACAGCAACGATTTGAGGAAAAAGACGGCATCATTACATCAAACCGCATTGACACCATTGTTGCATGTGTCTATCATCTTTCCAGAAGTCAGACCCTGGAATATTTTAAAGCCGAAAAAATTTTTCTGAATGGGAAATGTATCCAAAATCCTTCCGAGCACTGCAAAGAAAATGATATTATTTCGGTGCGCGGATACGGACGTTTCCTGTTTGAAAAAGAATATGGAACAACAAATAAAGGCCGACTCAAAATACATTACAAACTATACAGCTGATCAGGAGGTTGTTTTATGGCAAACTTATTACCGGTTACATCAGAAGGAAAAATCATCTATTCCATTAAGCTTACCGATACTTTTTCTTCCCTTTGCGAGGAACTGCAAAAGCTTGGATATCATGAAGATCAGAAGCTTGGCATTATTTCTGATTCTAATGTTTTCCCACTTTATGGCGAAAGCATCATCACTGAGTTAAAAAAATATTTTCCTAACGTATTTCATTATGTATTCGAAGCCGGAGAAGCCAGCAAAAACACATCTACTGTGAACGGTGTATACGAATATCTCATACAGAACCATTTCGATCGTCATGATCTTCTTATCGCATTAGGTGGCGGTGTTGTCGGTGATCTGACAGGCTTTACAGCAGCTACTTATCTTCGTGGTATCGATTTTATACAGGTACCGACTACACTTTTATCACAGGTTGACAGCAGTATCGGTGGAAAAACCGGTGTTGATTTTATGCAATACAAAAATATGGTTGGTGCCTTTTATCAGCCAAAGCTTGTCTATATGAATTTGAATGTTTTGAAAACATTGCCAAAAGAACAGCTTGTTTCCGGTTTTGGTGAAATCCTAAAACATGGGCTCATCCGTAAAAATCAATATTTTTCCTGGATGAACACACACTTTAATGAGATTCTTTCTCTTGATTATTCCACTGTCGAGACAATGATTTATGAAAGCTGTATGATCAAGCGTGATGTTGTAGAACGTGATCCAAAGGAAAAAGGGGAGAGAGCACTTCTTAATTTTGGTCATACGATCGGACATGCAATCGAAAAGTTGTCAAATTTTGAGCTTTCACATGGCGTATGTGTAGGTCTTGGCATTGTAAGTGCTTCTTACATCTCATACCGCCTTGGAAATCTTTCCAGGGAAGAACTTACTAATATCGAAGAAACGCTACAGCATTTCGGTTTGCAAACGAGAATTCATCATCTTAAACCTCAGGATATTTTAGATGCTACCAAACTGGATAAAAAAATGGTTGGCAACAGTATCAAATTTATTCTTCTGCAGCATCCCGGTGATGCATATATATGCCGCGACCTGACAGATGAACAGATAATGGAAGGAATTTTATACCTCTATGAATCATAAAGTAATTAAAAAAGGAATTTTTGGATTTGTAATATCTTTTATACTAATACTTGTGGATCAGCTTACAAAACTGTCTGCTATACATCATCTGATGGGAAAAGATCCTCTTGTTCTCATAGATGGCGTTTTTGAACTCCGATATCTTGAAAACCGCGGAGCTGCATTTGGAATCCTGCAGGATAAAAAACTGTTTTTTGTGATTTTTACGATCATTGTCCTTTGTTTGATCACATATGTCTACCTGAAACGAATTCCGTGTGAAAAAAAATTTATCTGGATGGATCTTATCTGCATTCTGTTTGTTTCGGGGGCAGTCGGTAATTTTATCGATCGTATCACAAAAAATTATGTTGTAGATTTCTTTTACTTTAAACTGATCAACTTTCCGATTTTTAATGTTGCAGATATTTATGTAACAGTAGCAGCTTTTGCAATGATCATTCTCGGTTTATTCTATTACAAAGAAGAGGATTACAATAAAATTTATGCAAAAAGAAACATTTGAAGTTGAATATCAATATGAGGGCGAGAGACTCGACAAGTATGTCAGCATACTTTTTCCGGAGCAATCCCGCTCTTTTTTTCAGAAAATTATAAAAGAAGGACACGTCCTTGTAAATAATACCATTGAAAAGTCTAATTACCGGCTGAAAGCAGACGATCTTGTTACAGTCGAAATTCCGGACGCAGTAAAAACCCAGATTCTGCCGGAAGATATTCCACTGGACGTTCTATATGAAGACGATGACCTTCTTGTTGTGAACAAACCAAAAGGAATGGTCGTCCATCCATCTGCCGGACATTATACAGGCACTCTGGTCAATGCGATCATGTATCATTGCAAAGACAGCCTTTCCGGTATCAATGGTGAGATCCGTCCAGGAATTGTCCATCGTATCGATATGGATACTACCGGTTCCCTGATCGTATGTAAAAACGATGAAAGCCATATTTTTATAGCTGAACAGATCAAAGAACACAGTGTCACCCGAAAATATCGCGGTATTGTATATGGTAATGTAAAAGACGATGAGGGGACGATCCATGCACCGATTGGAAGACATCCGGTCGATCGTAAAAAAATGGCCATCAACGAGAAAAATGGAAAAGATGCCATCACACATTACAGAGTTCTGGAACGCTTTGATAAATATACCTATATGGAATTTCAATTAGAAACCGGCAGAACACATCAGATCCGTGTCCATATGGCAAGTATCGGCCATCCATTACTTGGTGACACCCTATATTCCAATAGAAAAAGTCCGTATAAATTACAGGGACAGACACTTCACGCGATGACAATCGGCTTTGTTCATCCACGAACAAAGGAATATATGGAGATCAATGCTCCTTTACCGGATTATTTTGAAAAAATATTAAGAGATTTGCGTTAGATACCAGAAGTTTGTTGTTTGTATTCCGCAAATTGTAAGTAAATTGTTTGAAAATATAAAAATTTTAAAGAAATTCTTCCATATTTTCCAAAAATAGGCTATAATAGTATCATAAAAATGAAAGAAAAGGTGGGATTGTTATGGCAAATAAAATATATACAATTGGACGAGAATTTGGCAGTGGCGGTAAACAGGTAGGAGAGAAGCTTGCCGAGAGACTTGGTATTAAGCTCTATGATAAGGAATTATTACAGCAGGCAGCCAAGGACAGCGGTTTCTGTGAAGAGATTTTTGAAAATCATGATGAAAAACCAACGAACAGCTTTTTGTATTCTTTGGTTATGGATACATATTCTGTCAGTGGTTATTCAGCAGCTCCATTTTTAGATATGCCTTTAAATCACAAGGTTTTCCTTGCACAGTTCGAAACCATTAAAAAGATTGCTGAACAGGAATCCTGTGTTATCGTTGGAAGATGTGCTGATTATGCACTTGCAGAGAATCCAGATTGCATCAATGTATTTATCCATGCAGATATGGATTTCCGTATCAGAAATATCTGTAAGAAATTAGATGTTACAGACAATAAAGCACGCGATATTATTAACAAGACAGATAAACAGCGTGCAAGCTATTACAATTACTACACAAGCAAGAAATGGGGCGACGCCAAGAGCTATAATCTTTCCTTAGATGCCGGCAAAATTGGAATTGATAACTGTGTAGAGATGATCTTGAAATATCGTGAATTAATGGATAATATGAAAAACAATCAGTAATATTCCTATGCATTTATTGCAAAAGACGAAGTGATCCATAAGAATCAGAAATACCATATCATTCGTAAATAAGCTTTACAGATGGTATGGTATTTTTCTAAAACTACTCAACTATTCGTTAAACTTGTGTTTTGCGAATAAATGGTTCCACACTAGCATTGCATCTCACTTGCACTAAAATTTAAAATCTGCTAGACTTATATTGTCCATATAATTATTCTTGTAAGAACAACTATCACCTATTAATGGAGGTAAAAAATGAAAACATCCGATATCATAATATCATTACTTATCGTTGCATTAGCAATAACTGTAGAACTATTAGTAAAAAATACAAAAACATCTAAAGAAGAAAAAGAAAAAAGAATAACTGAATACCCTTACAAACAGAAATATTTATTAACCAAAACCGAATATAAATTCTATAAAACCTTAAAACCACTATGCGACCAAAATCAAATCATCATTTGTCCTAAAGTAAGGTTAGAAGATTTTATAGAAGTCACATCAAAAGATAATAAACAGAAATATAGAGGATACATCAAATCTCGTCATATTGATTTTCTCTTATGCGATACAGGTTTGTACATAAAAGCCGCCATCGAATTAGATGACAAATCACATAATACAACCAAAGCACAAGAAACAGATGAATTAAAAAATAATATCTTTAAAGCCATCAATATACCACTTTATAGAATAAATGTTATTGAACAAGACTATGAAACAAAATTAAAAGAAATAATAAATACTACATTAGCTTTCAAAACTGACGATGCCAAATTATAATAGGTTCTGCTCTCCCATTATTTATGGGCTTAAAGGACAGCGTTCTCAGATATAAGGAGGCAACACCGATGAATTACTTTACTCGTATCACCTCCACAGCAGACTCACTTAACACAAATTTCATCAGAATCTAAAATAATCGTAAATGGTCCGTCATTTAATAGTGATATTTTCATATCTGCCCCGAATATGCCCTGCTCGACAATCTTTATTTCCTGTTTGCATTTTGCGATGATATACTGATACATTTCATTTGCCATATCAGGCTTTCCGGCATTCGTAAAAGATGGTCTGTTTCCTTTTCTGCAGTCCGCATATAATGTAAATTGCGAAATTAAAAGAAGCTGCCCATCCACGTCGTGTAATGACAAGTTTGTTTTTCCATTTTCATCTTCAAATATTCTTAGTCCAAGGAGCTTTTTGACCATTTTGTCAGCAATTTGAGTTGTATCGTCTGCAGATACACCTATAAAAACTAAAAATCCTTTTTCAATCTGTCCTATCACTTTGCCTTCAACTGTACAGGAAGCTTCCGTAACACGCTGTATTACAAATTTCATTTTCTTTCTCCAATCTGATTATCTTTTATAAAAATACTTTCATATTATTTTGTATACAACCTTATATCCTTTTTCATATAAATTTCGTATCATTTTACATATAAATTTAATACCAAAAAGTTTTCTTTTATGATATGATAAAGTGTACACGCTAAAGATTATAACAGATTTTTTTCTACAATAAAAGGTGACTTACTTATGAAATTACAACGACTTTTGAGTCTTACCAGAAAGGCGATCGATGACTATCAAATGATTGACGAAGGAGATAAAATCGCAGTTGGTATCTCTGGTGGGAAAGACTCTCTCACTCTCCTCTATGCTCTTGCTAATTTACAGAAATTTTATCCAAAAAAGTTTTCCATATTGGCTGTTACTGTTGATCTTGGTTATGAAGATTTTAATCTGACACCCATACAGCAATTATGTGATACATTGAATGTGGAATATCATATTATCAAAACAGACATTGCAAAGATCCTTTTTGATGAATCAGTAACAGACAAGGCGTCAAATCCTTCACCTTGCTCGCTCTGTGCCAAAATGCGTAAAGGTGCTTTAAATAACGCTGTAGCAGAACTTGGCTGCAATAAGGTTGCCTATGCCCATCATACAGACGATATGATCGAGACTATGTTTTTGTCTATGATTTTTGAGGGACGATTCTACTCCTTCTCTCCTGTTACTTTTCTCGACAAAGTCGGTCTGACTGTGATCCGCCCTATGATGTATGTAACCGAAGCCGATGTGATCGGATTTAAAAATAAATATCAGCTTCCAATTGTAAAAAATCCATGCCCAGCAGATGGCTTTACAAAACGCCAATATGCCAAGGAACTGGTCCGCCAGATTAATCTTGACAATCCCGGTGCAAAGAAAAGAATGTTTACAGCAATACTGGATGGCAATATTCCCGGCTGGCCGGAACGTATCTCACATGAAAGGAACACATAATGAAAGAAAAAGCTTACTATGAAAATGTGAATATAAAAAACGAAAAGCTGCTTCGAAATCTGATTAGCAAAATGCCGGATTACTGTAAACAGTTTTTTATTGGTATTGAACCAACAACTTCTTCGAGAACCCGTATTGCATACGCCTATGATCTGAATTGTTTTTTTGAATATTTACATGAAAATAATCCTATTTGTAAGAAAAATGCAATCTCTGATATTTCGCTTGAAATTATCGGATTTTTAAAACCAATGGATATTGAAGAATATTTATCTTATTTGAAATATTATGAGAAAGATGGTGCTGAACATACAAATGATGAACGCGGTCTCAAACGTAAACTTGCGTCGCTGCGCTCCTTCTACCGTTACCTATATAAAAACGAACTGATTTCCCAGGATCCGGCTGTAAAAGTCGATATGCCTAAAATCCATGAAAAGGCAATTGTCCGGCTGGATGTTGATGAAGTGGCAAGTCTGCTTGATGAGGTGGAGTCCGGAGAAAGCTTAACCGCTGGACAGCAGCGGTTTCATGACAAAACCAGAACAAGGGATCTTGCCATCTTAACACTTCTTCTTGGAACCGGAATCCGAGTATCAGAATGCGTTGGCTTGAATATTGAAGATGTTGATTTTAAAAATAATGGAATTAAAATCCACCGAAAAGGTGGTGCTGAGGTTGTTGTATACTTTGGAGAAGAAGTACGAAAAGCTCTTATGGAATATTTGGTTGAACGTCAGCAGATCTCTGCTGTGGAAGGCAGCCTGAATGCACTCTTTCTCTCCCTTCAGAACCGTCGTATCAGCGTTCGTTCTGTCGAAAATATGGTCAAAAAGTATTCCAGCCTTGTAACAAGTTTAAAGCATATTACGCCACATAAGCTAAGAAGTACCTATGGTACTGCTCTTTACCGCGAAACAGGGGATATCTATCTTGTAGCCGATGTACTCGGCCACAAAGACGTAAACACAACTAAAAAGCACTATGCTGCGATCGACGATGAACGCCGCCGTAAAGCTGCCAAATATGTAAAGCTTCGTGAACCGTAAGCTGTCAATGACTGTAAAATAACTTAACAAAAAGAAGCTCTGGCCTGCACATTATGAGGTTTGGCTCTCTGCTTTTAAAGTTTTCACTCCAACACAAAAATAAATTATATGAAATATCCATATACAAACAAGTATGACTCTGCCTGCCGGAACGCGATCCATCATCAGAAATCCGATCATCATAAGAAAAGTGACTGTAACCATAATGCGGACTTTTGTTTTTGGCGTCATGCCCTTTCCCTTTACATAACTTTCAAGATTATTTTTATACAGTTTTGTCCCGACAAACCAGTTATTCAATCGCTTGGAGCTTTTTCCAAAGCATACTGCCGCCAGCAGCAGGAAAGGGACTGTTGGCAGTATCGGCAACACGCACCCCAATGCACCAAGTCCTACTCCAAGACATCCTAAAATCGTATAAATCATTTTTTTCAAATTCATTTTAGCCTCGCTTTATTCTGATCTGTTTATTTTTTATGCTGAAAAATATGTACAAGTACTAGTATAATACACAGTACTGCCGTTATGCTGTGTATGATCGCCCAAATTGTTTTATCTGTATTTGCACCATGGATCAGGAATCCACTGACTGCTAACGCTGTAAAATCTGCCATGAGTAACTTATTCACAATATTTACTTTTTTTGCTTTCACTGCATATACCTCATTTCTCTTTCTATCTGCTATCTTATTTTTTAGCTGCTAACTTACTCTTCCCTGCTCTACGGAATACACAATGTCTGCGATCCGCATCGTAGACTGTCTGTGCGATACCAAAACTATCGTCTTGTCATTCTGTTCTTCCCTGAGTGACTTTAAGATGACTGCTTCGTTCAGACTATCCAGATTACTTGTCGGTTCATCAAGCAGGATGAAAGGACAATCATGGAGAAACGCTCTTGCAATTCCAATTCTCTGTTTTTCGCCACCGGATAATGTCTCTCCCAATTCTCCAACCCTGGTATCATATCCTTCCGGAAGTGCCATGATAAAATCATGGATGGAGGCTTTTTTTGCAGCTTCCATGATCTCTTCTCTGGTTGCTCCCGGTCTTGCTATTTCAATATTATTTGCGATCGAATCATGGAACAGATGCGTTTCCTGCGTCACGTAACTTTCCATATCTCTCAGATGCTTTGTCGGAATCTTTCTGACATCTTCACCATCTACCGATATCACTCCTTCCTGTACATCCCAGAAGCGCATCAGCAATTTTAAGAGTGTAGATTTTCCGGAACCACTTGCTCCATGTATGCCTGTAATCTTACCCGGTTGTAGTTTCAGAGAATAGTCATCCAGAATCACTTCATCCTCATATGCAAATGTTACATTGGCTGCTTCTGCACCTGCAAATATGTTATCATCGTGTTTTTCATTACAAATACGATCCGTATCATGATTTTTCAAAGCTGTTCCGTCATTAGGAATCTCTTCTACAAGAGGTTTTTCTTCCAGAAGAGAAAGCACACGTTCACCACTTGCCAGTGTCTGATTCAGATTATTGGAAAGACTTGATAATGCTACTACCGGTCCGAACGACCCCATCATTGCGATTGTACAGGTTAACACACCTTCAAATCCCATCTCACCTTTTGTATACAACCCGATTGTTAATGCCAGCATTCCAAAAGATGCCAGGAGGATTACCATATTTGTAAATGAACGCTGCGCGCCTTCCATTTTACTTAAGGATTGCTGCATTCCGGCAAGGTTTCCGGAACGTTCCGTCATCTGCTTTTTCCGCTCTTCTCCTTGTCCATACTGGATTGTCTCATCCAATCCACGCAAAGAATCCAGAACAAAACTATTCAGTTCTCCAAAATTTGTACGAAATTCCATTCCTTTCTGGCTGCCTCGTTTTCCGTTCCATATTGGGATTACGACACCAACGATCAGATAAGCTGCCAGTGCAAGGAATCCTGCCAGCCAATGATAGTTTCCGATAAAAATCACCATAATGAGAGATGTCAGTGCAGCAATTGCAATCGGAGAAATAGTGTGCGCATAAAACACTTCCAGTAATTCAATATCTGTTGTAATAATAGAAATCAGATTTCCTTTATCACGCCCTTCTAATTTCGCCGGACAGAGTTTCCGCAGTGCTGCAAACACTTTATGACGGATGATCGCCAGCAATTTAAATGCAATGTAATGATTACAATACTGTTCTGCATAATGAAGGATTCCGCGAAGCACTGCGATCACGATCATAATTGTAATAATTGTCTGTACCGGAACCGATGTCAGCCACAGACTGTCCACTGGTACCACTGCTTTAGTTACCCCATTCAAAAGTCCATGCACAATGACCTGTCCTGCTAATATCGTCAGAAAAATCGCACATAAATATCCTGCTGTTCCAAGGATGATTGCAGAAAACATAATGTGAAGCAGCGGTTTTACTAATCCGATCAGTCTTCCCATAATCTGGACAGCACTTCTTCTTTTACAAGATTCAGCTTTATTACTCTGATGAATGTTCTTTGTTGTAGGATTGTTTTCTTCACTCATTACGCAGTTTTCTCCTTTCCGTAGTTCTCTAATGTCATCTGGCTGTCATACAGATGCCTGTACGCACCATTTAACTGCATTAGTTCTTCATGCTTTCCGCTTTCTGTGATTTTCCCATCTTTCAAGAAATAAATCCTGTCAGATTTCACAACATTTGCCAGTCTGTGGGAGATCAGCAATACTGTTTTTGTCTTTGCAAGTTCATGGATCACATTCATGATCAGTTCTTCACTTTCCACATCAATATTAGACGTCGCTTCATCAAAAATAAAAAACTCGCTGGCAGATTTAAGTAAAGCTCTGGCAATCACCAGCCTCTGGCATTGGCCGCCGGACAGATTGCCTGCTTTTTCTAATAACTGCGTCTGCAATCCGTTCTGTGTCTGTAAAAAGCCAAAGAGATTCACCTTTCGAAGAACCTCTTCCATCTCTTCTTTCGTTGCATTTGGTTTTGCCATCTTCAGATTTTCTTCTACTGTCCCTTTAAATAAATAACTATTATGACGAACAAGTACTATGTGTTTCATCAGATCTGTTTCACTCACTTCTGACAACGCTATTCCACCGATGGTGATTTCCCCGTCATAGTCCCGGTTCTTTGCTGCAAGGATTCCGGCTATCGTACTCTTTCCGCATCCGGATTCTCCAACCAATGATACAAAGCTTCCTGACGGAAGACTTAGGCTGATTCCTTTTAAAATCTCTCTGTCCTTTTCATAAGAAAAATGAACATTATTCATTGTGATATCAAATGTTCCATCCGGCAGATTTTTTTCACCAGCCTTAGGTTCCGGTAAATCTAAAATCTTAAAAATTTTATCACTTGCCGCCATACCATTCATTGCAATATGGAAAAAAGAACCAAGAAGCCTGAGTGGAAGAAAGAATTCACTGGCCAATAAAACAATGCATAAAGTTCCTGCCAGACTGATATTTCCTTTTAAAAATTCCGATACAGCGACCGCCATACCAATTGCTGCCCCTCCATAGGCCACAATATCCATTACGCTTGTGGAATTAAGCTGCATCATTAACACCTTCATCGTGATTCTGCGGAATTTTTGGGATTCTGCATCCATCTCATCTGCTTTCTTCTGATCTGCCTGATATATTTTGAGAGTTGTCAGTCCCTGTAAATTTTCAAGAAAGGAATCTCCAAGGCCTGTATAAGCAATCCAGTAATTACTCAGTAATTTTTTTGCGATCTTCTGCACCACTACAATAGAAATCGGAATCAGTGGTACACAGATTAACAAAATAACACTTGCCTTTAAGCTCACTCTGCAAAGAATAACGAACAATGTCAACGGTGCGATCAGGCTATATAATAACTGCGGAAGGTATTTTCCAAAATAAGTTTCCAGCTGCTCTACTCCTTCCGTCATTACCTGCACAACTTCTGATGAAGATACCTGTTCGCTATAGGAAGCTCCCAACTTTTGCATTTTGTCATAAATCTTTTCGCGCAAAATACGTTTTACATCTACACACGCCAGATAAGAAGATCTTGCCCCCATCCGTTCACATAGAAACCGGATCACCACAACCAGACCCAATACCAGTATCTTTTGTTCTATGACAGGTACGGTTACCGTTTTGTATAACAAATGTTCCAGTAAATCTGCGATAGAAAAAACTGCCACTATCTGTGACAGAAGTGCTGCCCACTGCCACAAAACCATGTACACAATATACTTTTTTGCATGGGACAGCAACTCTACCAATCTCGTTTTAATCATAAGTAACTCCTTTATTTCCTATTCACTTATTAACTGCAATTAGCATACGCTAACTCTCAAACTAAAAAAAAGTGAATCATACGATTCATTTTTCTTAAGTCCGCGTTAATTATACTATCTAATGTTAGTCTCTACAAACCTGTCTCATTTTAATATGCCCAGCCTGATTTGTCAATACTGATTTTGTATTGCAAACCTGACTGGGCATTCTTATGTAACCTGACAAATATCCTTATGCCTGACGCATATAATAAATAAATCCTCCAAAGAATCCCATTCCGATTCCTGCATAACCTGTAATGATCACTGTCCACTCCACCCATTCGGCACTGTATCCACAGAATACACCTGCGATAAGACTGAGCAGAAAAGCGATACCTGACCACAATATAATATTCATGATCAAAAAAGTAATTGCTTTGCTTTTATTATCTAATTTTTTCGCATCTACATATTTCCATAATCTCATCATAAACAAACCACCCGACATTCTTCAAATTTTAAAACTGTTTTTTAATTTCTTTGATATTATTATCTGCCAGATGGTGTTTGCTTTCTATCAACAATATTTAAATTTTCCGTAAAATGTAAGTAAAACCAAAAATCACCTGAAATACAGTTTGCCTGTACCTCAAGTGATTTTCTTTTCGTTATCTTAATTTTCTTATTTTGGGGCTGTTTCCAATACTTCACAGATTTTTGCATTAATACGATCCTTCACCATCGCTGCAATTTCCTGTGTCTTTAAGGAGCCATATTCTTCATAAAGGATAGGTTCGAGATAATGAACCTGCGTTGTAACCGGTGTAAGGCAAAAACTATTAAACACTTTATATGAATCAATCAACGCAACCGGAATGATCGGTGCCTTTGTTTTCAATGCTATTTTAAAACTACCTGCCTTAAAATCACATACCCGGTTTCTGTTATTAAAATCATATCCGCCTTCTGGAAATAAGATGTAACGCTTTCCATTTTTTACATCTTCTGATACTTCATTAATAATTGTCAGTGCCTGTCTGACATCTTTCTTGTCTAAACGCTTTCCCTCTAAAAGATCTATAAATTCTTTCACCAGAATGGTGTTTGATTTGGCTTTATCCATTACTATAGAACATGTGTTCTTATGTGTATGAACAATGCCTAATGCATCATATTTCCCCTGGTGATTCGGATACAGCATGTATCCACCTTCTTGTGGGAGATTCTCCTGTCCGAATGCTCTCGTATGAATCGCCCCCGTCACTTTCATAAGACGGACGCAATGCCTTGCAAGATCATACCGTTCTTCGGCTGAATACTTTTCCGGATGATCTGCTTCGTGACGCATCTTCGTGATCATGTAAGGTGCCCGGAAAAGATTCATAAAAATAACATATAGAAACCGCAACATATATTCTCTCCATAACTCAAAATAATCCTAAACTGTCTTATGTACCAGGCAGTCAACATGTCTATTATAACTTATCCTGCAGTAAATAACAACAGACATACCTTTGAATCAGGAATAAACATACCTGTAAATATATGAAAAACGAACAAACCCAGCACATGGCGAACCTGTAGCTTACGTCTGTTACCTATTCTCTTTCAGCAGTGATCACTGTCTTCACGTAATAAGGAACGGTCAGACTCTGTCCGGTGCGTATATCATCGCCAAGTATCTTATTAATATTCCGTACTTCTTCAATGTATGCATTCATATCTTTATAATCATCGGTAATATAGTCGGAAGCGATCGACCATAAGCTGTCGCCACTCTGTACTTCTACTACAGTGTAGTACTTCCTGCTGATCTCGGAAGAAGCAGCCTGCGTTCTGACTGCACCAAAAGACATCATTCCTATTAAAATTGCAGCCACAAGAAATACCACTGATACCAGAACAATCTTCTCATCCCGTACCACTTCTGCCCTGTTCCTTGCCATCTGTCTTCCTGCCTGTTGTCTTCCCGCTGCTCCTGCCTTCGTACTCATCATAACATTCCTCCCACTGTACGCCGAACATCTGTTGCGAACATTTGTTTGTATGCCTGTATCATACAACCAGAACGCATGTTTGTCAATATAAAATTCGAACAAATTTTCGGAATATATGTTTGCATTTGAATATCCTATATGTTACTATATAAATATGAAATATTATTTGATCAAAACAGTTTTAATCTGTCCATTACAATATATTTAGGAGGCATTTATGGCATACGGAAAGATCAGCGATAAGCAGAGAGAAATTTTAGAATATATCAAGAATGAAATCTTAAACAAAGGATATCCGCCTGCAGTACGTGAGATATGTGAGGCAGTCCACTTAAAGTCCACCTCCAGTGTACATTCTCATCTTGAAACACTCGAGAAGAACGGCTATATAAGAAGAGATCCGACCAAGCCAAGAGCGATCGAGATCCTGGATGATGATTTTAATCTCACAAGAAGAGAGATCGTCAATGTGCCAATGCTTGGCCAGGTTGCAGCCGGAGAACCGATCCTTGCAACTGAGAATATTGAGAACTATTTCCCGATACCTGCAGAATTTATGCCGAACAAGGATACCTTCATGCTGAGAGTCAAGGGTGAAAGTATGATCAACGCCGGTATTCTTAATGGTGACAGCGTTCTTGTAAAGCAACAGCCGGATGCTGAGAATGGCGATATCGTTGTTGCACTTGTTGACGACTCCGCAACAGTCAAAACATTTTATAAAGAGAACGGTCATTTCCGTCTGCAGCCTGAGAACGATACTATGGATCCGATCATCGTGGATGAATGTACTGTTTTAGGTAAAGTATTCGGTGTATTCCGTTTCTTATAATTACTTACCAATAAAAGAATGCACTGCCAATTGTCTTACAGACAATTAACAGTGCGTTCTTTTATACTTTAATTATAATTCATTTACATCGATGATTTTTCCATCTCTCCATGTTCTTTCAAGATCATAGAAAAGACGGTCTTCTTTTGAGAAAATATGAATAATGATATCGCCATAATCCATAAGGATCCATGTAGAACTCTGGTTTCCCTCGACCTGCTGTACCTTCACACCGGCTTTATATAATGCTTCATCTGCAGCATCTTTCATAGCCTGCAGCTGGTTCTGGTTCGTTCCGTTTGCAATGATAAAATAATCGGCAATCGGAGAGATCTCGCTGATATCGATCACTGTCACATCTTCTGCTTTTCTATCTTCTAATGCATTTACTGCTATTTTTGCAATTTCTTTTGCTGTCATAAAATCCTCCAAAAATCTATTTTCAAATCAGATATTTTCTTTGTAACCTTTGTAAAACTCATATGTCATCTGGGTTGCAGGATCAATATTTCCTCCACGCTTTTTCAGGTAGATAAGCGTATCATGCAGTATTTCGGCCATACAGACATCCAGATTGCGAAAGGCTAATTCCCTCACATGTTCCAGATTCGTTGCCTTATCGCGGTTTGGTTCAATATAATCGGCAATATAAATGATCTTATCAAGGATATTCATATCCGGTTCACCGGTAGTGTGCACCTTGATTGCATGTAAAATCTGCGGATCTGTTATGCCATACTCTGTGCGTGCGAGCAAAGCTCCTAATTTGGCATGAAGCAAAAAAGGATTTTCCTTCTCAATAGATGTCACTAATATATCGTTTTCCTCGCACAAACGAAGCTTTTCATCATTCGGAATACATTTTGCACAATCATGCAAAAGTCCGGCCTGCATTGCTTTGTGCATATCATATCCGTGTGCCATTGCCAGACAGGCTGCTGTATACATGACACCCTTCGTATGCTCATAGCGATCCTTATCCTGCGCTTTTTTTAACTTCTTTTTCATTTCTGTAAGTTCCATCTGTCTGTCCTCCAAGCTGCCAATGCTGTAAAAAGTATTGGGATACTCTATGGTCTGTCATATAAATGATGTTCCCTGATAAATTGCAGTACGTTTTCCGGTATCAGATCTTTGGCATCTCCACCATCTCTTATCTCTTTGCGGATATCTCTTGATGCTGCATCAAACCGTGGACAGGTCAGTGGAAAAATACGTGCCTCAAACAGATCCTCGATCTGGTCTATCTTCTTTCTGACTGCCTGTAAATCCCACTGTTCCCTGACTGCAACCAAAATCACAGCCTTTTCACAGATAATCTCCGGATGGCACCAGTCCTCCAGATAATCCAGGGAATCTGCACCCATGATAAAATATAATTCTGTATCCGGATATTGCTCTTTTAATTTGGTAAGTGTCAGATACGTATAACTGGTTCCGTCTGCGTTGATCTCCATTCTTGATAACCGGAAATAAGGGTATGGCTCGATTGCAAGAGCCACCATGTCTGCCCGAAGTTCTGGTGGTGTCATGCCATTTTCATCCTTATTCGGCGAATGACCTGCAGGGATAAACCATACCTCATCCAGCCTGAATTCCCGATAAGCTGCATCTGCAATTGCCAGATGTCCATTATGGATCGGATCAAAGGATCCGCCAAAAATCCCTATTTTCTTTCTGTCGCCCATATCTTATTTTGTCGGAAGTTCGTATTTGCTGTCTTTCTTCGCCTGACGGAAAAGAATAATTTTCTTACCGATCACTTTTACAACAACAGAATGTGTTCTTTCAGAAATAATCTGTGCGATCTCTCTTGGATCATCAATACAGTTTTTAAGCACTGAAATCTTGATCAGCTCGCGTTTTTCAAGAGCCTCATCCAATCCATTGATGATCTCAGGTGTCAGACTTGCTTTTCCAATCTGATAGATAGAATTCATTGTACTTGCCTGGCTTCCCAGATAAGCACGCTGTTTGCTTGTAAGATTCATAACGTTACCATTCCTTTCTACTTGTAATACTCAAATGCATGGCCATACATCTTCACAGTATCGCCTTCCTGTATTCCGTGTTCTTCCAGATCTGCCAAAATCCCCTGTTCTTTTAAGAAACGTTGGAAGAAGAGGAATCCCTTCTCTGTATCAATATTCGTGTATCCTAACATCTTCTCGATCTTCGGTCCTTCTACAACGAAAGTCTCATCGTCTTCCATTGTGATCGTATACGGTTCATCTCTGAAGAATCGTAATGCCGGATCGTATTCCTGCTCATAAACAACCGGTTCCCTGCCGCATGTTTCCAGAAGATTGCTGACATGATATAAGAGTTCCTTCAGTCCTTTTCCACTGACTGCGGAAATCGGGAATACTTTGATGCCATCTTTTTCAAATTCATCTTTTAAAGCCTTAATGATCTCATTCTCATCACCATAGATGGAATCGATCTTGTTCGCTGCGATCACCTGTGGCTTCTTTAACATCTCCGGATCATAAGCTGCCAGCTCTTTTTCAATCGCCTTGATATCTGCGATCGGATCACGTCCCTCTGTTCCTGCAGCATCAACTACATGGATCATAACTCTGGTACGGTCAATATGACGTAAAAATTCCAGTCCAAGTCCGACACCTTCCGATGCGCCTTCGATCAGTCCCGGGATATCAGCGATCACAAAACCTTTCGCTCCATCCAGGTCAACAACACCGAGGTTTGGCTGAAGTGTTGTAAAGTGATAATTGGCAATTTTCGGCTGTGCATTCGTCACGCGGGATAACAGTGTAGATTTTCCGACATTCGGAAATCCGACAAGTCCCACATCAGCGATCACCTTCAGCTCCAGTTTCACTTCGATCTCAATGCCTTCTCCACCCGGCTGTGCGTATTTCGGAGCCTGCATTGTTGCTGTGGCATAGTGGACATTTCCCTGTCCGCCACGTCCTCCCTTAAGGATCACCTGGCGTTTATTGTCGCCAGACATATCGGCAATTACTTTGTCTGTTTCTGCATCCTTGATCACTGTTCCGGCCGGAACCTTTAAGATCAGATCTGCGCCATCTTTTCCATGACACTTTTTCTTGCCGCCTTCTTCTCCGTTTTCAGCGGCAAACTTGCGTCTGTGACGGAAGTCTGTCAGTGTGTTCATCCCTTCATCTACAACGAAGATCACATCTCCGCCACGTCCTCCATCACCACCGTCCGGACCTCCGTTCGGCACATATTTTTCCCGGCGGAAGCTGACATGGCCGTTTCCGCCTTTTCCGGATTTTATAATAATTGTTGCTCTGTCTGCAAACATAATATTCTCCTTTAAGTGTACGGCTGTCCTGCCATACTCTATACGAAAACAATAAGAACCCGGCTATCTATACAAATAGTCGGGTCCATTGTTCATCTTATTATTCAGCTACTGGATAAACGGAAGCCTGTTTCTTATCTCTTCCTTTTCTCTCGAATCTTAAGATACCATCTGTTAAAGCGAATAATGTGTCATCTCCACCGATTCCTACATTAACACCTGGATGAATCTTTGTTCCACGCTGTCTGTAAATAATATTACCAGCTTTTACGAACTGTCCGTCTGCTCTCTTAGCACCTAATCTCTTAGATTCAGAGTCACGTCCGTTCTTTGTAGAACCAACACCCTTTTTATGAGCGAAAAACTGAAGGTTCATATTCATCATGTCTTACACCTCCTTGAATGTTAGAATGATATAATCATTTCCATAAGTATTTTGTATTCCTTGTAAGCCTAAAACCATGGACTTCATGAGTAAATCAGCATCATGACCTGCCGGAGCATCAAACCTCAGTCTGATCATTCCGGTCTCTTCATCAGAATCTGTAGAGAACTCCTCCTTCGTGTAAACACCAAGGGAATTGATCGTGTTGATCACCAGTGCAGAAATTCCCGCACATACGATGTCTTCACCTTCCTCTGCATACCCTGCATGTCCAAGACAGTCAAAACCTGTAAATACCTGATCCCGGTTTCTGAAAATCGTTATCTTTGTCATAACAATCTTCCTATCGATTACGCATTAATTTTTTCGATCTTAACCTGTGTAAACGCCTGTCTGTGGCCGTTTTTCTTGTGATAACCGGTTTTTCTCTTATACTTGTAAACGATAACTTTTTTCGCTCTGCCTTCTTTCACTACAGAAGCTTCTACAGTTGCGTTAGCTACGTCTGCTCCAACTTTCATTCCGTTGTCAGAAACTGCTAATACCTGATCAAAAGTTACTTTCTCACCAGCTTCAACACCAAGTTTTTCAATGGTAATGATATCACCTTCGGAAACTTTATACTGTTTACCACCTGTTGCGATAATTGCGTACATATGGCACCTCCTATTATCATTACTCGCCAGTTGTGGTTTCTGCAAATACGCAGAATTTGAGACCTCACTGTGCGGCATACTTCGTTACTATAGCATAACAATTGAATTACGTCAACTGGTTTTTTGAAATTTTTCTAACCTTTTTAGTTAAAACCTATTTTTATAATAATAATTTTTATTCACATACATCTTCTCATCTGCAACTGACAAATTCTTTTCAATGTCCTTTGCATGTTCTAACCAGACACTTCCAATGGAAGCCGAACATTCAGCCGTCCATAGCTTTGAAAGCTTTTGCAGCTTATTTTGAAAGTCTGTCTCGCTTTTATCGAATGACAGAATGATAAATTCGTCCCCGCCAAAACGGTAACAGCCTGCCTCCTGGAATATGGTTATGATTTTTTTCGCAATTGCTGCGAGCAGCTCATCTCCTGCTTCATGTCCCAGATTGTCATTGATTTTTTTTAGACCATTCACATCTGCAAAAGCGATGCCAACCGGCTGGTTACACATCTCCTCGTCACATTCGATGATTGCAATATCTTTGTAATATGCCTTACGGGTTTTGAATCCTGTTAATGCATCCCGCTCTAATTCAGATATCTGCGAATTAATCTCTATGTATTGCTGCAAAGATTTTATATATTTTTCTTTCGAATATTCAATAATCCGGTCTTTATAATAGTTTTTCGCCTCTAATGCCTCTAAAATTGCGTCTTTGTCCATTTTACCAACAGCGTATACATATATTAATTCTGCAAATTCAAGTCCAACCTTGATTTCATCCGGATATTTTTCCATATACTGATTCATGGATCGTAAAATGTGGTTCATAAGGTTATCATCACAAGAATCTCTTCCACACTCAAACAGTTCCCGGCAGGCATCCATAAATTCAGCCGCG
>CAKQXQ010000004.1 GCA_934292805.1 uncultured Roseburia sp. | reverse complement strand
TGGAACTGCTTTGACAGTACCGATGCATGGTTTAAGATAAAATCGAGTTTTAAATCAATCCCAAGTCCTTCTAATTTGTCCAGTGCTTCCCTGGATGCAAGCATTTTATTTAAAGAATAGTCGATCACAGAAAACCCTCTGTCCAAGTCTGTATGGAACAGACTCGGCAGTACATAACAGGAAGAAAATACATCCTTCAGTTCCGGTTTCTGTAAAAATGCTGCGATATCATCTAACGTGCCGCCCATGCTGTCCGGGTAGGCATTTAACATTGGTCCGATGTTCATGGTTATCTTCCTTCCTCCATCTGCTTACAGTACTCTTCATAGCTTAACAGTTCACCGCTCTTTGAGATGATGATCTTGGCCTTTGGAGCCTGATGCTCTAACATTGCCTGCTCTAACTCCAGTACCATCATGGTAAATGGGCTGTCTGTTGCACCGTCTCTGTTTCTCGCTCTTCTGTGTGCAAGTGTCTCCTGTGGAGTACTGTTTAATAAAACAGGGATGTCCACACCTTTATAGTTATCACTGTTTCCGTGTGTCCATTCGATCACGAGAACCTGGATTTCGGAGAAATCTACTTTTTCATACCATAATTCGGTATCTTCTCTTCCCATGCGTTTCAGCCAGATCTCGTCTGTGCCTGCCTTGAACTCTTTGACGATCTCTTCTACTTCGTCGAATCCGATCTCGTTATTTGTTCCGAGGTATCCTTTTAATCCTTCTTTTCCGTTTCTTAAGTAGGACTCATACCAGTCATATTCCTCTGTGTGTTTCGGATTGGCGTCATCCCCATTTTTCTGGAACTCATGGATCACTTCAAAACGCTCTGCTGTAAAGGTTCCTTCTTTTACCATTCCTTTGATTGCACTCTCACGGAAGGTATGAAGACGCTCTGCATCATTGTATACAGGAATTCTGTGTGGATAATTGTCTCCGGACAGGGTGTAGCTTCCAATACCTGCCTCTTTCAAATAGAAAGATAATAGTGATGCGATCTCTGATTTTCCAACTCCGGAACCTCCGCAGACCGTGATCACCACTTTACCTGTCTGGGATTTCTCGGAAGCTTCTGCTAATTTTGGCAGTAACTCCTGAAAGATAACATTCGCCTTTTTGATATGTCCTTCGCCGATCTCAACTTTATCTCCCGGCATATCGCCGTGTTCAATGTTTTCCGGAATGACCGGTGGCTGCCAGTCTGTCATATTTTTTGTGATTTCTGCAATTGATTTCATCTTCGCATTTGTCTCCTTTACTCGTCCGGTTCCTTTTCCGTTTAGGTAAAAACTGTTCTCACCAGCCGGCATATCAAGTGTAAATGTACTCAATTCATGCCATCGGCATGGTAAAACAGTTGCATTTTTTATTTTAAATCTAAATTTAGAACAAATTTCGGATTAACCTTATCAAATAATTCAACAAGCTCAAGGTCGTGATTTGTAACCTCCCTGCACTCCCTGTCGATAATCATGGTATTAATCCTGTCTTCTTCGCATGGATGCCACTGTGGCAGATATTCACAGTTTGGATCTCCGTTTCTTACAAAGTTAAGTACCATTGTGCTGAGCGTTTCAGAATACTGCTGACCATATTTTTCCTCATTGAGTACATAAACCCTGTCTTCATTTCTGAAAATATAGGCAACTTCTCCTCCATGCCAGATTGGTATACGTCCACCTTCCGGAACGGTATAAGATGCAAGGAAGTTATATACCTTATTGCAGCCAGCTTTCATATGTGTTCTCACTGATTTCACAGCGGCACGGCGGCAACGGCTGTCCATATATGCGAGATCTAAAATATCATGATCCGGGTATGCTTTTCTGAACATTTCCATGAGTGTTTCACAGGAATCTCCATAACGGTCTTTCAAATATGCAAGCTTTCCTTCTTCGTCCTCATTAAGTGCCAGTTTTTCTTCATAAGTCAATTTTACAGTAGGCATTTCTCCAAGTACTGATCCATAGATGATCGGTTTGTCTTTTGAAAATGGCATTAATCCGACTTCCGCCGGGAATCCCGGAAAGAAATCATTTGGCACTGGTGACCAGTCAAAAGGATTGGATCCAGTAGCTTTAAGTGCTTCGCATAAATCTTCATAAGAAACATCATATACTTTCTGAATGTTATCTTTATTAATCCCAAGATAGTCCATCATCTTCTTTGCTGTTTCCCTACTGGCTGTTCCATCATCAAGGTGATACGCTTCATTGGATCTGGCTCCACTTAATACGATACCTCTCTGGAAATATGGTGCTGCATCTTTCAGCTGGAAAAGGCACTGTACTTTTCCGCCACCGCCAGAGTGTCCACAGATTGTAACATTCTCCGGATCTCCTCCGAATGCAGCAATATTTTCATTAATCCACTTCATTGCTACCACTAAATCAGCAATACCCACATTCGGGGAATCTTTGAACTCTTCTCCGTACTGGTCAAGATTTAAATGTCCTAATATATTCAGTCTGTGGTTGATTGAAACAAAAATAATATCTCCATGTCTTGCAAGGTTCGCTCCTTCAAAGGAATATTCTTCAAATGCGTTTCCTCCGAAGAATCCGCCTCCATGAATCCATACAAATACCGGTTTTTTCTCTGCTCCTCCCTTTGGAGCCCAGATATTAAGGTTCTGGCAGTCTTCACTTTCTTCCTCCAGCATGTGAAGTCCCCTGTAGGTGTAAAAAGGTTTTAATTTAAGAACCTGTTTTGAAATCGGTCCATGCTGATAGGCATTTTTAATTCCTTCCCAAGGTTCGATTTCAACCGGCATCTGAAATCTTTTTGCTTTTGCATAATCAATTCCCATAAAAATATTCACTCCACCATAAGTGATACCTCTGATTTTTCCGCATTTTGTGTCCACAACCGGTCTTTCTTCTTCAAATACATACTGATTCATATAAATCTCCTCCTGTTATTTTATAATATATCTTCCAGATGCTTTCATCCGGATTTTCTTCTACATTTCAATTGCCGGAAGCAGTTCTGTAATCTCCCCCGGTTTTACTTCAACTGTTTTCTCCGAGAAAATTCCACCAAGCCATATGCTTGTGCATGTCGGGTTAAAAACTTTTGTACTGTCTACTGAAAAAATCAGCTTTCTGTATGCATCTACATAACTCTGGATCTGTCCGTTCGTTGCATACCATACATCATCTTTGAAAGCCACTTTATCCAACAACTTCTCCATGTGATCCCAGTTATCGTTCTGGTCAAATTCATAACTGTGTCCCCATACATAAAACAATTTTGCCGGACTGTACATGGAAAAATAAAAATCATCTGACAAAAAAGCATCTGCAAGTTCCATGACTCTTTCATCATCATGATGACAGGTTGGATTCCATTGCAAAAAATCCAGTGGGATATCAAATTTATAGGTAGATGTGATTGTTCTCGCATAAGAGATTCCGCTTAACCTTACAGCATTTAAAATATTCTCGTCTACAGCACCAAATGCGTATGCAAAACCGGTCAATGGTCTTCCTGTAATCTGTTCAAGCTCTTTTCTGCATGTTAAGATTTCTTCTGCACATCTTGCTGTATCCATCCCATACATTGATTCATGATTTACTCCATGACCAGCAACTTCATGGTCTTCATAAAGCCTGATTATCTCCTCTGCAGGTATTTTTATATGATCCACTTCTTTTTTCCCCGCTGCCACACGTCCTTTCCTTCCAAACAGTCCGGAGTTCAGGTTAAAAGTTCCTCTGACTTTTCTTTCATTCATCATCCGTACTAACCTGCGATCCTGTTCGATTCCATCATCATAACTTAACGTGAATGCTTTTCTCTTTCCTTCCGGCCAGTATAATCTGTCATTTATCTGAAAGCTCATATGTTATCCCCCCTATTTTATCTGACAATTTTGTCAGCTCCTGCTTGGATCATTTCTTCTATCTGCTGGAAATCCTCTGTCTTATCAACATCTGTTAATGTTACAAATGTGTCTGCCTCTTCCAGCCTTTTATTATCTTTATAACGGTCAAGCTTTGTACTACAGAAAAGTTCTATCCTTATTTGTGCATTTCCTGCCAGATGATAGATATCTTCCTGTCCGCCAGATACCTTGTCAAGATCTCCGAATACCGCTTTTAATGATTCCTCTGACTGATGTCTGAATCCTGCCTCCCGGTTTTTACTGTCCTTGCATCTTCCGGCAATATCAAATTCGCCATTAACAGCAAAACATCCTGCATACACATCTGGATGCTTCATCGCAAGCTTTACCGCACCATAGGCACCTGTATGGATTCCAAAAATATAATTGTCTTCTTTCTTTTCACTGACTGGATATAAAAAGCGGAAAATTTCCGGGCATTCTTCCACAAGAAAGTCTTCATTCTTTGTGCCAAATGCCATATTGGTTGCAAGCGAATGACTTATCATCGGAGCAATTACAAACATTCTTTTCTCTTCTGCGATTTTTTCCATCAGTGCCGCATGACGCATCAAATCAAAGGTTCCCGTCCCATCCTCGTGTATCATCCACAATACCGGAAATTTTTCCTCTGTCTTTTCCACTTCCTGTTCCGGGAAAAATACATGTGCCTCAAAAGTTCCTGCCAGTTTCACTGATAATGCATGGATTTCTATGTGTGCCATTTATGCTTCCTCCATTTTAAATACATTCTTTAATGGAATCCATTCCAGAAATTCTTTCACCTTTTTATCACAATACTCCCAGTTGTGTCTGCCATGATCCCTGATATCTACAAATTCCAATCCTGCCTGATGCATCCATTCTGCCTGATTGTAATTATCAAATGCAATCGCATCTTCCTGCCCTGTAGAAATATAAAATTCTGGCAGATCTGTATGTTTTTTTAAATGTTGTTCAATCATATAGAAATTATCATCCGGCGTATTTCGCCGGTCTTTTGCAGAACCAAACGCTGCGATCATTGTCTTAAATCCTTCCGGGCATGGCTCGTTTTCGTCTTCTCTCAGACCAATCTCGTTCTCTTTATAGTGTACCGGTTCATGTGGAACGATCCCTATCGGTCCCGAAAAAACACCACAGCAACGGAACTTTTCCGGATTGCGCATCGCCCACTTGAATGCACCATAACCTCCCATGGAAAATCCTGCTATAAAATTGTCTTCTCTTTTTTCTGACAGTGGAAATAATTTTACAGCCAGTTTAGATATCTCATCTGTAATCACAGAAAAATATTTATAATCTCCATGGATAGTATCCATATATCCGGAATAATAGGCACTTGGCATCACAACTGCAATTCCAGCCTGTGCCGCATATAACTCAATTGCTGTATATCTCTGCCAGTCTGTATAATCAAACCCACCGCCACATAAAAGCCAGAGCACCGGATATTTGTAATCTTTCGGACGCTCTGCAAGAGAATATCCCCACTTATTTTCCGGGATGATCACGTCGATCCCCATTTCCATTTCCATCAATTTTGAATAAAATGTAATATGATTTAATGCCATGGTCTCCTCCTATGTAAGATATGTCCGGATCAGATCTGCCATATGCCATGAAATCCGTGATGGATGATCTGTAGCATAAACAACTCCATCACACTCTGACACGCTTAATTTTAAAAATCTTCTGGCAAACCATTCCAGGGAAACACACAGTTCATTCTCTTTCATCACTGCTTCTGCATACATCGATTCCACAGAATTATTGACTATGCAGGCAATATTTCCCTCTGCGAACTGGATTTCTTCCACTTCTTCTGAAATAATTTTTCCAATCTGTGGTGCACCACATAAATATGCAACTCTTCCATTTTCCTCTGTCTTAAGCCTCATATGAAAAATCTCTGCGAGAGAACTTACCGGAATATAAGCGTATGAACCACGGACAATCGCATTTCCATTTAATCCGTGATATTTTATTTTTTCCCAGAAGAAGCATGGTTTATGGAGTTCCATGATACCATTGTTTACCCAGGCTTTTCTGCAATCTTTTGCAACTGCAAAATTCACTTCGTCCACACACCATTTTTTTCTTGGTTCACTGTGGTGCAGCCTGCCACTTTCATCTTTATAACATCCGGAAAAAAGATAATCCCATACCAGTTCAGCATCATCAAAAGTCTGTCCGTGATCCCTGTTTTTTACATCCATCAGTACATTATTGCCTTGACTTCCCTTATAAAATGCAAAATTATACTCATCACGAATACCAATCTGTGGAAGTGCATCACATCCGTTTACCAGATTCCAGTACTCCAGATTATACCGGATAGTCTCGTGATCTCCTTCCCTGTAGTGTGGTGGAACCTTGTCGAGTTCCAGCCTTGACTGCCAGATATCAAGAGGTCCGGACTGATTGATTACCTCATGTCTGTTATCAAACAGCAATTTTGAATTAGTTGGGCACCCTGATCCTGCTGCACCGGCGAGAATACTTCCCATATATCGTGCAAACTGGCCTGTCATGGCATTTCCCATTGACATTCCCTGCATATAGATCCTTCCGGCATCAATGTTGTACTTTTCCTTCATCTTTTCAATTAACTTTACTGTTTTTTTCACATCATGATAATCTTCTACATGATTTTCCGGCTTATGAAGCAAGGGAACGTCACCTGAAATTTGTCCCAATGTCTCTATGACTTTTTCCCAGTCGCATTCCATCATCCACATTCTTTTTGATGCTGCATTCGGAAATACTACAATAAAACCTTCTCTGTCTGCCACAAGTGTCCAGGAAGTATAAACTGCCTGTCCCCAGCCGGTCATCAATCCTCCATGCATAGAGACTACAAGAGGTGTCTTTTTCCCTGGATCATAAGAGTTGGGAACATATTCATACCAGACATCTTCTATATCATCTGCAAGCACCGCCCTGTACTCTTTTAAATTTTCCGGATAAACCTGGGAGTTGTTTCCATTTTCATTTACTGTCGTTTTTCCATCCAAAAGTTTCTCTGGAAGATAATGCCGGTTCTTTGTATCACAGATTCCCGGTATTAACTTTATTTTTTTATCCACATTCTATCCTCCTCTCTGCATTTTTTGCCCTTGGACAATTATCTATAGGCCATCACTCTTTAAAATATCATGTAAAAGACGTTCCATATGTGCAGACAGGACACTATAATGATCCGTTGCATAAATCATACTTCCACATTTTGAATACTGAAGTCCCATCACTTCTGCCACAAACCACTCTGCAGATATAAACAGTACATTTTCCCGTTCAACTGACTCTATAAACATAGAGCGCACATGGTCATTTATCGTACATCCTATGCATCCTCTTGCAAACTGGAGTTTTTTTCCATTCTTCATATTTGCATAAACTTTTCCTGCTTCACAGATAACAGATCCTCCAAATGCTTCCACAAGATCAGTAACCGGAACCATAGTATAAGTTGCACGTACCAAAGCATCACCGCCAAGACCATGATATTTTAACTTCTTCCACTCAAAGGTTGGGGCTGACAGCTTTGTTTTCTTATTGTTCACCCACGCATATCTGCTGTCTGCCTCTACTGCATAATTGATCCGGTCTCCTTCTCTTTTTTCAATAGTTTCCATATACTCAATGGATCCATCTGCCTTTCTTCTTGTTCCGGAAAACAGATAATCCCAGCAGATTTCTGCATCATCAAATGTCTGTCCATGATCCCTGTTCTTTACATCACGGAATATATAATCTGCTTTTTTCCCTTTATAAAAAGCATAGTTATTTTCGCCATCCAGTTTTATCACAGGAAGCTCTTTACACTGATTTACGATCAGCCAGTAATCGCGGTTTCCTGCTACAATGTCAAGCGGACTATCTGTACTTCCAGGTGGTGTTCCGTCGTTTTCCATTCTTGTCTGCAATACTGGAAGCGGTCCCGCATCATTGTTTGGTGTCCCATCTTCCCTGAACATAAGTCCCATTGTTCCAGGTCCTGCTGAGCCTTCCATCGCAGCAAATTTATTACCGAAATGTCTTGCCATCATTGTTGTCATCGCATTGCCGCAGGACATTCCCTGCATGTAAATGCGCTCTTCGTCAATATTGTATTCCTTCTTTAATTTTTCGATCAATGCAAACACTACAAGTACATCATGATTTTCATCAATTGGAGGAACCGGGTTCATATAAATTCCCTCTCCATTTGGTGCAGACAATTCCTCATATAATTTATCCTCGCATTCGATTGTCCAGAATCTGCGGAGCTGTGCATTGGGAAAGACACATATGAATCCTTCTCTGTCAGCCACATGCGTCCATGACGTATACACTGCCTGTCCCCATCCGGTCATCAGCCCTCCGTGCATGGAAAAAACAACCGGTGTCTTTTTCTCCGGATTATAAGATTCCGGAACATATTGATACCAGGTGTCTACAAACTCATCCACAAGAGCCCCTTTTTTCTCCTCCAGCCTTTTGGGATAGACCTGCGAATTATTTCCATTTTCATTGACAACAATCTCGCTGTCTTTTAAGTATTCCGGCAAATAATCCCTGTTATCATCATCAGGAATTCCTGGAAGTAAATTAATCTTCATCTTCTTAATCCTCCTCTTAGCCCTGCAAATATATTGGTTCTCTCTTCAATGGCAGCCACTCTGAAAGTGCCTTTTTCAAATAAGGATCCCAGAAATTCCAGTCATGTGTATATCCCTTTACCTCCTCATAATGGATTGGGATTCCACTGGAAATCAATGCATCCCTGTCTTTACGCACAACATCACGTATAAAATCATTTTCGCCAACTGCGATATAAATATCCGGGAGTTTTGTTCCATTTTCAACGGCTCTTCTTGCATATCCGCCAAGATCATATTGTCCGTCCCTTAATTTGTCCGGATCACCAAATGTACTCTGCAGCCTTTCCATCTTAAGAGTGCGTACCTCATCTATGAAAGCGTCTGTATCCACGCTGCATCCGATTCCTCCGGAAAGATCTACGCATGCCGCATACAGATCCGGTCTTTTCAATCCCAGTGCCAGGGAGCCATTTCCTCCCATTGCAACGCCTGCCACAAAATTATCTTCTCTCTTTGGGGAAGATGGGAACATGGTCTGGATCACTTTCGGCAGTTCTTCCGTTAGAAACGTAAAATATTTATATCCATACTGTGTATCCATAAAGAAACTGTCGTTTGCCTGTGCAGTCACTGTCATTACACAGTTTTCTTCCGCATAACGCTCAATATTTGATTTCCTGACAACACAGGTATCATCATCCCCGCCACCATGAAGCAGATATACCGTCTGGAATTTCATTCCGTCCCGGTATTCCCACTTTCTTCTTGCAGCAACCCCTTCTTCTCTTTTTATATCCGTTAATGGATAATACGTCAGTTCTTCTGATGGCAATGTGACCGTAATGTTTGTATGAAGGCTCAATATTTCCGAGCGGTAACTAAATCGTAGTAAACCCATTTTATCTCTCCTCCACTTTTATTGCTTCTCCACGGGAAACAAGCCAGTTATCTTCCTCATTCAGTCTGAGTTTCATAGATGTGATTTTCATAATTCCCTTCTGGTACTCAAATCTCATTTTTGTTTCTGCCCAGCTGTTCACCCAGTGAATCCGGATCTCCAGAATATATGGCTTCACAAATCTTGCAGTTGCACAATAATTTTTTAACTGTGGAAATACATTATCTGTCTCCCTTAAGATCAGTTCCCCATCCATGGAAGCTCTAAAAACAGTATCTTTATTCACTCTGAAAATACAATGGTTTAATCCAAATTCAAATGAGAAAGCTGTCATCTCTTCCTGCTTTGATGGATCCCGATATATTGCAAAAAAATCTTTTCCACCAGGCGGTGCCATTCCGATCCATGGATCTGCATCCCCGGAGATCACTCTGTATACTCCTCCAAAATTTTCATCTGGCTGTATTTTATTTGTTTTGTCTTTTTCAATTTTCTGACTCTTTTCAAATCTAACGAGTTCATCATAAGCTGCCATATTTTCCGGCAGGCTTTCATCCTCTGTCTGAAGAAGCAGCTGCTCATATAACACATCTAAAGTTTCCTGCGGACCATAAGGTGATATCCCGCCCTCATGTACTGCAACACAAAGTTCTTTTTCAGGCCAGATGATTCCATATTGTCCCTGTCCACCATCAAACCGGTATACACCCGGAATACTACACGCCCAAAGCTGATATCCATACCCACATCTGCCGTCTTTCTGTTCCGGTGCCTTATCGGTCGTGATCTGGACAGAAAGTGCCTCGCGGATAAATTCTTCTGAAACAATCTGTTCGCCATTCCATCTTCCATTATTCATATACAGAATCGCCAGACGCAGATTGTCTTCTGTTGTGGCAAACGTAGCCGGCTCCGCATCAATTCCATTTGGCCATTTTAACCACACAAATCGCTCCGCATTAATCCCTATTTTTTCAAATAGTCTTGGAGTAAGATAATCCTTTACATTCTCACCGGTCTTCTTCTTCACTACTGCCGCAAGCATACATGCTCCTGATGTATTATATAAAAACCTGGTGCCAGGCTCATATTCTATCGCTGCTGTAAAATAATTTGCGATCCAGTCCCCCTCTATCGAAGGATTTGCCGCATGCCCATTTGTCATGGAAAGTACATGGCGCACAGTAATCTTCTTTGTTAATTCCGGTACACAAATTTTTCTTTCCTCGATTTCATCTTTAAAGATGTCAACCATTTTCTCATCCAGCGAAAGCTTTTTTTCTGTTACTGCAATGCCTATTGCTGTTGCAGTATAACTTTTTCCAAAAGAATGATTGCTATGTACCATTTCAGAATTGAAAGGAGCCCACCAGCATTCCGCGAATACCTTACCGTGACGTGCAGCCATAAAGCCATGCATCTGCGTATTCTCATGCATCAATTCTTCAATGCATTTTTTTACCTGTCTGCTTGAAATTCCTGCCTCTTCCGGTGTGATTCTCTCTAACGCCTTTTCTGCTTCCATTTTACTTTTCCTTTCCTGTTACAAAAATGAAAAATACAAGTGCACACAACATCAGGACTCCACTCAGGTCAAATAAAGTACGGTACCCTGTGATTCCTGCAACCGCTCCGATCACTGCTCCACCGATCATTGGTCCAATACCCTGGAAAATATCACCACCAAGATAGTAGGTACTTGTTGCCACGCCACTGCGCCCGGTTCCAACTTTATTAATACATCCTGCCTGCAAAGAAGGCTGTGCAGCTCCCTGCCCAACAGAACGCAGCACGCCTGTGATAAGGATCAGGATTAATGATGTGCTTCTTCCAAGAATAAACATGGAACTTGCTGTCAGTACCAGTCCTGGAAGTACTGTGACCCGAATTCCCTTTTTATCCATCAGCTTTCCGGAAAATGGTCTTACAATAAATAACACAACTGCACATACCGTGAAATAAACGCTCACTCCACTGATTCCAAGCTCATCTGCATACATAACTAAATACGATGCAATAATTCCGTTAATAAAAGAATAAGAACCTGCTACAATTGTATAAGGCAGTGCTTCCACTGCAAGAATATCGCTGAACACGATTTTTTTCTTTTCTTTGTTTTCTTTTTTTTCTTCATGGAACAGACATAAAATAACAAGTGCAGCTACTGTAAGCACTGCAGACATTAAAAATGTCATTCTCATTCCAAGATTTTCAGAAATGGTAACACCAATCCCGGGAGCAACCGCTGATCCGATGACCATGCCGAGTCCAAGATAACCAATTCCTTCTCCCATTTTGTTTTTTGGAATATACTTCGAAGCAAGAGCGATCTGACAAGTTCCGCTGAATGCAAATCCAATTCCGTTAATGATGCGGAATACCACAATCAATACCGGATTCGTAACAAATACGAATCCCAGAAGACCTACTCCCATTAAAATATTACTCCATTTTAATAGTGTTACATTGCTCAGTCTGTCTGCAAGCAGACCACTAAATGGTCTGCAGCAAAGAGATGTAATTGAAAACAATCCTACGATCACGCCTGCTGTTGCAATTGAGATTCCGATACTCACCAGGTATTTTGATAAGATTGTCACTACCATATAAAAAGAAAATGCGTTTAATGTATTTAATAAAAGTACCAAGATATACTGTCTGTTCCAAAGTTTTGTCGGTTCTGTTGTCATATTCTGATTCATAAATTTTCCTTTTTTAAAATAGGGAGAGAATCCAAATGGTTTCCCTCCCCAGGTTTAACTTCTATTTCATTTTATGCCTTATCTGGATGCTAACCATGCATCTAACTGTGCCTGTTTTTCATCGATAATGTCCTGAAGTCCAGCTGCATAAAGCTGTTTGTTAAACTCTTCAAGCGTAGAATCAATATCTACTTCTCCATACATAAGTGGTGCATAGTATTGAGCAACAACGTTCGCGCATGCAGTTACTTGATCTGCAACTTTGCTGGAATCAAACTGGAATCCAAGTGCAAGGGATTTTTCAGCATTTTCATTTTTCTTCTTCATCTGATCATAAATATCTTCTGCTTCATAGTTCCAGGTCTTGCACAGAGTTACATTCGGCCAGTATGCCATGCTTGCTGCAGGCCAGCCAATATCAGCCATTGTCTTTCCTTCTGGATACATCATCTGACCATTTTCGTCAAGTTCATATTCCAGTCCTTCCAATCCGTTTGCTGCAATCTGAGCTGCTTCCGGGTCTGTAAATAATACATTCAGAACTCTCATAGCTGCTTCCGGATTCTTGCAGAATGGGCTGATATGCCACATATAAGTTGTAACATCACCTGTTGTTGCAAGTGGCTCGGTAATTGCTGAACCGACTACATCCATACCATTCTGAACACCGGTACTAGGAATGGAGCTTGCTGCATCCCAGGAATAACCAGGAGTGCCATCTGCAATACCAAGGTTAATGCTCATTAAGGTTGGCTGATTATTGCTTAATGGATCCGGACTGAAGATATCATTCTCTTTCCATACTTTTACATGTTCCAGGAAGTTTTTGAAATAATCAGACTCATAATAATTTTCAACTGTTGTGCTGTGTGTCGGATCTGTTAATACTCCAAGGTAATTTGTATCACCAAAGTAGTCAATGCTCTTTGGAATCCAATAAGGATCAGTAGATCCAGGAATAAAGTATTTATCCGGATTTGCTTTCTTTAATGTGATCATTGCATCTGTCATGCTGTCAAGATCATTGACTGTATTCCAGTCAATACCAGCTGCTTCTGCATCCTCAGTTCTGCAAAGATATAAGTTCTCTGAACTCCATGCATAGATACATGGGATACCATAAATCTGACCATCAATCTTGCCACAATTCAAATAATCTTCTAATCCGTCATAAAGATCCAAGATACCCTGTCCGTCAGACTTTAACAGATCATCTAACGGCATTGCCTGTCCGTTTGCTGCCAGATTGTTTACAGATGTATACCAGAAAGAACTGAATATATCCAGAGAATTCTCCCCACCTGTCAACATAAGGTTCAATTGTGTAGACCAATTGGCAAATTCGATGCCGACCAGTTCAATTTCAGCTCCTGCTTTTTCTCTCATGATCTCATTTAATGCATCTTCTACTTTATCAGCATCAAAAGAGTCAAATACGATTGAATATGGAACTCTGATCACCGGATATTCCCCATCTGTGGATGCCGTTTCCGTTCCTGCTGCATTACCATCCCCAGATGCACCAGGTGTTTCTGCTTTGCTTCCGCATCCTGCTACCAGTGATACAAGCATTCCTGCTGTAAGAAGCATTGAAATTAATCTTTTCTTCATAGTACTCCTCCTTTATCCCGAAGAAAATTGTGATTTGTGTGTTGGTTTTTCCTTCCAATCACTTTGTTTTTGTGCCTTTATCATAACAACTTTATTTTTTCTGCTCTATCATTTTTCTGTCACAATTCATCAAATTTCTAACATTTTATTTTTTATTTTTCGTCATTATGTCACTTTAAATATGTAGTTTCATTGTTTCATCAGAAAAGAGACAGTTCATGTCAGAAAAATGATAGATTGTTTGTGCATATTGATGATAAATTGGTATCATCAAATATTGGGGGATGCCTTCCTCTATCAATTAAAAAGGAGATTTTACTATGAAAAAGAAAACAAACTGGGCAAAAACAAAACGTTATCTGCCGCTCTATCTCATGCTGCTGCCTGGTGCAGCCTACCTCATTATAAATAATTATCTCCCTATGGCCGGTCTGGCACTCGCCTTTAAGAAGGTAAACTATAATGTAGGTCTGTTCCAGAGTCCGTGGACAGGTTTATCAAACTTCAAATATCTGTTCACCACCAAAGATGCTTTTATCTTCTTCCGGAATACAATTTTTTATAATCTGGCATTTATATTCTTCGGAAATCTGATGGGAATTATAACTGCTGTTGCTTTGGATAGTATCCGCAAAAAATTTTTCAAGCGGTTCAGTCAGGTAATTATTCTGATTCCTTACTTATTGTCTACTGTTATCATCAGCTACATTGTGTATGCCTTCTTAAGTGGCAATAATGGTTTTATGAATATGACTGTCCTTCCGGCATTACACCTTGATAAGATCAGCTGGTATAACAACGCTAAATACTGGCCGGTCATCATCACAATTGTGTATCTGTGGATGTCCTTCGGTTATAGTTCCATCCTCTACTATTCAACATTGATCGGTATTGACAAATCGTACTACGAAGCAGCTGTTGTAGATGGTGCAGGCATCTGGGATCAGATCAGATTTATTACGCTCCCTGCTTTAAAAACTACGATCATCACACTCGTATTAATGGCAGTAGGACGTATCTGCTACTCTGACTTTGGTTTATTCTATCAGGTACCTATGAACAGCGGTCTGCTATACTCAACAACCCAGACTATTGATACTTATGTATACCGTGGTCTGCTCGAGCTGAACGACATCGGCCGTTCTACCGCTGCAGGCTTCCTTCAGTCTGTACTCGGATTTATTTGTATCTTTATAGCCAATATGATTGTTTCTAAAATTGATAAAGACAGCGCGCTGTTCTAATAACCGGAGGTATCATTATGATTTATAAAAATAAAGCTTTTCGTATTACAATGAATGTCATCATGGTTTTACTCACATTATGCTGCATTCTTCCATTTATTCTTCTGATTGCCAGCTCTTTCAGTTCAGAAGCAGACCTTACCAAGTATGGATATTCTTTCATTCCAAGAGGTTTTACGCTTGCAGCCTATAAATATATCTGGGCAATCAAAGAAAATATTCTTCGTGCTTATGGCATGAGTTTTCTTATAACCGGTATAGGTACTGTTATAAACCTTGTTATGACTTTGCTATTTGCCTACCCACTTTCCAGAAAAGACCTTCCTGGGCGGAAATGGATTTCCTTTTTCCTTTTCTTTACAATGCTTTTCAATGGTGGTTTTGTTCCGACTTACCTGATTTATTCAAATGTTTTTCATATTACAGACACACTGGCTGCGATGATCGTTCCTTACCTTTTAATGAATGCATTCTATGTTATCATGATGCGTACCTATATTATGACAAACGTTCCAATGGAAGTTATCGAGGCATCCATGATTGATGGTGCAAATGAATTCCAGAATCTTGTAAGGATCGTTGTTCCAATGTCCAAACCGATCATTGGAACCATTGGTCTTATGTCTGCTATTGCATACTGGAACAACTGGACCAATGGAATTTATTTCATTCAGTCAAGACGTGATCTCTATGGAATTCAGAATTATCTGAATTCCGTTATTTCAAACGTTGCTTTCCTGCAGACACACAGCACGGGATCCGGTATTGTTACTGCGGATCTTCCTAGTATCAGTATCCGAATGGCACTTGCTGTCATTGCCATTATCCCTGTTCTGGTTGCATATCCTTTCTTCCAGAAATCATTTGTTGCAGGTATTACAGTCGGTTCTGTAAAAGGCTGATAAGCAAAAAAGAATGAGGCTGCCTTTGTAAAGACAGCCTCATTCTTTTTATTTATTATTTTTCCTGCTTTCCATGAAAACATTCTGTACTTGCCCGCTGTATCAATTTCACCGGTAATGTCAGTTTCTCCGGTGCGATTTTCCCTTCAATCTTCTTGATCAGCATTTCCACTGCACATTCACCCATTTCCTGGATTGGCTGTGATATCGTACTCAGATCCATCCATTCTGCAATTTCAAAGCCATCAAATCCTATCACAGGGATTTTACGGTATAAATCTGTTTCATGAACAGACATTCCGCTAAAAAGCTGTGCCGCGATCATGTCACTGGTACAGAAAATACCATCCACTTCCGGATTTCTTTCCATATAGTCAAAAAAAACTTTTTTGAGAGCTTTTTTTCCCATAAGTATATTCTCAACCAGACATATTTCCGGAACTGCACCGGCTTTTGCACATTCTTCTTCAAACCCGCGGATACGGTCTGTACCAGGCAGATACTCCGGCACTCTGGAACCAATGATCAACGGATGCCTGCTTCCACATGTGGTCAGCTCTCTTGCAGCCATTCTCCCACCGGCATAATCATCTGCCATGATCGATGTAATCCCTTCTATCTCCCTTTCCATACTCACTACTGGGAATTCATAATTTTTGAAAACATCAGCTTCACCAAAACGGCTGCAGACAAGAATTCCATCTACCTTATTCGCCTGAAGGATAGAAAACATCTCCTGTTCTCTTTCCTGATGTTCTCCTGACTTGCAAAGCATTAACTTATATCCATGCTCATGGCAGCTTTCTTCCACTGCATCTGTAAGTTCACTGAAAAAAGCATAATTTATATATGGCAGTACTAATCCAATAATATTACTCTTTTTCTGCTGAAGTGCTCTTGCCATGGCATTAGGCTGATAATGCAGCTCCTGCATTGCTTTATGAATTTTCTTTTTTGTTTTTTCACTGACAACATCCGGGCTGTTCATCATCCTTGACACTGTTGCCACAGATACTCCGGCATATTCTGCCACATCAACTATGGTCGCCATATTTATACCCTTTTCCTTTTCTGCAATTCCGAAATATTTTCTGCCAGAATTTTATTCTTTCATTATAAAGAACCGGACAGATATCTGTCCAGTTCTTTTTATCTTTCTTTTTTTAGCAGAAAATTTACTTTTCCAGTGCTTCATAAACAAGATCCCGGATCACCGGATGTATCTCTGAATAAACTTTTGGAAATCCTACAATGTGCTGTGCATAGAAAATACTGATATGGTTGACCGGATCGATCATAACATAGGCTCCGGCCGCTCCATCCCATCCAAATTCTCCTACCGGTGATTTCGATTCTGCTGCATCATTTAACACTCTGACTCCCAGTCCGTACCGGTATCCCTTCTTCCCTGTCCCTACAAAATCATCCTGCATGATGCCTGTTGTATATCCAGTCATAAATAACCGGATCATTTTTTCTCCAAGAATCCTTTTACCGGTTACTCCGACACCACCATTGCACAAAGCATCTGCAAAAAGGCTGTATGCATCTACCGTACCAGCCAGTCCGGCACCACCGCTCTCGTAGTTCTCTGTAATTTTAAAACCATCACTCATAGACCCGTCATCCGGTCTGATCTTATCCGATCCAAACTCACCCATATAAATGGCACAGATTCTTTTTTCGAGTTCTCCCTCCCAGTGAAAGTACATATCCTTTATTCCAAGCGGTTCGAAAATATTTTTCTTAAGATACTCTGAAAATTTCATTCCGGAGACAACCTCTACTACAGCTGCAAGGACATCATGTCCGAGACTGTAGGACCATCTGGTCTGTGGCTCATAGATCAAAGGCATCTTTGCCATCTCTGCAACAACTTCTCTTGTACCTGCCTGATTATTGCTTTTTTCTTTAATCTCCATTAATTCTTTTGCGCCGGTATCATAAGATAATCCTGCTGTCATTGTCATCAGATCGATAATACGTATCTGATTGTGTGCAAGATGACATGGTTCTCCTGCCTGTGGCCAGTGTATTGGAAATTTAAATTCAAATTTATCTGCAACAAACAGGCTTCCGAACTCTGGAAGATAGTTTGTCAAATTATCATACAATCCCAGTCTTCCCTGCTCCACAAGCTGGAGTACCGCTGTCATTGTAAAAAGTTTTGTTGCTGAAAACAGTCGGAACATATGACTGGCTGTCAGCGGGACTTTCTTCTCATAATCCGCATGTCCGGTTACTTTCCGGTAAATCACTTCATGTTCTTTTGTCACTTTACAGTCATTTGCCGGAATTCCATATTTTTCTTCCAGTGAATCCAGATATTCTGTCAGTTTTTCAAAGTTCATATTAGCATTTCTCCTTATTTTTCTGATGAGAGATCATCCAGTCTAAAATTCCATTCTCGTTGTGCAGTGCAAGGATCCAGCTATTATGATTCTCCGCATCGATCTCCTGTGATGTAAGTCCTTCTGTTGTTCCGATTCCATATTTTGCAAGTTCTTCCTGTGTATACAATGTAAATTTTACATCTGTTCTTCCTTCCTGCCATAGCTTGTTGCATGCATTAAGAATAAACGCATGTCTGCTGTGCTGGTGATCCATATAGGCAGATGCAATCCATACCGGAACTTTCGGTAAATGAAGAAGATTTGCATAGCTTTCTCCATTCATGCTTGGGCAGATCGGTACCGCCGCCGCAAATATATCCGGTGCCACTGAAAGTGTCTGAAGCACACCTCCTCCTCCCATACTCATGCCTATAAGATAAACACGGTTTTCATCCACTTTTCCATCTGAAATCATTTTTCTTATAATATCTGTTACTTTTGCAACATAATCACGGTTCCATCCACGTTCACCTTTCAAAGAAAACGGTGTGATTCCCATATCTGCACTGAATGGGTTTCCTCTTTTTTTCATCACTTCGAACATTTCCTGCATTCCCAGGCTTCCGGATGGTGCCTGTGGCGCCATAATGTACATATCCGACCATCTCTCCGCCAGACGCAGTGCACCGAGTGTTCCTGTCAGCTGAAGTTCATTGTCTTCGCCGCATTCTCCCCCTCCATGAAGGAACAATACCAACGGCCTCTTACCCATGCATTCCGGCTCATACATACGATAGTGCACACCATTTTCTTCATATGCCACAAACTGATCCATATCTTTGATCCAGACTTTATCTATATCTGCCCTTGTAAAAGAAACTTCTGTTCCTGCAATGGTTCCTGTCACTTTAAAATCATAGCGGTAGACAAACGGATCCAGTATCAGTTCAACTTCCGTACCTTCTTCTGTCTCACAGATGCTGATTTCTGTCACACCCTTTGCATTTACTTTGCCGGTAAGGTCATTATAATTTTTTTCTAAAATAAAATCTGTCCCGTTTGTCATCTTTACTTCTTCACAACAAGTGTCTTTCAATAAAAGCACAAAAGAATCTACAATCTGTCCATAATCTCCAATATGCGTTTTTGCAGTTATTTTTCCCAGTTTCCACATTTTTGCTTTTTCCTCCTGCATTTATTATGATTATTCTACATTAGCTCTTCAAAGTTTTCCGGTACAGCTTCTCCCTTAAACAGATCTTTGATCAGATCAACCATATTGGCAGATAAATCCGTAAAGTGATCCGTAACATATACCATCCCATCACAGGACGACAGCTGAAAATTGCATATATATTTTGCAAACCATTCCACTGAAATAAGCAGTTCTTTTCCTCTCCACAATGCCTCACAATACATGCTGCGCACTGTGTTATCAATCACACATCCAATACTTCCTCTTGCAAACTGAAGTCTTCTGCCATCTTTTAATTTCAGGATCACAACTGCTCCGTCTTCCTCTGACTCATACCCGGCTCCCGTTGCTTCTGCAAGAAAAGAAAGTGGTACACACAAATAACTTCCTCTGATTTTTTCAGCTCCCTGGAGACCATGATATTTTAATTTATTCCACATAATGGCTTTCTCTTTCATTGATATTACCCTGTTGGAAAGCCACGCTTTATCAAAACCGTCTGCAACTGCAAATGCAAATGTATCACCGGTTCTCGGCAAAATTGTTTCTGTCTGCGTGATGCTTCCGTCTTCTTCTCTTCTGATTCCAGAAAACAGATAATCCCAGTAAAGGAACGCTTCATCCAGTGTCTGTCCATGATCCCTGTTTTTTATATCCAGATATACAAGATCCGCTTTTCTGCCCTTATAAAATGCAAAATTATCTTCTCCGATAATCTTTATCTGTGGAACTGGATCGCATTCGTTGATGCGCATCCAATAAATACGATTCCATTTGTTTACATAAAACTCATCATAACTTTTTCCTGGTGGAAGACCATTTTTTTCAGGTCTCGACTGCCAGATAGCCATATGTCCTGCTTTATTTTTTATTTTACCGCTTTCATCATAAAGATTGAATGGTTCGCATGGACCGCCGGAGCCTGCCGCACCGGCAAGAATCTGTCCATAATTTCTCGCAAACTGGCCTGTCATAATATTCCCCATTGACATGCCCTGCATAAAAATACGCCCCTTATCAATGTTATATTTTTCTTCCATCCTTGCGATCAGTGCCTGTATCATTTTAATATCATGATTGTCGTCCATATTCTCAGGTGGAAGTACAATCGGAAGATCCGGTGCATCCTCCTGTCTGAATGTTTCAAATACGCCTTCAACAGTCCACATTCTCTTTTCATGTGCATTGGGGAAAAGACAGATAAATCCTTCTCTGTCAGCCACCAGCGTCCATGAGGTATAAACAGCATGCCCCCATCCTGTCATCAAACCACCATGAAGTCCTATTACAAGTGGAACCGGTCTTGATGGATCATAGCTTTCCGGCACATATTCATACCATTCATCCTCCAGTCCATCTGCCACTACTCCGTGAAATTCCTGCAAGTGCTCTGGATATACGATTGAATTGTTTCCATTTTCATTTACTACAATATCTGTTGTTTTTATTCTTTCCGGTAAATATTCCCGGTTTGCATCATCCGGTGTTCCCGGAAGGATTCTTACCTGTTTGTTCATTTGTTTTTCCTCCTGCCTCATGATCAGTCCAATGGTACAATTCCAGGATCATCATTTAACATATCACGGATCAGGTCAGCCATGAACTGTCCAAGCTCTGCAAAGTGATCCGTCACATAAACAACACCATTGCAGACAGAAACGGTTTTATTCATGATAAATCTTGCAAACCACTCAATGGAAACACACAGTTCACCCTCGCGGTATAATGCTTCACAGTACATTGATCTCATATCATTATTTAAGACACATCCAATGCTTCCTTCCGCAAACTGTGCAGTTTTTCCGTTCTCCCATGTCAATGTCACATCCCGTCCGTGTTCACTGCTTTCGAATGCTGCTCCAAATGCCTCCGCAAGGAAAGAAAGTGGCACACAGATGTATTCACCTCTGACTTTTGTACCGCCATTTAACCCATGATATTTTAATTTCTGCCATTTGATTGCATTTGCTTTCATCTCGGTTTTTCTGTTACAAAAGAGTGCTTTTTTACATCCATCCGCAACTGCAATATTAAATGCGTCTCCCTTTCTAGGAATACGGGATCCCATATCCACAAGTGTTCCATCCGCTTTTCTGCGGTATCCGGAGAACAGATAATCCCATACTAAAACAGCTTCATCAAAGGCATTTCCATGGTCTCTGTTTTTTATATCTGTATAGACCATATCGGCTTTCTCTCCTTTATAGAATGCCATATTGTCTTCTCCGATAATACTGATCTCCGGATCTGTCACACATCCGTTTACTTTCATCCAGTAAAGTCTGCTGTACTTATAAGTAATAGCTTCACTGTATTCGCACCATGGCGGAAGTCCATTTTTTTCCGGTTTTGTTTCCCAGACCGGAAGTGCACCTGCCTTATTGATAACATTCCAGTCTTTATCATAAAATAATTTCAGATTAACAATCGAGCCACCCGCACCGGACCCTCCTGCAAGAATATTTCCATAATATTTTTCAAACTGCGTTGTGAACATACTTCCATTTGACATACCCTGCATAAAAATACGCTCTTCATCAATATTATATTTTGATTTGATCTTCTCGATCAATGCTAACACAAATGCAATATCATGATTGTCTTCTCTGTCAGGCTTTGCATAGTTCATCCGCAGTTCTTCCGGTCCATTCACATTTGCCTCAATCTCCTCCTCGGTTGCTTCCAGTGTCCATAGTCTTCTGCTGTGTGCATTTGGGAATACAATGATCACATTGTCTCTGTCTGCAACCATTGTCCAGGAAGTATAGATTGCCTGCCCCCAGCCTGTCATCAGTCCTCCATGCATGGAAACGATCAATGGTGTTTTTTTTGAAGGATCATAACCTTCCGGTACATACTCATACCAGATATCCTCCACTCCATCTGCAAGTACTTCTTTATATTCTTTCAATCGTTCAGGATATGGCTGTGAATTATTCCCGTTTTCATTTACTACAATATCGGAATTTTTGATTTTTTCCGGAAGATACTCTCTGTTATCATCATCCGGTGTTCCCGGTCTGACTCTCATTTCTCTTTCCATCTGTTATCTCCTTTCATCTGTTATCTGATTTCTATATCATCTCATCATAATTATCAGGAACAGCTTTATCATTTAAAATATCACGTATAAGATCTGCCATATTCAATGACAATTCGCTGAAATGATCCGTGATGTAAATAACTCCGTCACATTCTGATACCTGAAGATTATATGCATACTTTGCAAACCACTCAGCGGAAACATACAGTTCTCCATCACGATGCAGTGCTTCACAGTACATCGCTGTCAGTTCCTGGTCTGTAACGCATCCGATGCTTCCTCTTGCGAATTGCATTTTTCGTCCATCTTTCAACGTAAGAACAGCTGTCAGCGTATCTTTACTGTATTCACATTCCCCATCAAATGCTTCTGCCAGGAAAGTAAGTGGAACACATGTATAAATTCCCCTCACTTTTTCTCCGCCATTTAAACCATGATATTTTAATTTCTCCCATCGGATCGCATTTCCTGTCATCTTTACAACCTGATTATTCTTCCATGCCCTGGAACTTCCCTGAGAAAGTGCAATTGCAAAAGTATCTCCCTTCCGTTCTTTTACAGATCCGATATTCCGGATTGTTCCATCACTTTCCCTCCGCAGTCCGGAGAAGAAGTAATCCCAGATTAAAGCTGCATCATCGAAACTTTGTCCGTGATCCCTGTTTTTAATATCAAGATATACAAGATCTGCTTTTCTACCCTTATAAAATGCAAAATTGTTTTCACCCCGTATACAAATTTCCGGGAGTGTTCCGCACTCATTTAATCTCATCCAATATAATCTGTTGTATTTATTGACTTTCAGTGCCTCTCCTTTTTCCGGTGGGATATCATTTAACTCCGGACGGGACTGCCATACAGCAAGATGTCCGGCCCTGTTTTTAATTTTCTCATTTTCGTCAAACAGCAGTGATAAAAATGACGCACAGCCGGAACCCGCTGCACCTGCAAGAACATTTCCAAAATTTCGTGCAAACAAAGACGTCATCATATTTCCCATAGACATTCCCTGCATGAAAATACGACCTGCATCAATATTATATTTTTCTTTCATCCGCTCGATCAGTCCAAGGGCAAGATGCACATCATGGTTTTCGTCCACATTATCTGGTGACTGTCTGATTCCATCCGGTGTCTCTGTGTTGGTGTCCGGTCCCGGAGCATTCGGATCTGACTCCCATTTTCCCCATTGAACCTGCCACACTCTGTTTTCACTGGCATTTGGAAATACCACAATAAATCCATCCCTGTCTGCAGCCAGTGTCCAGGAAGTATAGATTGCCTGTCCCCAGCCAGTCATCAATCCGCCATGCATGGAAAGAATAAGCGGTGTCTTCTTTGAAGGATCATAGCTTTCCGGAACATATTCATACCACTCATCTTCTATGTTATCTGCGATCACCCCATGGTATTCTGTCAGTCTGTCTGGATATGGCTGTGAATTATTGCCGTTTTCGTTTACCACGATATCGGAACCTTTTATTTTTTCCGGAAGATAATCTCTGTTATCATCATCCGGTGTCCCCGGTCTTAAAACCATTTTCCCCATCATTTTTCTCCTTTCACTCTGTATCCCGTTTGAATGTATCATTGATATTCAGCCAGTCTAAAAATCTTTTTACATGGCGGTTACAATATTCCCAGTTATGTGCCCCATGATCGATCGTCCGTTCAAATTCAACCCCTAGTTTTTCATAGATATCCATAAATTCAACATTGTCCTCATAATGAGTATCCTCAACTCCGGTTGCCATATATCCACGTGGGAATTTTTTCCCCGCTGCTTTCTGTTTTTTTATCATATATACAACATCATCTTCTGTGTCCTTCACATTTGCTCTGTCTCCAAAAGCAGATGCGAACATATAAAAACTGTCTGTATTATCTTCTTTCTCCGGCAGAATATCCGGTACATTTTTGATTCCGGAGAACAGTCCGAATGCCGCAAATTTTTCCGGATCACGCAGCATCCATTTTAGTGTTCCATAGCCTCCCATGGAAAATCCTGCAATGAAGTTCTCATTTGGGTCATCCGATAATGGGAACAGATGTCTTACCACATTGGGGGTTTCGATTGACAGCTGTGTAAAATATTTAAAATCGCCATGTTTGGTATCCATATACCCGGAACAGTATGTGCCACTGCACACAATCGCCACACCTGCCTCAGCAGCATATAATTCAAGTGCTGTATAGCGCTGCCAGTCTGTGTAGTCAAATCCGCCTCCCGACTGGAGCCATAAGACCGGGTATTTATATCCCTTCGGTCTGTCTGCCAGAGAATGTCCCCATGTATTTTCCGGAATGATCACATTCACTCCCACCTTCATCCGAAGTGCCTCTGAAAAATAATATAATCTGAAATTCGCCATAAAATCCCCCTAACGCCCACACAGCCAGGCAACTGCTTTTTTCATTGTTGTAATACATGAAAAATCTGCTTCTTTCTCATCTGTTTCTTCATATACAGCCCTGTCTTTTAAAATCCGAGTAAGTTCAACCGCTTCTTTCTGGTATGCTGATCCTTTTGCTCCGGTAATATAATACCGGCCGGAACTGTTTTTTTCTGCGAGTGCAAAAACATCATTATCACTGCCCTTTATATGATCAATATCGCCAAATACTGCTTTCAGTGATTCTTCATTATGGCATACGACCGTTTCCCCCTGTTTGGCTCTCTCGCAGATTTTATTCATGTCATAAATACCATCCATGGCAATGCATGCCGAAAACACTTCCGGATGTTTTAATGCCGCTTTCACAGCTCCATATGCTCCCGTTCCAACACCGCCAATCCAGTTTAATTCCGGTTTATCAGATAACGGCAGGTTGTTTCTGCAGATTCCAGGCAGTTCCTTTACCATAAATTCTTCATATTTTGGTCCATACTCCATATTGGTACACAGACAGTGCTGAACATCTGCTGCGATAATAAAGATTCCGTTTTCTGCTGCACACTTCTCTGCAGGTGTGCACAGCCAGTCCATGGAACTCCCACCATCACTGTGATATAACCACAATACCGGATATTTTTTATCGTAGTCGTTTTCTCCCAATCCAAGCTTGTCCATCTCTGGGAAAAACACCTTTGCACTGAACGACCCACATAAAACCGTCGATAGTGCATTCATCTCTATCATTGCCATAATGTCTCCTCCTTTTCTTATATAGACTATAACATTACATTTCGAAAATGTCAAACGTTTACATTTTAATTTTTATTTATACAAGTTGACTTTTTTGTCTAAAATAGCTAATATATTCTATATAGTTTCTTTATTATAATATATTTATTACCATTGTAATTTATATAAAATATCAATCGTTTAACAAAAGGTGATCTTATGAAATATCAAAAAAAACATTATTCCATAAAAGCTGTGCTGACCCGCAATTTATCGATCCTGATTGCCACTTCTCTTATCAGCCTTATTTTTTTCGGTATTTTTTCCTATCGTACAGGAATACAGCAAATAAAAGAAAACAATATTTCTTCCCTTAACGTCTATGCTACAACACTTCAGACTGAGATGAAAAAGCTGGAGGATTTCACAAAAGACATCTGCTACAGTGACACGTCCTATCAGCTGCTAAGTACAAATTACTATACCAGCAGCCAGAAGATACTTTACGAAGGAACCCTCCGTAAGATGCTCCAGAGTGAACTTTCTCCTTATAGTGGACTTCTTATATTCAGCGATACTGCTGCCACATCCATGTATGAATATGGTTCTTATTTTCCAAACACATACGCCAGACACTGCTATGAATTAAAGGAGGAACTGAAAAAATACTATCTTGAGGCTCCTCCCTCTTCGCTGGAAAACTGGCAAACATATTCGAATGACTATTTTTCCGTAATTATGTATACCTGTCAATATAACGGGCTGTATCTCTGTTCCCTAATTGACCTGAATTTTTTTGCTCTGGAAGAATATGCTTCCATGGATAACTCGCTTCATATCTGTTTTTTTAACGATGAGCAGATTTTATCAAATCTGGATGAAATGGAACTTCTCGGAATCAGCCGGGATGCTCTTGCAAAGTCCCGCAAATTATCCTTTTTACAGTCGCAGGTAATCAATACACTGGTGCTGAAGAATTCAGATGTCTCTATTGCATGCTGTATGTCTGTCAATTATTTCGGTGGTTCATATTTCCGGATTGCGATTTTCTGTCTTGCTGTCATGATTGTTATATTTATAATTTTATCTATTTTTATGTATCTTTCTTTCCGGGATATACTCTCCTACCCGGTAACAAGGATTGCGTCTGCTGCAGAATCAATTGGGCAGAACGATATTTCTAGCTTTATTGAGTGTAATGAAAGTAATATTTTGGAATTTGAGGAAATTAACAGAGCACTTGCCCACTTAATTTCCCAGAAAGTTGAACTGGAAAAGCTAAACCAGCTGGAAAAATATGAAAAAAATCATGCCATGCTGCAATATTTCCAACTCCAGACCCGCTCACATTTTTTTATTAATTGTTTAAAAAGTCTTTATAATATGCTTGAACTGCATGAATACGAGAAAATGCAGCGCATGATACTGGCTTTTTCCAACCACCTGCGATATATTTTTCATGACAACTTAAAAGTGGTCCCATTAAAATATGAATTAGAGGAAGTGAATGATTATTATAATATTATACTTATGGATCGTTCCAAACCCATTCTGCTCATGCAGCAGAATGACGATTCCCTTTGTGATTACCAGGTTCCACCTCTTTTGATCCAGACATTTCTGGAAAATTCGGTGAAATATAATGCACAGTCTGATAAGCTGCTATGTTTTTCTATCCATATTGAAAAAACATTTTATAATGATAAACCTTATGTATTATTTAAGCTTTCTGATAACGGAGTTGGTTATGGCAAAGATATGCTGGATAAATTAAATTGCGAAGAAAGTGATCTGTACGAAGATTATCATGTTGGGATTACGAACCTGAAAAAGAGAATTGAGCTTATTTATGGAACCAATTACTATATTACTTTTTATAATGAACCGGCAGGTGGTGCCTGCACCTTAATCTACCTGCCATTGGAGGATACTATATGACATTACTGCTTGTAGATGATCAGATAAATGTAATAAATGGACTTATGAACGGAATTAACTATCGGAAACTTGAGATTGATACTGTACTTCCTTCCACAAGTGTACAGGAAGCCAAAACACTGATCTGTGAAAATCAGATTGATATTCTCATGACAGATATCGAAATGCCAGGAGAAAACGGATTGCAGCTTCTGCACTGGGTAAATGAAAACTATCCGGATATTGTCTGCATTCTGCTTACTTCCCACGCTGATTTTTCCTATGCACAGGAAAGTATCAAACTTGGATGTTTTGATTATGTTGTTCAGCCGGCTCCTTACCAGGAAATTGAAGATGCTCTTTTACGTGCAATTGCAAAAGTCCATACAGAAGCTGAAAAAAAACAATATTACAAAGATGGTCTTTTTTATACAAATCACAAGCAGGAACTGACTGACCGTACGATTCTGAATCTTTTTTCCCAGAATCCTGCAAACCGTCAGCAGGCACTGCAACTGTTAAATGAGATCCATTATCCGCTATCTCTACAGTCCTGCATCCGCTTAATCTCCATTGATATTTATCCTCTGACTGATAATACAGCTGACTCTTCCCTTGTCGATCTGGTCATGCGTCAGAAGATTACTGACAGCCTGCGGCTCTGCGGTTTTTGTAAACCGATTTACAACTTAATCACATTAAATACCAGTAAACGGTTTGTGATCGTCCTTTTTGCAAACGGAGATGCGCTTTCCAATCTCTCTGTCTCTGCCTATCATGCATTTTATCAGCAGTTATCTAAACAGATCAGTCCTGAAATGTCCGTTTATATCGGAAACTTTATTTCCTTTTCTGAGATGCGTTCCGAAATTCACAGGATTGATACTTTTGTAGCAAATAACGTAAACAAAAAACCTTCCCTGTACTTCACTGAACAGGAAAAAAATTTTGAAACATCCATGGATGTTGCGGATAATATTGCACACTGGAATCGCCTTCTGAACTCTGAGCAGTACGAAAAGCTTCTGGAGAGTATTCTGTCCTACCTTGATTTTATTGCATCTCTTAATGTGACAAACTTAAAAACTCTCTGTGATCTGCATCAACAACTGACACAGCTTTTTTTCATTTATGCCTATCAGCACGAGATTGATGTCACATCCCTGTTTACGGAAGAATATTCCTATAATGAATATATGGATGCCTTTAAAGATACTTCTGCCCTCCGCAAGGCTGTTTCCTTTATTATTCCGGCAATCCATGTATCTTCTGGATCTGATTCCGAAAAAGACGCTGTTTCTCTTGCGAAAAAATATATTACAAACAACGTCTCTTTAAATCTGTCTGTAAAAGATGTTGCAGACTACGTACATTTAAGTCCGGAATATTTCACCAAACTATTCAAAAAAGAAGTTGGACAGAATATCAAGAGTTATATTTTACAGGTAAAAGTAGAAGTTGCAAAAGATCTGCTTGGAAATCCAAATATTCCGATCAGTATGGTTGCTTTAGATCTCGGTTACAGCAACTTTTCACATTTTACCCAGGTATTCAAAAAATTGGAAGGTATCACACCAACCGATTACCGTAAAAATATTCTTGGGGACAACTCTTTCCCTTTGGATTCCGAATCATAAAATCAGCAGAAAACAGACAGCCTGCTATATATTCAGATCAGCAGCCTGCCTGTTTTTCCACATTCTATGAATCCTTTATCCCGAAATTTTCTTAATCCATTTTCCGCTCTTTAATCTCCAGATGCACCAGAAGCATTTTATTATTTCATCAATTTTCAGGAAAAAATATGTCCAGAACGCCGGCCAGTGCAACACTACACCTGCAAGATAGCCCAAAGGTACACTTGCGACCCACAAGAACAGAATATCTGCAACCATTAGAAACCTGGTATCTCCGCCTCCCCGCAGAACCCCTTTAGTCATCATACTGTTTACACCACGAAACAGCATAATGATTCCAATAGAATACATCAATTCCTTCGCAATTACTGCGGTCTCAGGCGTAATATTATAGCAGCTGATTACAGGGTCTGAGATCAGAATAATAATAATCGTAGATAATGCTCCGAGAATAATACCCATTTTCATGAAACGTTCTGCTTCTTCCTTTGCCCGTGCAACATTTCCCTCGCCCAATGTATTTCCAACCACAACACTGCTCGACTGTGCTGCCCCTTGGATAAACACCGTACTAAGCTGCTGTGTAACCAACGTAATGGAATTTGCAGATACGAACTGACTTCCGATTCTTCCCATTACCATGGAAACTGCACTGTTTCCGAACCCATATAATGTATCACTGATCACCACTGGTATACTGATCTGTACATATTCTTTCATAAGATTCTGGCATTTCATAAAAATATCGTGAATCCTGAATCCTATTTTTTTATCAATAAAAACAAGATACATGCAAATAAATACAAATTCAAAAATCCTGGCGATCAGAGTCCCAAGTGCCGCACCTGCCACTCCTAATTCCGGAGCTCCGAATTTCCCGAAAATAAAGATATAATTACACCCGATATTCAGAAAAAATGCTCCTATTGAACTGAATAACGGCCATTTTGCATTTCCAACACTCCGGTAGACATTTGAGTATGCCAGAGACAGCCCCATGAGAAGACAGCTTACTGAAAGTACCTTCAGATAACTGACACCCTGTGAGATCACTGCCGGTTCAGAAATAAAAATCTTCATTATAATTTCCGGGAAACACCATGTAATAACCGTAAATAAAATTCCAAGTACCAGACATATCCGCGTTGTGATCGCAATTGTCTGTTTTAAAGCTTTTTCATTTTTCATTCCCCAGAATCTGGATGTCATAATCGATGCACCCTGTCCAAGTCCCATACAGCTGAACTGGTAAATATTAATAAACTGATTTGCAAGTGCCACCGCGGACAATGCATTTTCTCCCAACGACCCAACCATAATATTATCTGCCATATTAACCCCGATCGTTATCATATTCTGCATCATGATTGGGACGGCAAGTCTGGCTGTTTTGATATAAAATTGCTGATTCTTCACAACTTTCTCTCCCTGTTATTTTATCTGTCACCAATATTTCCGCTTCCAAGTCCTTCTACTGCATCATCCGTTGGAAGCCATTCGATTGCTTTTTCAATATATCTGTCCCAAAAATCCCACTCATGTGCTCCCAGTCCGGTTTCGTAAGTAACATCTATTCCATTTTCTTTTAAAAATGCTGCAAACTCATCGCTTTTTGGAAGAAGTCCATCTTGCAGACCACATGCCATATAAAATTTAGGAAAATCTATATTCTCATCCTTTAATTTCCGCACAAGATACTTTGGATCCATATCACTATTTAGCAGTTTTTCAAGGTCTCCGAAACATCTCTCTCCGAATGCTTTTGTTTCATAAAACATCACCTCATCATTTTCTTTCCGCTTTGCCATATCTTCTGTAATCAATGCAGATGACAACCCAATAATGTATCCAAATGTATCATGATATTTCAATCCATTCCGGATTGCTCCATAACCTCCCATAGAAAGCCCTCCAATAAAAGTATCTTCCCTTTTATGTGATAATGGGAAAATCTTTCTTGTAAGTTCAACTAATTCTCGCCCTATAAAATCTCCATAATTGTCACTTCCGTTTGGCATATCAACATAAAAAGAATTTTCTCCGGATGGCATGACAACAACCAGATCATTCATCTCTGCAAAACGCTGGATCCTGGTTCCGTTCACCCAGTCCACATAGCTTCCCAAAACCCCATGAAGCAGATAAAGTGTTTTGTATGGTTTGTTCTCTCTTTTCGGAATACCCGGAAAATCCGGCTTGTCTGCCGGAATGATCACGTTTACGGGAACCGTTCTCATAAGTGCTGTTGATATTAAATTCATATGTATAAATGCCATAATTTTCTCTCCTCTGATAACACTATTTTTCATCATCAATTGTTTAATTCCCTATTATAAGTATACTTATATTATCTTCTATATTCTTTCAAAAATATGTCTTTTATCATCAGTTTTCTGCCATAAATGTTCTAGTGCATGTATTGCTGTTGCTCATACATCTTATTTTTTCTATCAAAACACCCAAACAAAAAAAGCGCCAGCATCAGCTTTTGCCGAAACCAGCGTTTCTTCTATCTTTTCATATTCTTATTCCGTCTTTACCCTGACTTTCTTCCCTGAAAAAGCAATGCCAAACCTTAAGATATCTGTTATTCCGTCTTCTCGCATATCAGCATCATATCTTAATGTAGTAATCTGCTGCAATGCTTCCTCTGCCAGAAAGTCAAGATCCTCTTCTTCCAGATTCTTTTCCCATTTTAATTCGAAAAGAATACCCGGATATCGTTTCTCTCTGGGAATCATGCATATATCATATCTTCCATCACCTGATTCTCTGTTCGATTTAATCTTATACTGATTGTCCATCAAGGCTATCAACCCAAGCATTAGGCCATGATAAAATCCTTCTGCTCCGCCGTCATAAAAACTTATAGATTTATCCAGATATTCCGCCACAGCACTTTGTAATTTCTTATGGTCATTTGCGTAAAGGCTTTCTGCAATTTTATTTGCTGTAGTTCTTGTGATAACGCCTGTCTGTAAAAAATGTGACAGAATTTCACTCTTGTAAACTGATGTGATCTCTTTATTTGGGATAGTTACCTCACACAGATAGGAACCGTCTGCCTGCAAATCTTTTTTCTGTGTTTTCAGATATCCTGCAACCAGCAACAGACTATAGATGTTTGCAGGATCTTCTGCAAGCGATCTGTATACAACATTCTGGTCTATTCTTGCAACGACACTCCCACCTTGTAATAAGATATACAGTTTTTCCACAACATCATCTGTTGCAGCATTCATAATTTCTTCGAATATCTCATTTTTTCCTGTGTTTACCCAGTATGCCTGTGGGATACATCCTTTTGAGATGTAATTGATCACTGACCATGGATTGTAGATTTCTTCATTCCCGAATAGATATCCATCGTACCAGTCTCTAAGCTCATTTTCTTTTTCTGACATACCATAATATGCAAGAAGCTTTTCAGTTTCTTTCTCTGTAAACCCGAAAAAGCTGTCATATTCTTCATCCATCACAGTGTTTACGGAAAGGTTATTCAGCCCACTGAAAATACTCTCCTGTTCGATTCGCAGAATTCCTGTCAAAAAGCCATAAGACAAGTTCTTGTTATCTTTAAATGCCCCAGAGAAAAAATTTCTCATAAATCTGATAATTACATGGTAGAAATCTTTTGAATATCCCTCCTGAATAGGTGTATCATATTCATCAATAATGATAATCGGAGCCTTACCATAATGGGCTGTAAGCATTTTGGATAACCGCTCAAGTGCAAACGTAAGCTCCACTTCATTTGCCGTAGTTCCTAAGATCTTCTCAAAATATTCTCTTTCATACTGAGAGATCCTGTCACTGCTTAGTAATTCCTGATGCCTCCCATATTCTTCCTGAAGTAATTCGCGGATTTTGTCTATGGTTGCCTCCCACGTATCGAATTTAACCTCTTTGAAGGTTAAAAAAATAACTGGATATTTCCCCTGATGCCTGCGATATTTTTCGCCACATTTCCAGATTGCTTTATCTGTAAAGTACCTGCTGGTATCATCCTCTGATATTTCAAAAAATACTCTGAGCATGTCCATATTCAAAGTTTTACCAAATCTTCTTGGTCTGGTAAATAATGAGACTAATGGTTTTCTGTCCAAAAACTCTTTGATCAGCAGCGTCTTATCAACATAGTAATACTCCGATTGTGCACGTACATAATCCGAAATTCCTACTGGCAGTGCTTTTTTCTCAATTTTTATTTTTTTGTAAAGAAATACATCTGATTTTGCTATAAGTGCAATTCCATTTTGCACTGCATAATCATAGTCGATTTCATCATATAAAAGCTTTTGTGTAATATTTTTATAATCAGATTCGTAAAATCTGCTATCTATTATTTCCTTCAATATCTCTGGAATTACATATTGTAACTGGGCAGAAGGATTATTTTTTGATAACATTCTATCTTCACGTACGCTGTCGATCAGCTTATCTAATTCTTCATTTAGCTGCACCTCCTTAACCAATTTACAAATATCATATAAGTGTCTCGAATGGTGATCTTGCATATTTTGAATTCTATAATCACATATTGCAAATATCTTATCTACAAATGTTCGCTTTACAGACTGTACATTCATATAAATTTTCGATGCTTCAAATAAAATAGGAAGCTGAATATTCCGTTCTTCACAAAATCTTCCAACAATACTTCCTATTTCATATTTCTCTACCGGATATACCGTTTGATAATAGCTTGTCTCTATTATAATTTCCATTGGAACATCTGAAAATAATGATGAATATTTAAAAATATACATATTATAATCATGTCTTGATTTTATTTTATCCGGGTTAACTAATGTCATTCCTAATGATTCCGCGACCCGAATAATCAAATTCTTTGAAGCCTTTTTCTCAGACTCTGTCGGTTTTCGATTCATTGATAAATCAATATCTTCTGAAAATCTGTCAATTAAATTGTACACCTTGGATAACGATGTTCCGCCTTTAAAAACTAACGGCAGGTCGGCTTTTGATAGTTCAAGTAAAAAAAATGATTGTACTGTATCTTTTTCGATCATTAATTCTGTTCTTCCAATCTCGCGAGATACCGTCTCTATTATTTCTTTCCACTCCCTTGCATATTCTTTATACCAGTTCACCCATCAATCCCCCTTCATAAATATTCCGGAAAACACGATCTGGAAATTCTGAAATATATTCTCTGACCTTTTTAAAGTCAACATTTATAAGCTTTACAAATTCCCTCAGTCTGCTTTGAAGCTCGTCTCCTGAAAATTCACTATACTTATCTATAGACGACATCAGATCCAAAAATTGAAGTGCTGATTTATTTTGCTCGTTAATTTCAATAATTGGTTTGTATACAATCACTTTTCGTCCGTCAATCTCAATTTTCCGCTGTTTTGTTGTAGCTGCATTAGAACACACTTCAATACAAGCCGCATTCTGAGTTGTGAATCCATACATATTAGCAAGTTGTATCCCTGTTATATATCCAGATGTTGTCCCTTGATATGAAAGATATTTTTTTTCTATAAATTTATCAATAGAAATTTTTCCTTTTGTTCCAAGAAGCGTTGTATAAGATAAATAATATACCCCATTGTATAAACGCTCTATTTTTCCTTCATCCACCAATTGTTTCATCTCCTGGCGTATATAATCTCTTGATTTTCCCGGCAACTCATATAAAAAGATAGGTTCGTCTTTATCGTAATTATTAACAATGTAATCATATAACATATTGCCACCTCACAAATATGAAATTTATGTTTTCATTTATATGTTACTTTAAAAAGACGAATATGTCAAAGTTTTTCATCATATTAAAAAATTTCAGTTCATTTAATACAGAAAAGTCAGCAAAAAAGATCTACTCAATCTTTTTGCTGACTTTCATTCTAATCCTGACACTAAAAAATATTACTTTCTGTACCTGATATTCTTTTTACTCAAAATTATAGATATCTCCACTCGGCACATAATGCACCGGCACCGCATTCCCGATTACTTCCGGGATCCAGTCCGTGGCATACTTCATTCCAAGCTCCTCCAGATTGAAATGTCCTACATTAAATGCTGCTTTCACTTTTCCAAGCTGTACTGCATCTCTGATATAAGACATCACAGTCCAGTCGATTGTCTCTCCCGGAATGATTGCATCCACATCTTCCTCTTCCATTATACGGATCACTTCGGTTGCATACTCCTTGCAGAAGCCATCTCCGGTTGTTGGCTGATGTTCAAATATGTTCGGCAATAAATGTCCCACAATTGCAACTTTCCTAAGCTTATCCTTCGGATTTCCAATATAGCGGATTCCGTTTAAACACATCTTCTCTTTCAATAATGCATTCATCTTTTCCACTGTCATATCCGGGAACTCAAAGTACATTGTCATTCCTTCCGCATCTGCATTTACGCGATACTGTTCCCATCCAAGATATTTGATCACACCGGTAAAAATTCCATCCGGATTGTGTGCATGTGTATGGTCATGATCTCTCCAGATTGCAATTCCATACTGATCCAAAAGTGCTTTTTTCTCCTCATAAATCTTGTTCTCAAATCCTGCTCTCCAGTCCGGGTAATCCGGTGTGGAATAATAGGATGGTTCATGTACATATAAAAGATTGCATCCTAACGCTGCTGTCTTTTTGATCACATCTATAGTTGGTACAAGTGCAGATACAATGCCTGTACATTCGTCGTCCGGATTTCCAGATTTGAAGCCATCGCATCCGTCATATGAATCATCGAATTTTGGATGATAAGTTAAAATTTTGTCTGTAATCTCTTTGATTGTCATGATTTCTAGTCCACCTCTCTGTTATCTGATACTGTACCACAGTATTCTGCCTGTTTTTTCAATCACACTCTTTTTCAAATATATGGATCACTACTCCTTTTTCCCATGGTGTGATCGTTCCTGACAAGTCCGCTGTCTCCATCCAGTTCAAGCACTCACTGTCCGTAATAATCCTTGGTGTCGTTTTCTCAACCATGCCCTTCTCGCCTGCAGCTCCATTGTTCTCAATAAAGATGTGACATGATTTTCCTTCTCTATCCACACCTTCTAACATATAGCGAGCCGAAAGTGTCCGTGGTTCTGGATAAAATTCCTTCTGTGTATCCACTCCTCCAGGAAGTATTTTCCCTTTAAAGTTCTCACAGTCACAGATTCCGTCAAATGTAATCATTAAAGCCTCTGCTCTACTTCCCTTTACCTCCAGAAATTCTGTCGTCCGAACCTGGATCGTTAAAATTTCCTGCATTTTTTCTGCTCCCATCTTTGTATTACATTGTAATAAAATTACTATCTTTCCTTAACCAAACGCTATTGCTGAATAAATAGCCGTATAAACTTCCTTTATACGATATAAGTAAACGGTTCTTTCGCATCCACAAAGTTCACCGGAAGATCACCGGTAATACTTGTAAGCCATGCCGGAAGATGCTTCATACCCCACTCTTCACTTCTCTCATGTCCAAGCACTAACATTCCCTTGTTCATGCCCATCTGTGCTGCATCCCTTACGTAAGCAGAAAGTGTCCATTCTGTAATATCACCGCAGATTGCAACATCGATATTCTCCTGTTTCATATGCCGCATAGGAAGATTTTCCTGTCCAAGTCCAAGGCTTCCACCACCTACTAAAACACTGACACGTTTTACAGGCATTTTCGGATTTCCTACAAGCTGGACAACCTTCATATCCATTTTTTTCTGGAAGAAATGTGCAAGCTCCTCTAAAGTTGTCTCCGGAAGCTCATAAATTGCTCCAAACCATCCGAGTTCCCCGGTACCCGCTACGCGATATTTCGCCCAATCTAATTCTTCATCAAATCCACGGTAAATACCATCTTCGTGACTCATGTGCATATGGTCATGGAATCTCCAGATTGCAATATTATGTTCCTCGATCAGTTTCTTTTTCTCAAGATAAACCGGATCATTGGAAAGCCACTCTGTGTCATCCGCACCGGAAAACCAGGTCGGTTCGTGAGTGATAATGAAGTTTGCTCCCAGGTTGATCGTTTCTTTAATAACATCCACTGTGGCCATAAATGTAGATACAATTCCTTTTACTTCCATGTCCCAGCTTCCGGTCATTAAGTGATCACATGTTTTATCTTCCGGGAGCGGCTCTACTCCTGCTTTTGCTATGATTTCATCTACGATTTCTCTAACTGTCATATTCTTTATTCCCTGCTTTCTGTTGTTATATTTTTTCCCATTTCGGGCTGGGTTCCTGCCGGGGACAGACCTGCCTGAACTCAGCTCGAAATGAGAGTTTTCCAGTAATATGATGATGCAAAAAGAGCAGATCGTTCATTCCAGATTGCTTTTATGCAACTTGGTCTTTCACAATCTGCCCTCTGACATTACAATTAATATTTTAAGAAATTAGAATCGGTTTTTCCATGCATCAGCCCTTAACAGCTCCGACTACAACACCTTTTACCAGATACTTCTGTACGAAAGGATAAATGAGCATGATTGGAAGGATTCCGATCACTGCCATTGCCATACGGATCGATGTTCCCGGAAGATCCACAGAACCTGTACCGATCAGTGCCGCAGTGGAATTGGAACGCAGTGCCTGGATATTATTCATAATTTTCATCAGCAGCTGCTGGATACTATAAAGCTTTTCATTGCTGATATAGTATAATCCGTTGGTCCAGTCATTCCAGTAGCAGATTCCGGTGAACAAACTAATCGTTGCGACTGTAGGAACTGCAAGTGGAAGCATAACCTTAAAGAAAATCTTTAACTCAGAAGCACCATCTAACTGTGCTGCTTCGATCAGGGAATCTGGAACACTGTTCTGGTAATAGTTTTTTACTAGAATAACATTAAATGCTGTTACCAGATAGTTCGGGATGATCAGTGCCCATATCGTATTTTTAATCTGGAAGAATTTTGTCCACATGATATAAGATGGTACGATTCCGCCATTGAATAACATTGTAAAAAATACGAAGAATGCCAGTGCATTTCTGTATTTAAATGATTTTCTTGACATTGGATATGCAAGCATTGTGGTAAGTATTACACTGATTGCTGTACCTGCAAATGTTACCAGGAAAGAAACTCCATAGGATCTTACGATCATAACTCCCTGTTTTACCATATAGTAGTAAGCATCAAAGCTCCACTCTTCTGGCAGATAGGTATATCCGTTACGGATCAGAGATGCCTCTGATGAAAATGATGCAATTACTATCAGAAGGATCGGCATCATTGCGATCACAACCATCACAGTAAGAATCACTGTTGCTGCGCGGTTAAAACTTTTACTTTCCGTCATTTTCTGCCCCTCCTAGAATAATGCATTATCAGAATCTAATTTACGTACAATCGCATTTGCAACTAATACAAGAATAAATCCTACCAAAGACTGATATAATCCGGCTGCTGCTGACATACCTACATCGTTTAATTCCATTAATCCACGGTATACATAGGTATCAATTGTCTGTGTTACATTAAATAACGCACCTGAATTCTGTGGAACCTGATAGAATAATCCGAAGTCTGAATAGAAAATTCTACCGATAGACATTAATGTTAAGGTAATTACTGTTGGTTTTAACATCGGCAGGGTGATCTTAAAGATCTGCTGCATTTTGGTTGCTCCGTCAATTGCAGCTGCTTCATAGATCGATTTATCGATACCTGAGATACTTGCCATATATACAATTGACTGATATCCCATATTTTTCCATAAATTTACAATAATAAGGATTGCCGGCCATGCACCTGTGTAAGAATACCATGACACCGGATTTAATCCCAACCCTGCAAGAATTGTTTTGTTAATAAATCCTGTATCCGCATTTAAGAATGCATATGCAATGAATCCGATTACAACCCAGGATAAAAGATTTGGTAAAAGTAATGATGCCTGAAAAATCTTTACTCTTTTCCGTTCACCGAGCTCACACATCATAACTGCAATTGCAATCGCTACAATCGTTCCGATCACGATAAATGCAACATTATATAAAATAGTGTTTCGTGTCATGATCCATGCATCTTTTGTTTTAAACAGGAATTCGAAATTCTGAAGACCACACCAGTCACTTCCGAATACGCCTTTTCTCAGGCTATAGTTTTTAAAAGCCAGGAAAACACCGAACATTGGTACATAATTGTTGATCAGCAGATAAACAATTCCCGGCAGTGCGATCATAAACAGCGGCAGATTTTTAAATTTTGTCTTTTTGCCTTTTGCAATTGCCTTTTCCATCCTAATCTCCATTTCTGTAAAACTGCCGCATCTCTGCGGCAGTTCTCTCTGTCTTTGAAACTTTATTACCTAATTATTTCTGAGCTGCCCAGGCATCTAACTGTTCCTGTTTTGCATTTAAAATATCCTGATATCCTGCATCATTTAATGCTTTGACAAATTTGTCAATTTCTGTATCCGGATCCAGACTTCCGCAGATTAATCCTGGGAGGTACTGGGAAATAACGTTCTTAACAGCTGTATACTGTGTCTTTACACTGCCGGAATCAAATGTGAATCCCATTGCAGGTGATGTCTTAGCTGTCTTGTTCTGCTCTAACTCCCAGTCAAGAGATGCCGGATCAGTTCCTGCTGTTGGATACATTAAGAAGAAGTTTCCTAATGTTCCGCAGCTTAACTGTGCTGTATATGGTACAGTTGTTGCATCTTCTCCCTCCGGATAAGAAACTGTTCCATCATCATTTAATACATAATCTCTGCCTTCAACACCATAAATTAATAAATTGATGATATCAGCATCTGTATAAGTCAGATTTAAGAATTTCATTGCTGCTTCCGGAACATCTGTTGTGGATGCGATCATCCAGCTGATTGCATTTAAGTCACCTGTTGAAAGGTATGCATCACCAATGATCTTAGCTCCGATCGGATAATTACCACACTGTGCCTGAAGAGAAGCTGCGGTATCTGCTTCCGGATAGCTGTATGCTGCAATATATCCAAAGTAATTTCCTGAACTCATTGTCTCTGCTGCAGCACTTGTTGTTGTAGCTGCATCCTGCATAACAAGTCCATCATTGTACCAGCTTCTTACAAGTTCACATTTTTCTTTAAATAAATCTGTGGAATATAAATCCTGTACGGTAAGATCATCACCAACAAGAACTCCAACCGGGCTATATCTGTCATCTGTTAAGAAATCAACCTCACCATAATTTGTAGATACACCAATCTCACCAGTCTGTACAGGTGCAAGTGGAATCATATCCGGATATGCTTCTTTCACCTGTTTTAAAACAGCTGTCATATCTTCCATGGAATTAACCTGGCTCATATCAATACCAAGTTCATCTGCGATATCCTGTCTGTAAACTACCATAGGTGTCAATGCTACCGGTTTCATGGTTGGTACACCATAGATATTTCCATCTGCTGTACATGCTGCAAGCCAGTCATCTCCAACTGTATCTTTGATTCCCTGTCCATACTCGTCCAGAAGATCGTTTAATTCATATGTCATATCTGTTGCTACATAGTTGTTGAAATCACCAAGGGATTCAAAAATATCGATTTTCTCTCCACCCTGTAATGCAAGGCTTACTTTGCTGGAGTAATCTGAAATTGCCATTGGCTGTAATGTTACCTCTACACCAATCTTTTCTCTTGTAATTTCATTAATTGCTTCTTCTACAACATCAAGGTCTTCCTCTGTCGGAATATTGTTGAATGTGCAATATGCATATGTAACCTGATCGTAGTTTCCGTCTGCTTTGCTTCCGCTCTCTGTTCCATTTACAGAACCTGAGTTGTTACCGCCACAGGCTGTTAATCCAAGTGACATTGCAGCTACTAATAAGGCTGCCAGAACTCTTTTGTTTTTCATCTGAAAAACCCTCCTCTTTTTTTGATAATACTAATTTAACAAAAAAAATTTACGCTTTCTTTTAAAAACAGGACATAATTTTTCAAAAAAAAGAGAATCCCGGACAGATTCTCTATTTTTTGCGATATTGATTTGGTGTGATGCCGGTGTATTTCTTAAACATCGTAGAAAAATAGGTAAAATTATCAAATCCAACTTCTTCAGCCACATCACTGACACGTTCCCCACGCTCTAACAGGCGTTTTGCTTCTTCAATCCGGCATTCTGCAATTGTATCTTTTAAGTTGACGCCCATTTGCTTTTTATATGTTTTCGATAAATATTCCGGTGCAAGATGAAATTCCTCCGCGAGTTCATTTCTACCGATATCTTCTTTATAATGCTCTTTGATATACTGGTGGATCTTTTCTCCCAGTGTATACTGCTTTTGCACGTTCTCTTCATACTCGAATGTACAATCCAGTAAAAAGCTCACCCAACGAATCATATCGATTACAGACTGTGACGCTTTCTGGCACAAAATGCTTAGATTCTCATTTGAAAAAAGCCCGGCTGCCGGAATTTCCTTTTTTGCCAGATAAATATACAGCGACTGCTGGATTTCTTCTTTTGCCTGACGGAGCACATGCTCGTTTAATATTTTCCGATATTCCCTGTCGCTTAATTGTGTCTTCAGGTAACTTAAAAACTCCATCTTCCTTTTATTTTCAAGAAATGTAATCAGTTTTTCCAGTTCCAGAACTGTCTGTGCTGTTCTTTCGATATCTGCACTGTCTTCTTCTTTAAAACAGGTTCCGTATGCTCCCACATTTCCTTCAATGAGATTAATATCATGATGGAATACCTGATAAAATTCGGTGATATGGCATTTCCTGCTGATGCAGATCGTGATATCAGCTGAAAAAATCTGTTTAAAATTTCTTCTTAAATCTTCACATTTCTCTTCCAGCCTGCTGTCTGCTTTTACCTCACAGATGGAAGCAAAAATGTAGTATCCCTTATAATCCATAGAAACAACCGAATTATTGTCCGGATTTCCACATAATATTTCCGAATGGATATTTTCCATAACAAAAAGCATCAGATCCGGATTCATCTTCTCTTTCTCTTTTTCCAGATTTGAAATTTTTGTGATCACAAGCTGGTATGAGGCATCCGCATTGATCCTTAGTCTTCTGTCTGAAATCTCCTCGCGGATTGCCTGCTCTTTTTCGGAAATATGCCCGCTCAGAAGCTGATTCCAGAATGTAAGAAGCAGCTGCTTCTGATTTTGTTTCGCCCATTTCCCAAGCTCGCTGTTCTCTAACAGCAGACGTTCTTCACGGATTTTCTGTATGATTTTTTTCAGTGCTGCTTCCATTACATTGACATCAAAAGGCTTCAGTAAATACTCTGATGCATGATATTTGATCGCATAAGTTGCATAATCAAAGCTTTCATGACAGGTAAGCAGCAAGAATTTCCCCGGAAGCTCCTGCTCCCTGAACCACTCCAGCAGATCCAGTCCGGATCCCTGTGGCATTTCGATATCACTGATAATGACATCAATCGGATTTTCCAATAAGATTTTCTTCGCACTGCTGATATTATATGCGGTATAAACACGTGATACTTCCAGCATCTTCCAATTCACTGTGTTTTGTATTACGTCTACAGTCGCCATGTCATCATCTACGATCAGTACCTGCATTTTTTCTCTCCTGTTACAGGCATCCTTTCAGATGCCTTTTTCTGTTTTTCTATCTTTTTTCTCTGTGCAACCAGATTTCTATTCTACGCTGTGATTTCCCGTAAGCTCATGCACTGCGTATTTCGGTATATAGAATGTATTTTTACATCCGTGCGGTATGATATTGCTGACCAAAAACAGACCTTTTCTCTCATACATAAGCTCCATCATCCGCTTTATGCTATGTAACCCGACGCGTTCTCCTGATGTTGTTACAGTCGAAGTATCTTTTGAAAATTCTTCCATGAATTCCTCTGGATACCCCTCTCCATCATCCTCAATTTCCAGCATTAACATTTCTTCATTATCAAGGGTTGTCATGCTTGCCTTGATCAATATGGTAAGCATATGATCTACTGATACCGCATATTTATATTCATTCTCAATAATTGTATGGATCAGCATCTGCGGGATTCTCCAGTTCTCCAGTTCTTTTGGCACATCCGAAAAATAGAATACACAGTTTGGATATTTCAATTCCTGCATTTCGAAATAGTTTTCCACATGACGGATTTCCTCTCCAAGCGTGACCGTATGCAGACCGGAACGGAACATATAACGGATATTTTTAGATAATGCGGCAATATACTGCTGTATCTCCGGATTCCTGCCCTGCTGGCTCAGACTCGAGATCGTTGTCATCGCATTCAGGAAGAAATGCGGACGGATCTGGAGTTTTACACATTTTAATTCTGTTTCCTGAAGATCGATCTGTTTCTCGTAGCTCTCGATTTTCAAATTCACAATTTCATCCATCAGATGATTAAATGTATCTTTTAATAATGTAAATTCTTTGTTCCTGTATTCTTCTGTGATCCGAAGTGAATAATCCTCTGCTCCCATCAGCTCCATGCTTTTTTGCATATGACTCATCGGAACGATCATCTCTCTTCTAAGATAGTTGATCACCAGTACAGAAAATGCTGCCAGAATAATAATTACCAGCATCATTAATATCATATTCAGACGGATCTGTCCAACAATTTCTGACAGACTGATATATGCATAGACGTTCAGTCTTCCGCCTGCCAGCTGATAACAGGTTCCTCTCATTCTTCCTGATGTTGTTTCTTTCCATTCTTCTCCGACATTCACCTGTTCCATTTTATTGCCGAATTCCGCCCATATTCTGGTATCACTGTCTGTAAGAAGCAGACTTATTTTCTCGAAATCGCTCTTTGATGCATTCTCCATAAAATGATCCACTGACATAAAAATACCAACTGCTTTTCCCTGCCATACATTCATTTTATAAATATAAGTCTTTGAACCAATTTGTGCCACTGTCCACTCGGCCTTCGCCCTTCCTTTTTTTGCACCGTCCTTCGTGAACTGACGCAGAGCTTCTTTGTCGGCAAGCTTTATTGCAGTATTCTCATAATCCAGGCAGGATCCGTATTCGCTTTCTGCCACAACAACAGCGTCAATATAATAATCATATGCTGTCTGCTCTTCAATAAAATCCTTCACTTTGACAGATGCATAATATCGATCATTTTCCTCCGGACTCTGTAACATATCATAGTCAGTATTTTTATAAATCAATCTCTCTAACAGCATATCTGCATTATCGATCTTGCCTTCCAGTTCTTTTCCATATATCTGCATCAGATTGTGCATATTCTTTTCCAGACTGTCCGCTGCAGTCCGATAAGATATCATCAAATACATTACAAACACTGCCAGCAAAAGAATACACTGTATAACACTCAAAAAAATTGTTCTCTCGATCAAAGATTTCTTTTTCATGCAAAAAGCCTCCCTGAAATATCTGCTATATAAAGTATAACAGATTCTTTCAAAAGAGACTTTCAAAAAGAAGATTCTTTTTTTCATTTATTTTGCATGTGAGTTATTACTTATTTTCCAATGTATCCTGATTTCCCTCTACCCTGTCAAATTCGAGCGTTACTTTAAACAGATCACCTTCTACCGAAAGCTTCATCTCACCTTTCATCAGCTCCATCAGGCTTCCTGCGATTGAGAGACCCAGTCCGTTTCCTTCTGTATTTCTGGAACTGTCTCCGCGGACAAAACGCTCCATGAGCTCCTCGCTTGAAATATTAAGTGGATATTTGGAGGTATTCATGAATATAATCCGTACTTTCCCCTCTGTCTGCTCCAGATTAATATAAACTCTGGTCAGCGGCTGTGCATATTTGCATATATTGTTCATCAGGTTGTCGATCACTCGCCAGAAATGTCTTCCATCAGCCATTATGTAAACCATTTCTTCCGGTTTCCTGATCAAAAGTTCCAGCTGATTCTGTCTCGTTTTCTCTTCAAACTCACCAACCGTCTGTACCAGGAAAACTCCTGCCTCCAGTTTTTCCAGATTAACGGAAAGTGCTCCACTGGATGCCTTCGATGCCTCGATCAGATCTTCGATCAGCTTTTTCAGTCTTGCGGACTGTCTTTCCAGGACTTCGAGATACTCTTTCGCATTTTCGCTGCTGACCTCTTCCTTTTCCAATAAGTCCACATAATTAATGATCGAGGTAAGCGGTGTCTTGATATCATGGGACACGTTGGTGATCAGTTCTGTCTTAAACCGTTCGCTCTTCATCCTTGCATCAACCGCTTTAGAAACACCCTCATTGATCCGGTTTAATGTCTCTCCATGCTCCCTCAATGCCGGAATCATATGTGCAGTATCAATTGTATACTGAGTATCTCCATCGGCAATGTGCTTTCCACCATCCTTCAGCCTCTTCATCTGAATCAGCAGAAGTATTCCACCGACAAAAATTACTGCCTTCTCCAAAAGCCAGATTACCATAATTCTGCCATAGCTGATGACATCAAATGTCATAAATAAAACGATTTCCAACAGATTAAACAGGATAAACAGGAAGATTCCTTTCCACAAAATAGAAATATTCTCGCCTACTTTGTTCCACATATGCATGATTCCCTTGCATATCTTATAAAAAAGAGTATTCCTATACCATTTTCCAGCCTTTAAACGCACAGCAAAATCCAATGCATACCAGAGCAGTATCCATGCTATGCAAAGCAGCAAAAATCCGGCTCCTGTTCCATAAAAAACGATGGTACTGTGTATTACCTGATAAGACAGCTCTCTTATGATGATATATAAAAATATTACAATTATCATGCAGCTAATCGTTACTATTTCCCATGGGATACGGTTGAAAAATCCAAGTTCGATTTCTTCTGAATCTTTCCTGCGGCCGGCTGATGCAAACAGGTAATAGATGCTGGCTGCAAATATGAGAAAACTGATTCCGGCGATCACATACACACCATATTTGAATTCATCCGCAATCCCAAGCAGATAATCCGTCTGAACATAGAGATCATTTCCCCAGAGGCTTACATTCTCTTTCTTCACAAGCGGATCCTGCGCATAAGAGATTACATAATAATTCTTTCCCTCTTCACCACGCACTGTTTTTAAAGTCGTTGTGTCACTGTAAACGTAATCCACTCTGTTTAGCAATACATCTTTTCTTAATGTATATGGCAATAATGTGGTATCCACATTCGTCCATCCGTTTTTCACTCCCATTTCCGGAATATTATATATGGACGCCTGCTGGTAGAATGCGACCTCTTCTTTTGCAAAATCTGCCTGTGTTATACTTTCTCTCTCAAGGATCTCCGTTGCCTTCTTACAGACTTCCTCTTCTATTCCTTCGTAAGGTATCATCAGAATACGGAATCGCGTATCATTTTCATTCCCGGAATCAGCCGATGTTTCCTCATCCGACCTGGTCACATTGTAGTATTTTTTATCATCCGGATGATATTTATAATAATAAATATCGTCATATCCGAAATCCGGAGCATACAATTCATATTCTATTCTGTCAATCGGAAAATATCTTCCGTCATCCAACAGATAATAATAAATTCCATTATCTGTATCATATACATACTCTGAAATCTTTACCGTATCATAAGACACATTGCTGTTTGAAATGTAATAAGACCCAAAGAGACTGTCATCTGCGTAAATAAATGTGTCGTCACTGATATAGCACTGGAATACTGTCAGTGAATCCAGTTCTACAGAATCTGTAAAATTACGCTCCACATAGATTTCACTGTCATTTAAATCCATCCGCTGAAGCTGCTCATAATCAGCAGCTTCAACGATCCCATATCTGAAATTCTTATCGGCAAAATATGCTTCGTTCACACCATTTCCAATATTGATCAGTGCATACGCGGAATATCGCCTGCTGATACTGTCAAACTTTTCTTCACGTATCTCATCCGGGCTCTTCTCATAATAACCGCTCTCGTTTATATAATATGCCCCGGCTATACTGCCAAGTAACGCACAGCCGGATATCGTAACTAAGATCCACGCTATAATTTTTGACGCAAACGAATATTTAAAATTCTTCATGTAACTGCTCCTACAACTATTCTTCCATCTTATATCCTCTTCCCCAGACAACTTTCAAATGCCTTGGTTCCGCCGGATTATACTCTACCTTTTCACGCAGGTGTCTGATGTGGACTGCCACTGTATTTTCATTCCGGAAAGGATTATCATTCCAGACTTTCTCATAAATCTCGTTTGGCGAAAATACCTGTCCCGGATGTTCCATCAGAAGCTTTAAGATATCGTATTCTGTCCTTGTGAGAGATACTTTTTCTCCGTCTAATGTCACTTCTTTCGTCTTGTCGTTCAACTCAATACCGCCGATAACGATCATGTCCTGTTTTGCATTGCCGCCGCCAAGCTGCATGTACCGTCTCAGCTGCGACTTCACTCTCGCCTGTAATTCTACCGTATTGAAAGGCTTTGTCACATAATCATCTGCACCAACTGTAAGTCCGAGAACCTTGTCTGTGTCCTCACTTTTTGCTGTCAGAAGGATTACCGGCACATTACTGATCTCCCGGATTTTTACCATTGCAGAGATTCCATCCAGCCTTGGCATCATAATATCCATCAGTACAAGATGGATTTCCTGCTTTTTCAAAATCTCCAGTGCCTGTATTCCGTCATATGCTTCAAACACCTGATAACCATCTGCAGTCAGATATATCTTCAGTGCAGAAACAATATCCTTTTCATCATCACACACCAATATATTATACATTTTCTCTCCTCCGGATTCGAACTTCTTATGATCATAATCCTATTGTAGCGGATTCTTTATGAACTTCCAATGAGGAAAAACATTAAGATTTGATGAATTTTATAATCTTAATCCTCAAAACAGGCTGCCGCTAAGCGACTATAAATCGCTTAGCGGCAGCCTGTTTTTGCCAGAATATTATTTCTGATTCGCCGGTTCCATATTTACGGAACGTCCTTTGATTTTTACATTTTTCATTGCTTCCAGTACTTCTTTTCCATATTCGCGAGGTACTTCCACGAATGTATATTTATCATACATATCGATCGCACCAACAAGCTTTCCAGGCATTCCGGATTCACCTGCGATCGCACCTAAAATATCTCCCGGTTTTACGCGGTCTTTCTTTCCGATATTAATGAAAAGGCGGACCATGCCTTCCTCGGCTCCGGTATTGTCCCAGTCAATCTCGCTGTTGTCATGGTCGTTTTCAAGACTCACCTGGCCAAGTGCCTGTTTTAAGAATGCTGCTGCAATATCCATTGCTGTATAATCAGCATCATTCACCTGACGCTCAATGATCTCGATCATTTCCTTCAGATCTTCATTCTCAATGATCTCTCCGATTCCCTGCATCACCTTCTCAGCCTTAATCTGGGCCACATCATCAGATGATGGAACCGGCATCGCATAGATCTTTGTCTTGCAGTAACGCATAATATCTTTTAATTTGTAAACTTCTTTTCCTTTTACGAAAGTAAAAGCACGTCCGGTACGTCCTGCACGTCCGGTACGTCCGATACGGTGTACATAGTACTCGTCATCCTGTGGAATATCATAGTTAAAGACTGCCTCGACGTCATCTACATCGATACCTCTGGCAGCAACGTCTGTCGCAATCAGGATTTCCACACGTCCGCTTCGGAACGCCTTCATAACGCGGTCACGCTGTGCCTGCTTCATATCTCCGTGCAGTCCTTCTGCCATGTATCCGCGGCTCTTTAACTCTTCGGAAAGCTCATCAACCATTTTCTTTGTATTACAGAATACCAGTGAAAGCTTTGGGTTGTAGTAATCTAACAGTCTTGTCAGAACTTCTGTCTTATCCTTGCGTTTTACGTCATAATAATACTGTTCGATGCTTGGAACTGTCAGTTCCTTTTTCACTACTTTAATGGTTACTGCATCATGCTGATACTTTCTTGTAATGTCTAAAATTGGTTTTGGCATAGTTGCTGAGAAAAGAACTGTCTGTCTTCCCTCTTCCGGAATATACTCAAGGATTGTCTCAATATCCTCACGGAATCCCATATTCAGCATCTCATCTGCTTCATCCAGAACAATTGTGTTGACTGCTTCACAACGGATTGTTTTTCTGCGGAGATGATCCATCACACGCCCCGGTGTACCGATGATAATCTGCGCACCGCCTTTTAATGCTTTGATCTGGCGGTTAATATCCTGTCCACCATAAACCGGAAGGATTTTTACACCGTGCATATACTTGCTCAGTTTACGGATCTCTTCGGATACCTGAATAGCAAGCTCTCTGGTCGGAGAGAGGATGATCACCTGTGTCTTTTTGTTATTTGGATCTACTTTGTGCAGAACCGGAATTCCGAAAGAAGCTGTTTTTCCTGTCCCTGTCTGAGCCTGGCCGATCACGTCAACACCGGACATAACAACCGGGATCGCCTGGCTCTGGATCGGAGTTGCCTCTTCAAAACCCATCTCTTTCACGGCACGAAGTACCTGTGGGTATAAATCTAATTCGTCAAATCTTACTGTTTCCATATTTTTCCTTTCATTCACACTGCGATAAAATGTCCTCATTCTCGCCGCATGAACCTCTTTATCGCATACACAGATCCCATATCTGTGCAAAATTATAGGGACGCCATAAAATGCGCCCCCAAACACATTGTTTCATTTAATTTTTCATTTTGTACAAACGCACAGTTTTTGATATTATCACAAGCTCTTATTTTTGTCAACTATCGGTTTCGCACTGTTTCCGGTCTATGTACCCGGCTTTCCATAGAAAAGAAAGCTGGGATATTGCTATGAAAAGCAATCGAAGAAAAGTATTTTTCAAAAAGAGCTCCGGTTTAAAGAAAAGTAAGAATCTATTTCGATTGCGGATTTTCCTGTGATACCTTATCATATGACGTTTTCTGAAAAAAGTTCCCATCCTGCATCACTCAAAAAACACAATCGGATCCACCGGCTCTCCATCCTTTTTTAATTCAAAGTAAAGATTGCTTCCTTCACTTGAAAAATACTTTGTCGGCTCACCTATATATCCGATCACATGTCCGGCTTCCACATAGTCTCCCACATCAAAGTTTAATTCTTTCAGCTGCCCATAGACCGCCTCATATCCATCTCCCAGAGATATCGTCACGGTGCATCCGGTCACTTCATTGTTCTCGATGCTCTCCACTTTTCCTTTTGCCACTGAGTACACCTTGCTGTTCACTTCACCTGCAATGATCACAGCCGGATTGTAACGGTACTGGTCCAGTGTCGGAAAATATACAGTAGAATCCATGCTGTAGTCGATGACCACATTTCCTTCCATCGGCCAGATAAGACCATTCTCTGCCATAAAATGCAGATTGTCTTTCGTATTCGCCACTGTCTCTGCTTCCGTATCCTTTTCCTCTGATTTCTGTGCGTTTTCTTCTGCGGTATCTTCTCCATGATTCTCTGCGATTTCTTCTGCAGTATCTTCTGCGATTTCCGAATGATCCGGCTTTTCTATCTCCGCTGTTTCTGTATTTGTGGTTTCGCGCGGTTTTAACACAGAAGATGCTTCCTGCATTTCTTCTGTTCCTTCCATAGCCACCTCTTCACCTGCACGGAATTCTTCCGCAAATTTCTGTTCCTGTTCCATTCTCTTTTGCTCTTCCTCTTTACTGTATAAAGCAGTCATACAGGCTGCTGCCACAATAATGAGAGCACCTGCGATCAGATATTGTTTCTGTTTCCAGAAAGTTGTCCACCCATTTCTCTTATTCATACCATTCACCGTCCATTGTTTATTTAACAAAATGCATTTGAAATACTTCTGTTATCAACAATAGTGTTGCCATAATAAGACGGTTTATGCAGTCTGTCCTTTATTTCTTCTGGTTTTATTTTTCTGCCAGAATTGCTCCCGGGAAAAAAGTATTTAAAATTGTCCTGTAATCTGCACCATCCTCCGCCATTCTTTCTGCAGCATACTGGCTCATGCCAAACCCATGTCCGACTCCTTTGGTCACAATACGGACATTTTCTCCTGTTTCTGTCACTGTAAAACAGGCTGATTTCAGGCCAAATGCTGCACGGAATTCCTCTCCGGAATATTCTTTATCCCCGACTTTTATCTTCAATACATATCCCGCCTCATCTTTCTGCAAAATATATACTTCTGAAACATCCGAAATGGAAGCTTCTGTAAACAGGTTTGTACATTTTTTTAAAAAAGCTTCCTTTTTCCAATACAGTACTGCAAGATAATCCGGGTCATTGCAATCGCTTCCGCAGTCAATTGTTTTCAGATAAGGCATATCTGCATCCGGATACAGTTCCTGGATATTTCTTGTTTTTCCTGCACTCAACGCATGGAATGCTGCATATATATAGGTATCTTTGTATTGCAGCGTTTCTCCTTCCGTATCTTTCACCGCCTGTTCCATCTTCCGGTAAATACTGTCATATGAATCTCCCCAGACTTCCTTCATTTCATCTGTTGTCAGGCATTTTGATATCTTTTCTCCATTTTTTTGTGCTGCAAGATAATTGGTCCTCGCGATCACCGCCTGTGCTTTCAGGCATTCATCTGACACATCTGCATGTATTTCCTTCGCCAGTATCCCTACGATCACCCCGGTGTCCTCTTTTTCATTTTTCTGCATGCCGGAAATTATCTCATTTATCTGCATTTTCTGATAAAACACAGTAAAAAACAGCGGCAGAAGAAGAAATAACATCACCCATGTCAATATATGGTTTATTTTCCCTGCGATATTCTTTTTTTGCATAAAAAATCTCCGTTTCATCTTTTATTATATGAAACGGAGACAACTTTTATGAGTTTTCCCAGGTCACTCTTCTTTGTTCATCTAAAAACTAGCCGATCTTCCTGCCAATGATATTGCTCAGCTTGGCAAACTGTTCTAATGTCAGTGCCTCTCCACGGACAGTGATCGGTACACCGAGTTCTTCGATGCTTTCCTGTATCACTTCTTTGGAAAGATGGATATCCGGTGCATTGTTCAGACCATTTGCCAGTGTTTTTCTTCTCTGGTTAAAGGAAGCCCTGATAATTTTAAACATGAGCTTTTCATCATCTACCTGCACAGGAACCTCTTTATGTCTGGTAAGACGGATCACTGCACTTCCGACATTCGGGCGCGGCATAAAGCAGTTCGGCGGGACATTCGCAACAATCTCAGGTTTTGCATAATACTGGACTGCAAGAGACAGTGCGCCATAATCCTTTGTTCCCGGTCCTACCTGCATACGGTCTGCGACTTCTTTTTGTACCATGATCGTAATGCTGTCGATCGGAACATGGCTTTCAAACAATCCCATAATGATCGGTGTTGTAATATAATATGGAAGATTGGCTACCACTTTGATCGGTCTTCCACCATTCTTCTCCTCTGCCAGTTTGTTGATATTTACCTTCAAAATATCGTCATTGATCACTTCCACATTATCGTAGGCACTCAATGTATCTGCAAGAATCGGGATTAAATTCTTATCAATCTCTACAGCTGCCACCTCTCTGGCATTCTCGCACAGGTATTGAGTCATTGTTCCGATACCCGGTCCGATCTCTAACACAAAGTCCTCCTTCGTGATCCCGGATTCCTCAATGATCTTTTCCAATACATGTGTATCGATCAGAAAGTTCTGACCAAATTTCTTCTGAAAATTAAAATTGTACTTCTGTAATACTTCTATGGTATTCTGTGGAATTCCAAGTGTTGCCATATAATTCCTTTCTTTTTGCTTTACTTTTGTCCCTTCCTGACTTCTTTACTGTCAGCGGGACTATTTGCTCTGGTGATCCAGGTTTTCCTCAAACAAACGATCCAGAAATTCATCGTATAAGCGATTGTATGTATCATGGAAAGTCTGTGCTGTATCATTCTCTTTCATTCCGGACATCTGTGCTTCCTGATAGATTTCAAATGCAGTCTCGTATATTTCAGGATTCTTATCATAAAAAATCTCTGTCAGTGCTTCCTGGAATGCAAACATTGCATCTTCTGTTAGATTCTCTTTAAAGTCTGCTTTGGAAATACATCCTCCCGCTTCATAGTCTGACAGATAGATATGTCCTTCCGCAGATGTGACAAACTCCTCAAATGCTTCCTTTACATCTTCATAAGTTACCGGAACATAGTTTTCCTCCCAGAAACGGTCGAATGTCTCTCTGTCCGGAAATGCGATTAAAATATCTTCCATTCTCTTCTCCTGTATTCTCGTTCAAATATATTATTTCTTCTAAATTATCCAGCCATGCATAGTATTTTCATCTGCACACGCTGCCCATTTCATGTGATTATATCATATCTTGCCTGCTTCCCGCAATAATGCAGGAAGGGTTGGGTTAAGATGGAATTCTTCACACAAATTCTCCACCTCCGCCAGATACTTTTTACGGACAGAAGACGGTGTGACCGGACGTCGTACCGCGCGGATCAGAATATTTTTCGGTGTATGAGCGAAATCAATAAATTCCAAAAGCTGTGTGCGATATCCGCAGCACTCAAGTAAATTAGCACGGATCGCATCTGTTGCCAGTGCGGAAAATCTTTCTTTTACGATTCCATATCTTGTAAGCAGGGACAAATCTTCACTCTTAATCTGTTTATTCACCTCATGCTGGCAGCATGGTACGGAAAAAATCATCTTTGCATTCCATGTGATCGCATTGTATAACGCAAAATCGGTTGCTGTATCACATGCATGCAGTGTTACGACCATGTCCACATCAAAAGGTGTTTTGAATCCGTTAATATCTCCAAGTTCAAAATGCAGATTGTCATATCCGTACTTTCTGGCTGCCTGATTACATTTTTCAATGACATCCTTCTTTAAGTCCAGTCCGAGCATCTGAACCTTCATATGACGGATCTTCGTAAAATAATAATACATAATAAAAGTCAGATACGATTTACCGCAGCCAAAATCTATAATATGGATCTCTTCCTCTTTATATTCCTTTATTCCGTCATCAATGATCTCAATAAAACGGTTGATCTGCCGGAATTTATCGTACATAGACTTTACAACTTTTCCTTCTTTTGTAAAAATACCCATATCAACAAGAGGCGGGATCACCTGTCCCTCTTCCAGGATATAATTTTTCTTACGGTTATGCTCTGTGCTTATTGCCTGCTGCTCTTTCCGCTGCTGTTCTTTTAACTGTTTTGCTTTTAAATTAACAGCTCCCTTCTTCGAGATCAGAAGACTGTATTCTTTTCCTTCATCCCATGCGTTCACCTGTAAAAAAGCATCCTGCACTGCTTCCATAAGAAATCCAGGCAGTCCTTCTGCCGCAAAGTTCTCATGAAATACCTGTTTTTCGGTATACCGGGATGCCTGGTAGCCATTTTCCTTTTTCTCAATTACAATTTTCTTAAATTCACTGTTCTTTGCTGCCGGCTTACTGATAATGATCTTTGTCAATGGATTTCCTGCCAGTTTCTCCATCGCAGCGATCCATTCTTCCGCAGCCGGAAAAGATTTTTCTTCTCCGTGCTCATTTTCCAGTATCACCAGGTACTTTTCCTTCTCTCCCGGCTGCCTCTCTTCGCAGCCATATTCTCCATCAAAAATCTGCTTTACTTTCCACATTCTTTTCTCTTCCCGTTATCGTTCCTGTTCTCTGTTTTGTATTTCTATTTTAACATCCGTCCTGTTTTTTACAACCGTTCCTTTTTTATTTTCACTTTTTATTTTCTTTAAAATCTCTCTTGCATTCTGATACTTTCCATGGTATTATCTTTTTATCGAACATGTGTTCTGTTTTTGAAAGGAGTTGATACGGATGAATATCCAGCAGAATATTTCGCTCATGGAGAAGCTTGCGATTCTTTCTGACGCGGCCAAGTATGATGTTGCCTGTACTTCCAGCGGCGTCGACCGCAGCGGTGACGGCCATGGTCTCGGGAACTCGATCGCCAGCGGAATCTGTCACACTTTTTCTGCGGATGGACGCTGTATTTCTCTCCTCAAGATTTTATTTACTAATGAATGTATTTTCAACTGTTCTTATTGCCTGAATAACTGTAACTCCGATGTGAAGCGGGCCTCATTTACCCCGGACGAAGTCTGTGAACTCACGATCGAATTTTACCGCAGGAACTATATTGAGGGTCTTTTTCTAAGTTCCGGCATAATGATAAGCCCCAACCATACGATGGAACTTTTATATCAGACTCTTTACAGGCTCCGCACCGTTTATCACTTTAATGGCTATATCCATGTGAAGGCGATTCCCGGTGCCGATCCTCTTTTAATCGAAAAGACCGGCTTTCTGGCTGACCGCATGAGTATCAATCTGGAGCTTCCGACAGCCGACAGTCTGAAGAAGCTCGCCCCATGCAAATCAAGGAATACCATTCTAAGACCCATGCGTATGGTACAGAATGGGATCACAGAGAATAAGAACGAAGTCGCCCTCTACCGCCATGCCCCGAAGTTCGTTCCGGCAGGGCAGAGTACACAGATGATCATCGGTGCTACTCCGGAGAATGATTATCAGATCGTAAGCATTGCTGAGAATCTCTATCAGAAGTTCGATCTTAAGAGAGTCTTCTACTCTGCTTTCATCAATGTCACACACGATAGCAATCTGCCTTCTCTTCCGGGTGGACCGCCTCTTCTTCGGGAACACCGGCTATATCAGGCAGACTGGCTGCTGCGCTATTATAAATTCAAAGCGGACGAGCTTTTAAGTCCGGAGCGTCCGGATTTTAATATTTTTCTTGATCCAAAATGTGACTGGGCAATTCGGCATCTCGAATACTTCCCGGTAGAGATTAACCGTGCATCTTATGAGACGCTTCTTCGTGTGCCCGGCATTGGTTACAAATCCGCCAGCCGCATTGTAAAAGCCAGACGGAACAATACGCTTGATTTCTCTGACTTGAAGAAAATCGGTGTCGTCCTGAAAAGAGCCCTGTACTTTATCACCTGTTCCGGCAGGATGATGTACCATACCAGACTTGAAGAAGATTACATCTGCCGCAACCTGATGGGCGATAAGACGCAGATTCCCCGCGAGATCCGCGAAAGCGGTTATAAACAGCTTAGTTTATTTGACACGCAGTTATCCACAGAAGGTCTTTTCCTTTCGTGAATAACATGAACGAGACATTCTCATCGTGCATAATCAATCCAGAAGGAGGCGTTTATGTATATTTTCATCTGTGAAAACAGTCCGAACGGAATACTGACCGGCGTATATGACGCCTGGTCTTTAAAAATAGAAAAAAGCTGTTCCCACGCAGATATTTTTCTCCTGTCAGAACAGCCTGATAACTATGAATTGTTCAATGAATTCTATACGGTAGTTCCTTCTTCTGAAAAAGCAGAGAAAGTTGCTTCTACCCTCCGCAAAAAGCTCGGACAGGATTTTTATGACAAAATTCTTTCTGCAATCTTGGCTGTAGAGCTTTCTTCGAAGAAGAAGATGGATAAGGCGAATGCTGTATACCAGACGATCGTTACTGCACTGCATTCCCCACATGGTGCGAAGGTATTGGATCATCTTGGCAATCCATATATCTACCGTGTATTTGAGCTTTCAAGGGCAACCGCTTCAGAGGCACACCATCTGAAAGGCTTTCTTCGCTTTTCAGAATTAAAAAATGGGATTCTTTTCTCCACGATCCACCCGAAAAATAATGCCCTGCCAATCCTGGCAGAGCACTTTACGAACCGTTTTCCTCAGGAAAACTTTCTTATTTATGATGAAGCGCATAACCTTGCTGCACTCCATCGTGCCGGAAGTAACTTTATCCTCGCGGACGCTTCCGGGATCAATAAGGAGCTTCTCTCAACGCTTTCCGAAAGAGAAGAAAAGTTTCAGGATCTATGGCTTACCTTCTTTGAAAGTATCGCCATTAAAGAACGTACCAATCTCCCTCTTCAGGCTCAGAATATACCGAAGCGCTTCTGGAATGATACTGTTGAATTTCAGCTGAAACAATAACTATATACCTTTGAACAGTAAAATATTTTTGTTTCACTCACCATATTCTATTATTACCGTGCAAGCTGTGCAAACTGCTCCTTCCATGTTCCATCTTTTTCTTCCAAAATAGAAAAATCAAAAGTTTTTAAATCTGCAATAATCTTTACTCGTTGCATCCCATTATCACGGATAATTTCTAATTTTTCTTTATCATTAAACACTTCAATGTCACCATCAAAAGCTTCATTTGTATTGCGCCATTTCATAAGTGCATTTAGCTCTGCTACAACTGGACGCTTCATCTCAGCCGCTACCTCCTCTAAGGAATAATAGTGGCGATTAATATTTCTACCTTCTTTTGTTCTCTCTAACAATTTTAAGTCATTTTTGCCACACAGCATGCCCACATAATAAATCTGTGGTATACCAGGTGCAAAAAACTGAATCGCACGAGCAAGTAAATATGCCCTGTCATTATCTCCAAGAGCAGAATAATATGTGCAATTAATCTGATAAATATCAAGATTGTTGTATGCTTCCGAATTATAGATTTTCTTTACATTTGCACCGACTTCATAAAGTTTTTCTGTCGTATAATTAATCTCTTCTGCAGATAAAAGATCCTGCACATCAATTACACCGATTCCATCATGCGTATCAAGCGTTGTGAATTGCTTTCTCGGGCAAATACGCAGCCAGTCAGCCAGCCGTTTACTCTCTCCTGAATACAAGCTATAAAGGACAAGCATCGGCAGTGCATAATCGTAAACGTAATAGCCTCTCTGAGCAATCTCGAGACGTTTTCCGTAGTGACCATGCAGTTCTGGTAAAATTTCTACCTGATGTGGTTCTAAAATCTGCCTACAATAAGCTAACACATCCCAAATGTAGGGTTCCACAAAAAAACAGTTAGTATTTTTATATTTTGTTGTATAGGCAAATGCATCCAGTCGAATAACTGAAATATCCTTCTCACACAAACCTTCTAATACATCTCTGATGTATTTTTTAGTAATATCTGTTCTGAAATCAATGTCAATCTGATCCTCACTGAATGTACACCAAATTTTTTCCACACTGCCATCTGCAAATTCTACTTCCGTATATGGAGCTCTCGGTTTTCTCTTGAAAAGCAGATCAACCTGTTCCTTCGTTGGTTCTCCATCGTCCCAAAAATCCTTGTATTGGATAAACATATCCCGATATTCTGACGCATTCTTCTTTTCAATAAAATCATTAAAATAATCACTATAACGAGAAATATGATTAATCATAAAGTCTACAGTTAACTTATAATTTTCTCGAATCCTACTGATATCTTCCCAGTCACCAAATGCTTCATCTACTTTATCATACCGGACAGGGGCAAATCCCCTATCCGCAGTTGATGGAAAAAATGGTAGAATATGGATAATATCCACTCCATTTCCTATATACTTCTCGAGTACTTGATTTAAGTCTTTGAGATTATTTCCCATGCAGTCTGCATAGGTTACAAGCGTGATTCCATTTTTCATCCTCATCTATCCTTTCACTGCACCTTCAATAATACCTTTTACCATCTGCTCGTGAAAAATGAGATACATAAGTAGAATCGGAAGAACACTCAACGTTGCCGCTGCAAGCAGCATGCCATAATTTCCATTTAAAGAACTATCCCCGATAGAACGCAGTAACGCTGTCACAGTCAGATTTTCCTTCTTTGTTGTAATAACGATTGGCCAGAGGAAGTCATTCCATGTATTCATGAATGTTAAAATCGCCAACGAAACTATTGCTGGTTTCAACATCGGAAATGCAAGTTTTGTCAATATTTGGAATTCTGTTGCACCGTCAATCCTTGCAGATTCCATTGTTTCTGTCGGGACTGCACCTGCTGCAAACTGTCTCATCATAAAAATTCCAAATGCTGGAATTGCATTAATAACAATCAATGACCACATCTTATTTGCACCACCCATGCTTCGAATTAACATATAGGTTGGAACAAGGCGTGTCTCAAGTGGTACCATTAGTGAAGACAACATAATTATAAACAATGCATTTTTAAATGGAAAATTATATTTTGCAAATGTCACACCAGCCATAGTACAAAACACACATGCAAGTATTGTTGTTATAACCGTAACAATAATACTATTTGCCATATTTCTTAAAAATGGCCAGTTAGCAAAAAGTATCTTATACATTTTTAAGTTAAATCCATTCTGCGGTAAGATCTTTGGTGTCAAACTGAAAATCTCATAGTCCTCTTTAAAGCTACCCATAACCATCATCAAAAACGGAAAGCATGTAATGCAGATAACTAATGCCAGCAAAACAATCGATAAAACAGCTATCAGTCTCTTTTTCATCATTTACATCTCCTCCGCTTTGGTATAATAACTTTTTACAACCACACCACTGATAAGCATCAGCAATAAGAATAATACATAAGTAATCGCAGATGCATATCCAAGTTTTGAATACTCAAATGCATTCAGATACATATAATAAACAAGTGTCGTAGAAGATCCAATTGGTCCACCTTGTGTAAGCACCATGACATCTCCAACATTCTGGAAAATCCAGATTGTAGACATCAATGCAACAAAGAAGATTTCCGGAATCATCAGTGGCAGTGTTATCTTAAAAAAAACTTTCCAAGAATTTGCCCCATCGATTTTAGCTGCTTCATAAACAGAAGTTGGTATTTTCTGCATTCCAGATAGTAAAACCAGTGAGAAATATCCAACCATTCTCCATATATTCATGATTGCAACTGAAATCTTAGACATAGATGTGGACGATAGCCATTCTATACTCGGGATCCCGATTATATTTAACAAGTTGTTAAATATGCCACCTTCAGTTGTCATCATAATACGAAAAATAATTGCGACAACTGTGACTGCCGTGATATAAGGAATCAATACCACCGTAGAATAAACCTTTTTCCCTAAAATTTTCTTAGAATTTAATAATGCTGCCAATACCAGTGCTAAAAATGTACGGGCTGGCACAATATACGCCCATAATGCAAATGTATTTCTCAGAGAAGACCAAAATTTTTTATCATGGAACAATTTTGCATAATTCTGTAATCCTACAAAGGTTGCATCTGTAATTTTTCCAATACCATCATAATTTCTTAAGCTGATCAGGAATCCATAAATAGATGGATATACATAAAATAACGCAAACAAAATAAAAAACGGTGCCAACCAAAGATAACAATGTTTATTCTTTTTTATCTGGATCCATAACCTTTTGTTCATTATCTATACCTTTCTGCTATCTGACAGGAAATCTGAGGAATAGTAATAATTCCATCCTCAGATTTCACCGCCTTTTACTTACTTTTTCTGAAATAAATAATAAAATATTATATTTCGAAATCTTCTAACTGTAGAACTTATATCTGATTGATCCTATCAATTATTTCTTCTGTTGCATCATTGATATCTAAAGACTTATTTAAGAATACCTCTCCTAATACATCAGAGATGATTGTTCTTATCTCACCGCTACGCTCGTCCACGTATGGAATATCCGGCTGTTCTTCTAATAAAGTTTTAGACAAGTCAGCTACAACATTCTGTCCAGCAAATGCTTCCCATCCTTCATCTGTTACCTGTGAAACAGCTTCTAAACCTGCCATGGAACCTGTACAATACTGTGCCATAACCCCATCTTCATTCACATTTGAAAATTTTAATGCTGCTTCTTCACTTAACGCAAGGTACGAAACAATATCTTTGCAGGCTTGCATATATTCTGTATTTGCATTAATACAGTAATATTCAGTGTTATTAATATATGTATCTCTTCCATCATCTGCAAATCTAAACGCATTTGCCACAGCAAGAGAACCATAGCCACCATTACCATTTGGATCCACATTAGATACATAATAAGATGCATGTGCTGCTATACATGGGGTACACGCAATCTTTCCTGCATTCCATGCTGTCCAATATTCCTCACTATCACTCTCTAAGCTATTATGCCAAATTCCTGCATCAATACATTTTTTCATTAATGTAAGTGCTTCGTCACATTTTGACATAGTGACATTTCCATCATTGTCAAGCACTTCACCACCAAGCATATAGATAAATGAGTATAGCATCAAATAACTTCCTCCATCAGATGGATCAAACGCACCTGAATAATAACCTTTCTCTTTCAATTTTAATGCAGTATCAAAATATTCATCGAATGTAGTAGGAACTTTCAATCCTAGTTCATCAAATATATCTGTACGATATACAAATACATATTCATTCGTTACCTGGTTCGGAAGACCATAGATAGCGTCACCAGATTTTACCGGATCCATAACATCAAGAACCTGACCGTCGGCTACTAAATCTGATATATCTTCTAAATATCCCGCATCTACAAACTGTCTTGCAAACAGATCATGAATAATCATAATATCAGGTGTGCTGTCACCATTGGATAACTGAAGTTTCATCTTAGTTGGATATTCTGCATAAGAATATTTTTCATAGTTGATTTTAATATTTGGATGTTCTGCAAGGTAATCCTTTAATACAACCTCTGCAACAGATGTAAGCTGTGCCCCACCCATAATCGTAAGTTCAATATCCTCATCCGTATTCTGTGCTTCAGCTAATCCCTGCTCTGTAGAAGCTGTTGTGCCATTTGTCTCTGTCTTACTTTTCTCTTGGCTACTGCCGCATCCTGCAAACATAGATACAGCCAGTGCACATGCCATAAGTGCTGATAATAATTTTTTCTTCATTCCTTTTCTCCTTTTCGTAATCTTCTGTCAAAATTTTTTCTCTGTTGTGTCAAGTTCTGTCACACTACATCTTTGTACTGCGACCTTTTCCTTAATTTCATCTACTTCTGTCTTTTCAATACATCCCCCTTCTGAATGTTGTGTATTTGATATTCCCCAAGCCATTGAAAATTTTAATGTTTCTTCCAAATTCAACCCTAGATTTATTCCTGCACAGAAACCTGCAACAGTACAGTCTCCACTTCCGATTGTGGAAATAGTTTTCATGCTTGGGATACAAATCTTATAGATTTCATTCTCCCCAAAATATAATGCCCCTTCCTTTCCATTTGATAAAAGTACATTTCTAACTCCCTTTTCCCTCAACTTGCATATTAAAGAAAAAAGTTGCCTTTCTGTCACCATTTCTTTTATATCAAATAATTCTTTCAGTTCTCGGATATTTGGCTTCATCAAATAATATTTTGCAGGAAATGCTTCTTCTAACCAGTCATCATTTGCATCCAACACACACAATGCTTTCTGTTTCTGACAAATTTCAGCAATCTTTCTATATATTCCTTTTTCCATTCCATTGCTTCCTATTCCGGAGCAAATAATAATATCACCTTCCTCAGTGTCTTCCGCAATTTTGTCCAACATTTTCTGTTGTATCTGTTCATTGATATACGGGCCTATCTCTAATAATTCAGTTTCTCTCCCGCTTTTCGTATCTATAATATTAATAGTTGTCCTTGTATTTCCTTCTACATCAAAAGAAACATATTCAATCTGATTTTGTTCTAAATAATCTGTGATTGTTTTGCCATTTTTTCCTGCAACTGTAACATAACAACAATTCGGAATCCCATATGTTGTCAGTGCCTTTGCAATATTAATACCTTTACCGCCGGCATATTCTTCACCTGATAGTTTTCTGTATATGTTTCCCTCTATAAAATTCTCGATAAAATACATTTTATCAATTACTGGATTAAAACATATCTCTCTGATCATTCTACTCTATCACCTCTACTCCACTACTACACACTACATCCCTTAATTTATGAATAACCTCTTCTTTAAAACCATCCTTCCCACATTTAAGATATTTCCGTGGATCATAAATCTGTGGATTTTCAATTAACATTTTCCTTAATTCATAGGTAAATGCAAGGAAATTGTCAACATCCATATTGACTTTCTTAACTCCCATTTTACAGGCTTTTGCAATATCTGATTCACTACATATTTTCAGTTCTGGCACTTTTCCGCCACACTCATTAACTTTATTGATCAACTCTTTTGGCATCGATGCTCCTCCGTGCAAAACAAATGTATACCCCGGTCTTACCTGTAAAATTTCTTCGAGAATGTCAAAGTGTAATGGAAGATGTTCTGCTGAAAGCACCCCACCATGTGCAGTTCCAACAGAAACTGCAAGTGAATCGCATCCAGTTATCTCAATAAAATGGTTCACTGCATCTTTGTCAGTAAACTTTGTATGCTCACTAAATATTTCTTCCTCAAATCCCGGTATTGAACCTAGCTCAGCTTCCACCCAAACACCTTTTTTATGTGCATATTCTACAATTTCTCTAGTACGAGCAGCATTTTCTTCAAAGGATAATTCCGATCCATCAAACATTACAGAAAAAAATCCCATATCCACTGCTTTCTTTGCTTCTTCCACTGATTTGATATGATCATGATGTAAGACAAATGAACTCTTTGATTTTTCCAAGATAGCTTTTACATAATCCAGAAAAAGTATTTCATCTTGCATATATTTTCTTGCTCCAGATGATATCTGGATAATTGCAGGTGATTTTTCCTTCTCACATGCCTCCACAACTGCTTGTAAACTTTCTGCATTAAATACATTAAATGCTGCTAATGAGAAGTTCTGTTGGAAGCTTCTTTCAAATAATTTTTTTGCTGTTATCAGACTCATAATTCCTCCTTAATGGTAAACGTTTTCCATTTAACTATTTTTTTAGGAGATTATAAATCTCCTAAATTTGTCTCACGGAACTTCGTTCTATCAGTTTTCCACTTAACTTTATTTTGACACTACAATTGTTTTCTTCATTTATCTGACTGAGTAAAAGTTCTCCTGCTTTTCTTCCCATCAATCGAGTGTCCTGCTGTATATTTGTAATGTCTGTTAAATTGTATTCATTTGTCTCAATATTACCAAAACAACAAATTGAAATATCTTCCGGTATACTGAATCCCTTCTCTTGTATTGCCTTAAGACTTCCTTTTACCATGATATTGTTACTACAAATGATACACGTCGGACATTTTGGTTTTTCAAGCAGTGATTTTACGTGTTCATAAGCATCTTGCATCTCAAAATTTGACGCACTAATGTTCTCTTCTCCAATTCTAATTCCTTGGTTTTTAAATGCTTCCAAGTATCCTTGTAATCGGTTCTGTCCAGTACTACATCCTAATCTTGTATTTTCAATTGCAACGTTCGTGTGTCCTTTGTCAATCACATGCTCTGCCAATGCGTATGCCAATCTGAAATCTTCCCATAAAACTGCATTAGTATCCTCATCATCAATCTGGCGATCCACCTGAACAACTGGAACCTTTTTTTTCTTACATTCTTTTAGTACATCCTCTTTCTCTGAAACAGACGCTAACACAATGCCATCAATCCTACGGCTAATCAGCTTTTTCACAACCTCCAGTTCTTTTTTTGCATCACCATGAGTATCTGCAAATACAAGACTATACTTCTGATTTCCTATTGCGTTTTCGATTCCTTTTCCAATATCCATAAAAAATGGGTTTGTAATATCTGCAACAACAACAGCTATCAGATATGTCCGGTTTGATTTTAATCCACTGGCTAACGTGTTTGGATTGAAATTGTATTTTTTTACAATCTCAAGTACTTTTTTTCTTGTATTCTCATTTACTGCGTGTTCACTGTCATTTAGAACTCGTGAAACTGTCGCAATAGATACACCTGCTTCTTTTGCTATGTCTTTAATCGTCATACCTATTCCTCGTGGAAAACGTTTTCCTTTTGGTATCTACATAATAACGCATTTTTTATTATCGTGCAATCATAATTTTTCAATTTTACTTTATGCACAAAAAAGCTTCGCTTTTTTTATCACAATTCACCAATTAACTTTCGAAAACAGTTTTCTTGCATTCTGCTCTGTTACACGTTCCACTTCCTCTGCTGTAATTCCTTTTAGTTCTGCAATTTTTGCGATCACATAAGGAATATTGGAAGAATCGTTTCTTGTTCCCCTGTATGGTTCCGGTGCCATGTATGGACAGTCTGTCTCTAACAATATGCGTTCCAGTGGTATACTTTCGACAGTTTCTTTCAGCTTTTTTGCATTTTTAAAAGTAACAACTCCGCCGACGCCGATATAGTATCCCATCCTGATAAATTCCTGTGCCATCTCTTTTGAATAAGAATAGCAATGGATCACTCCCGGTATCTCTTCTGCATGAGCATCACGCATCACTTCTATAGTATCTGCTGCTGCATCCCTGGAATGAATGATGACCGGAAGCTTTGTCTCTCTGGCCAGCTCCAGCTGCCTTTTGAACCAGTAACGCTGTGCCTTCTGTACTTCCGGTTCTTTGTCCCAGTAGTAATCCAGCCCGATCTCACCAATGGCAACTGTTTTTGGAAGTGCTGCCTGTTGCTTTAACCAGGCATAAGTTTCCTCATTCAATCCGTCGATATCACTTGGATGAACTCCGACTGCTGCGTAGATAAAATCGTATTTTGCGGCAAGTGCCAATGTTGTTTTTGTTGTTTCGATTGATGCTCCTACATTGATGACCCTGCCGATTCCCTGCTCTGGCAAGGAACAAAGCAGCTGCTCCCTGTCTTCATCAAAACTCTCATCATCATAATGTGCATGTGTTTCAAAAATCATTCTTTTTTCTTCCTTGCTTTCAGTTTCTTAATTTTCTTACGGGTCAGCAGAAGAATTACTATCATTGCAGCTGCTCCACCGCCAATGTAATATATTGTATAATCTGCATCCGTATGTACAAGAGCAAATGTCGCTGCATATGGAATTTCTGCCACAAGATAGCTTCCATCTTCCACTGTATCTGCCAATGTCCATTTATCGCTGTCCACAGCTTTATAGTATATCTCATTCTTTCCGGAAGTATCTGTCATATAAAAATGTGCCTTTACCGTTTCCGTTGTTATGTCATGCACATTGTCCATTCCCCAGTTATAGGTGTATTCTGCCGCCTTACCCTCTACAATATCCGCTTCGCATGCCTTCATATAAATTCCGGTATCACTGTAGAATTTTCCTTCCAGCATGAAGATCACCTTGTTGTTTTTCGCGCGTTCACTTCCGGCAATACTCTCTGTCCAGCGGGTATATTCTGCTTCTACTGTTTTATTCTCTGTGATCGGGTCTTTCGTAAGCTCTGATGGCCATACAGCATAATAACCATCTTTCTCTGGAATCTCCGGAAGTTCTTCTTCACTGATACTTCCTTTGTAGGCAACTGTCTTCTCTGCAACAACCTTATCATCCGCTTTGAATGTTATGATCACCTTATGGAAGCCCTCCGGAATGCCTTCCCTTTCCATAACTTCCTCATAAGTTATTTTATCTGCTGTTCCGGCATAATTAATATCATCAATTCCATCCAGTGTATCATTCACAAACAGATTGTTCTTCACCGTTCCTTCTTCTGATACATTTCCTGCAACGCTTCCGATCGCCTCGCCATCTGCGTCGATAGCCGGAATGGCAATACAGTCTTTTACAGTGTATCCAGATCCGCAGATGCCACCAACATTATCCGTGCCGGATATGCTGCAAAGAACATAAGATTCCGAGATTGCACTGGCACTGTCTCCTGCTATTCCTCCGACATAATGTCCTGTTTCAGATTTTATCGTTCCGTAATTTTCGCCGGCACAGATGAGTCCCAGCTCCTGCAATCCGGTGATCCCTCCTGCACAGTTTTTCTTGGCAGTTACTTCACCGTAATTGATACAGTGGATCACTACACTGTTTACAGTCGAACGAAGTGCAATATTGGTAGAATTTGTCAGATCCAGATCATATTCCGGATCCACATCATATTCGATATTCATCGTTCCGACAATTCCACCTGCATTTAAATCTCCATTTACAACTCCCCGATTTGTACAGCCCGAGATGACGCCATCTGTGTCAGTAGCATTTTTCTTCGAGGAAATGTCTTCTATGTAATCTTCCTTTCCGGTCACTACAGAAAGCGTATCCTCTACTGTTCCCTCTATTTTGGAAATCTGGCTGCTGATTTTCTTAATATCACCCGAAACAGACTGGATCCCCTCATCTACCGAATCAGCCAGCTTATCAATATTCCCATCTGAATCTTTTTCCTTCAGATGATCTGAAATCTCGTTTGCAAAATCTTCCGTTGTTTTGCTGGAATCTGACACAGTGCTCCTTATGTTTGACAGATTGCTGTTTATATTCTGCCATTCTTTCTGGACTTCTTCAGCCTGATCCTTATCTAAGAATTTATTATTTTTCTGGATTTTATCAATCCGATCCAGAGAATGCTCAATATTATCCAGGTATTCTTTTGCCTGCGGGTTGGAATCCCCGATAAAATCAGAAAGGGAACTAATGGAATCCGATAATGATTTTGAGGAATCTTTATACTCATTGGAAATACTTTCCATATAATCCTTGGCATCCGATGACGTATCACTGACTGTCGATGCGATGTTGTTCAGGGTATTATTAATGGATTTTACGGATCCCTGGATAGCATTTACCTTATCCTCCAGATACTCTGATTCAACGAATGGCTCTGCCTGACCAACAATTCCGCCGACATCTTTTCGCCCGTAAATCGTTCCCTCATTCGTACAGTCAAGGATCTTTCCATTCTGCCGGCCTGCAATTCCTCCGACATTATAGCCTGTATGTGCAAATCCAAGCGAGCCCTTATTCACACATTCACTGATGATACCTGTGGAAACTCCTGCAATTCCACCCATATCGTTTCTATCTACGATATGCTGTGTGATATTTAACGTTCCAAGATCTACTCCGCCAAGATCCATCGTGGTATCAAGCTTATCCGTATTCACATTACTGGAAGAAGTACAGCAGGAAATCATTCCTTCATTATTTCCTGCAATACCTCCCGTCTGATTGGTCGCTGTAACGGCTGCATTCCCCTCGCAATTAATAATTTTTCCGGTAGATCTGTTGCATCCGGCAATTGCTCCGACTGCTTTCTTTCCGTCTACAGTCCCTTCAAAATAACAGGCGTTCACGGTTCCGTAGTTCACACCGACAACTCCGCCAATGTTCTCGCAGCTCCCTTCCGTATTTACTTTACCGGAAAGCTTCAGATTATTCACGATCGCTGTTTTGCCAAGATAACGGAAGAATCCATAATCAGAGCCCTTGGCTTTCAGGTTCACATGGCTGATTTTATGACCATCCCCTTCAAAGGTTCCAGAAAAATATGCCACGCCGGAAAAATCCAGACTGGATATATCAATATCATCAACGAGCTTTACTGTTTTTCCGATGCTCCAGCTGTCATACTGGCAGTTTGCCAGAAATGCTTCAAAGTCTCCTACATTTTTTATCTCAATAACCTGGTTTTTCTCATTTGAAGCTTCTTTTGAAGAAGTAGCCGCATAAATACTCCATGTGCCATTTCCGGAAACCGTGGATGCAGTCAGTGCCATGACAGCACACAATACGATCAGTCTTTTTTTCATCTGCTTCATGACTCTTCTCCCTCCTGTTTCTCCTCTTTTATTTCCGTATCAATAATATTCTCTTCATCTTCCACCTTTCCCGGAAGCCTCGGACCCGTTGCATCGTCATGTGTGATCTCACCCTGGCGTCCCGGAATAACAGAATCTACTGCTACTTTCATCTGTCCCTGGAAGACACCGGATACATCGGCATCAATTTCACCCTGTACATAACCCTTTACATGACCCGTGACTCTTACTCTTCCCGCCACCTCTTTCTGCGGTCTTGCAAGATTTATGGTAAGTGCTGTCTTTTCAATAATAAAGTCACCAAACAATAAAATCTGTGGCAATACACCAAGCACCAGGATGATAGAGATCAGTGTACCTCGACCAAGTGCCACTCCGATAGAAGCAACCGTCGGGTCTGATGCGATCTCTCCAATTAAGAAACCAGCACAGGTTAAGATCGATCCTGAGGTAAAAATAGTCGGGAATGCCTGGTTTAAAGATTCTGTAATGGCATCTTTGATCGGCATTTTCTGTTTCAGATCCAGATATCTGCTGGAAATAACGATCGCGTAATCAATGGTTGCTCCCATCTGGATCGCAGATACGATCAGGTATGCAATAAAGAATACTGTCTGGTTTTGCATTGCCGGAACTGTGAAGTTGATCCAGATACTTCCCTGGATCGTAAGTACCAGCAATACCGGAAGGCCAGCTGACTGGAAGGTGAAAAACAGGATGATCATGACAAACAATGCTGTCAATACACTGATCACGATATTATCTGATGCAAAAGAAGACTCAAGATCGTGATCACTTGTCGAATTACCTACCAGAATTACATTTTTTGTTCCATAGTATTTGGCTGCGATCTCGCGGATCTCTTCCAGTGCATCATAAGTTTCCTGCCCTTCTACCGGAAGGGAGAGATCTAATACAAATCTGGAATACTTATCCCCCTGCAGCTGAAGCTGTGCATCATGCAAGGTATCATATAATGTAGTAAGCTTATCATCCAGAGCTGCATCCAGTGTTACATATCCCTCCTGATACTGATCATAAAGGAAAAGGAACATGTCAATGATCGGAACTTCGTAATCATCAATACCGGTAAATACCGGTCCGTATTGTTCTTCGTTATAAGCGTAAGCTGTATACAGGATCTGAACAATCTCTACGTCCAGATCTGCAAGCTCTGCAAACTGTCTCGGATTTAATTTATCTGTCAGCATATAATCATCATTGATCGCTACATTGGCAAGCCCGAGTGCTGAGTTTACATAATCTAATTTTTCAATCTTTGCAAGTGTCTTTTTCTCTGACTCATAGTCTCCCTTCGGAACCATGACTACAAGCTGATTGCTTGCACCAAATGTGTCCTCGATCTTTTCCGCTGCAATCTTTGACTCGCTCTTTTTCGCACTTACGATGGAATCTGTATCATAAATATACTGGCAATGATTAGACTCCCAGAATGCAAATACAAGGAATAGAATAAAAAGTGGCGGAATGATGTATTTGGTCATGTTGGCAAATTTGCCCACATAAGTGATCTTTGGTACATAGCATTTATGATGTGACCGATCGATTCCTTTTGCAAAAATCAGAAGGACACCCGGCATTAAGAAGAATACCGAGATCAGACTGATAATAATGGCTTTGACCAGAATAATACCCATATCATAGCCAAGACGGAACTGCATGAACATCATTGCAACCATTCCTGAAATCGTTGTAAGAGAAGATGAACTGATCTCCGGAATTGCTTTGGACAATGCCACTTTTACTGCATTCTCCGCATCCATTGTCTCATGTTCTTCCATAAAACGGTCACACAGGATGATCGCATAGTCAATCGCCAGAGCCAGCTGTAACACAACTGCAATAGAATTCGTTACAGATGAAATCGTACCAAACCAGAAGTTTGTTCCCATATTTAAAATCGCTGCCACACCAAACGTGATCAGCAATACCGGAATCTGCAAATATGCTTTCGTCGACAGCATCAGTACCACTACAATAATGATAACTGCCAGAACAAGAATAACATTCATATCCTCCGACAGAGATTCCGCATTTCGTTCTTCCTCTCCTACTGAAGATGAAATATATGTATCATAGTCAGCAAGGGAATCTTTCACTGCATTTAGCGCATCCTTACTGATCTGCTCATCCTCTGTTCCGTCGAATGTAATATCAAACAACGCATCTGTTCCGTTAAAATGATCCGAAGAGTCATCAAACTCGATCTGTTTGACACCTTCGATATCATCCAGCCGGTCTACCAGTGCTTTTGCCTGCGGATACGTAACATTGGAAACCATAACCTTTCCGCTTCCGTACGTCGTGAACTGTTCCTCCATTAAAGACAATCCGATCCTTGTCTCACTGGTTGCCGGAAGGTAAGATGTAATGTCCTGATTTACCTGTACCTTATTTATAGAAAGTACGCTATAAATAATTGCCAAAACAAAAAGAATTTCTATGGCTTTTCGTTTATTGACAATAAACGTTGCAACTGTCAGCCAGAAATTCCCCTTCTCTTTTTTCTCCTTTTCTTCCATGATCCATCCTCTTTCTTTTTCTTTTCTATCGAAATCTATCAAAACTTAACATTGTGTTGATTATTTCACAATGCATTCTTATAATAACCTTAATCATTTTCCTCAATAAACTATGTATAGTATAGCCCCAATATGCAAGAAATGGCAAGGCTTATCCGTACACTGATCTCTACCGGAATGAAGTCCTTACGCTCTTCCTAGGTGAATAATTCTGTTTTTGTATATTTTTACTAAAAATTTGAATTTTTAAGCAAATCTCAAAATTTTTGTTTCCTTTTCACACAAAATCATATATACTTGGTTAGGCAAAATAATGTTATCTGGCATGATTTTTGCACTTTTATTTTAAATTTTATTGCCTGTTGGCAAAACTAGGAGGATTTATGAATTTTGTTGGTACTGTATGGGCACTGCTTCCGCCGGTCATTGCGATCGTACTTGCCCTTATCACAAAGGAAGTTTACATGTCACTGTTCATTGGAGTCGTAACCGGAGCTCTTTTATATACAAATTTCAGCCCGATCGGTACGATAGAATCTATTTTTGAAGTCATGATGGAAAAGCTTGGAAGCACATGGAATATCGGTATTCTGATTTTCCTTGTTTTCCTCGGTATCATTGTCGCCCTGATGACAAGAGCCGGTGGTTCTGCTGCTTATGGTAAATGGGCAAGCGGTAAGATCAAAACCAAATCCGGTGCCCTTCTCTCCACATTCGCACTCGGAGTTGTGATCTTTGTTGATGATTACTTCAACTGTCTGACTGTTGGAAACGTTATGCGGCCGGTAACGGATAAACAGAAGATCTCCCGTGCAAAGCTGGCTTATATCATTGATGCAACTGCAGCACCGATCTGTATTATTGCACCAATCTCCAGCTGGGCTGCTGCCGTTACAGGTTATACCAGCGGTGATGGTTTTTCTCTTTTCCTTAAGACTATTCCTTTTAATATGTATGCATGGCTCACCATTATTATGGTTCTTTTCATGGGAATCACCGGATTCGATTATGGTCCGATGAAAACATTTGAAGATAATGCAGCAAATGGTGATCTTTTCTCCGGTAAAAATGATTATGAAAATGTAAAAGAAGATGCAATCTCTCCAAAGGGAAAAGTGATCGACCTTATACTCCCTGTACTCTTCTTAATCGGAAGCTGTATCATTTGCATGGTTTATACCGGCGGTTTCTTTGAAGGAGAAAGCTTTATCAGTTCCTTTGCAAACTGTGATGCTTCCATGGGTCTTGTACTTGGATCCTTCATTTCACTTGTTTTTATATTTTTACTTTATATTCCACGTAAGGTGATCAGCTTCAGTGAATTTGCTGAATGCATTCCTCAGGGATTCAAAATGATGGTTTCTGCCATCTTAATCCTCGTCCTTGCATGGACTTTAGGTGGATTCTGCAGCACAAAATTAGAGGCTGGTGCGTTCGTCAGCAGCATGCTTTCCGGAAACATGACAGCAACCGCTCTTTTCCCGGCAATCTTATTCCTTGTCGGAAGCGGACTTGCATTCGCAACCGGTACTTCCTGGGGAACTTTTGGTATCCTGATCCCGATCGTAACAGCTATGTTTCCTGAGAATGATCCTATGCTTGTCATCTGCATTGCAGCTTCCCTTGCCGGTTCTGTCTGCGGAGACCATATGTCACCGATCTCTGATACAACGATCATGGCTTCTGCCGGAGCACAGTGTCACCATGTAGACCATGTATCCACACAGATCCCATATGCCCTGACTGTTGGCGGATGCTGCGTTGTCGCATATCTGGTCTCCGGATTTACAAAAAATGTATTCCTCACCGCAGCAGCCGGTGTCGTTCTTCTGATCGCTGTTTTATCTTTCTTAAGATACCGCCAGAAGTCTCAGAATTAAGGAATTACATTTTTCAGATACGTCAATATTTTTTTCAGATTTCTCTGTCCTAATTTGCAGATATCTTTTATAATAGGGATAGTATATTAAGAATTCAGACTTAGGAGAATGTGATATGAGCAGAGGTGTTTTAGGAAAAAATAACTGGGCATTGGTCCTTTTGATCCTTGTAGGTGTTGTATTGGGTGGTCTCATCGGCAAGCTCTGTGCCGGAGTTCCTGCCCTAAGCTGGCTTGGATATGGTCAAAGCTTTGGATTTGCGAATCCGATCGTGTTAGATCTTGGAATCCTTGTACTTACTTTCGGACTTACCGTTGACATTACAGTTGCCGGTATCATTGGAATTGTACTTGCGATCATTATTTACAGACTGCTTTAAAAAAGAAGCACTGATTCTGACAGGCTCCTGTCTACATGACATTGGGGCTATCAGGAATCAGTGCTTCTTTTTTCTTTTATAAAACTAATTTATTTGTCGAGCTCAGATAATGCATCCTCATCTGCAACGATAACTACATTTGGATGAAGCTGTAAGATAGAACCTGGTACCTGTGGTGTGATCGGTCCGTTTACAACTGCTTTCAGTGCTTCAGCTTTATCTTTTCCACTTACAACCAGTAAGATCATCTTTGCACGGAGAATTGTTCCAACACCCATTGTATAAGCCTGTTTTGGAACATCATCAGCACTTGCAAAGAAACGTTTGTTAGCTTCGATCGTACTTTCTGTAAGATCTACTGCATGAACACTCTTAGGGAAAGAATCACATGGCTCATTGAATCCGATATGACCGTTATGTCCTAATCCAAGAAGCTGAAGGTCTACTCCGCCAAGAGAATCGATCAGTTTCTCATATCTCTCGCATTCATTCTCGCTGTCAAGATTTGTTCCATCCGGAAGGAAATGATAATCCGGTCTGATGTTTACTCTTGAGAATAAGTTCTTGTTCATGAAATACCAGTAACTCTGGTCGTTTTCCTTTGGAAGTCCCTTGTACTCGTCAAGGTTTACTGTTGTGATCTTGGAGAAATCAAGATCTCCTTTTTTGTACCATTCTACTAACTGGTCATAAGTTCCGATCGGTGTAGATCCTGTTGCAAGTCCTAACACACTGTCATCCTTTAACAGCATCTGTGCTGAAATAATGTTTGCAGCTTTTCTGCTCATGTCACGATAGTCTTTTGTTCTGATAATTTTCATTTTCAATCTCTCCTATCTGTCTTCATTTCCGCGCAATGTGCGCTGTACTTCTTTCTGGATCCTCTCGATACGCATACGGTCATCATTCACATAAGCGGCATATAGAATATCGATCATAAGGAGCAATGGGAACTGTGGTGAGATCAGATTGCCATGATTCAAATGCTGCAGCGACGGTACTAATAACACCTCATTGCAGAACTCTTCATATGTCTGTCTGTTCTTCTCTGTAATAAGCAGCGTTCGTGCGCCTTGTCTGAAACCTCTGCCAAGCATGTACAGAACTTCAGATTTGATACCACTTAAGCTCAGCCCGATCACAAGATCGTGGCGGTTTAGAAACACCGACTGCATCTTCATATTCTCATTATCACGAAGTGCTGTCATGTCTATGCCTATCCAGCGGAATCTTGTCGCCATCTCCTCTGCTGCCAGCCCTGAGCTTCCTCTTCCACAGACGAAAACTCTTTTCGCCCATTTCAGTTCTTTTACGATCCTGTTGATCTGTGCTTCGTCCAACAGGCTGTACATTTTATTCAGCAGGTTCTGGTAAGTATCCAAAACCGTTCTCGACTGCTGCTGTTCTACCGCCGATTTCTCTATATAGGAATTCCGGAATTCATATGTGAACTCCCGGTACCCATGAAAACCGCACTTTTTTGCAAAGCGTGACAGCGATGCAGTGGAAACTGACAGTTCCTTCGATACCAGCTCTGCTGAAAGCCTCTCCGGTCTCGCCTGATGCAAAAAGTAATCTGCTATATGCTGTTCTGTCTCTGTACATTTTTCGTAATTTGCTTCTATGATCGGAATGATCGACTTTGCATATCCGTCCATATCTTTAGAATAGCCTCCGTGCAACTTATTTTCAATCATTATACACTTTTTAGAAAGTAATTTCAGCAAAACACATGATTTTTTCTATTTTTTTCATAGAAAAACACATGCGTTTTATTCATAATGTACAAACAGCAGGAATGTTCTTTCATATACTGGCTCGCTCAGGAATTCCAATCATTATAACACCGGAAAGATAATGTCCATACTGAAAATCTGGTTTTCCAGTCCAACCACCAGATTGCCACCGTATTTTTCAACTACATATCGCACGCTCTTCAGACCGAATCCATGGTAATCCATATTCTCCTTGGTACTTACCGGCAGTCCATCCTGAAATTTCAATTCTTTCTCGCAGTAGTTCTCCATATGGATTCCCATAACATCCTTTCTTGCGTATCCGATCAGACTGATAATGCGCTTTTCCACCGGAAGTGTCTCTACATATTCTATTGCATTATCCAATGCGTTTCCAAAAATTGCCGCCAGATCTCCTGCTTTTATCCCTGCCAGCTTTTCTCCGTCGATCATATAAGAAAATTTAATCTGGTATTTTTCACAAAGAAGATTTTTTTCTGAGAGAATAATATCCAATGGCTTGCAGCCTGTCTTGGCTAATCCATCATAAATATCAATTGCCTGACTGATCTCTGCAAGCTGCTGTGTATCCACGTTACATCGGTTTTCAAGATCAAGGATACGATGCTTCAGATCATGACATTTCATATTGATAATTTCTATGGTTTTCCTTGAAAGGTCATATTGTTTTTCATTTTCTTTCAACAATTGTTCCAGTGTTTCTCTCTCATTATCCAGTCTTGAATTTTCCAGAAGACCAAATTGTACAAAAAGGGTGATCACACAGCAGAAAATGAATGGTGCACGACAGACCGGAATCAGATCATATTTTTCTTCTATCATCCAGCTTTGTAATACCCAGCCAACGCAAAGAGAACTGAGTGCCAGTGCCAGAATACCGCCCCTTCTCTTGCTGATATCCGGGAAATCTGCTACTTTTCTCGCAAAAAGGAAATATCCGATAACATATGTGATCAGATAACAGATCACCATTTCTATCCCCATCATACGGAATTCTCTTCCTGATATCCCACAAAAAAACACCTGTATGTTGCTTCCGAGATTTTGTAAAATAAAGGCTCCTGTATTGCAAAACAGCACATCCCAGAAAGACTGACGGAAACAAAACATCATGTAAAGCTGTGCCATTACAAGTATACAAAAAGTCCGAATCCCACTTATGTAATTCGCTATCCATACCGGCAGTAAAATTCCTAACAGAAAAAGCAGGATTCCGCCAGCAAATACACGCAGTATAAAATGATTTCTTTTCTCGAACTTATAAAAAAACAAAAATTCTGCAACAAGAAGCTGCATCAGAAAACAGCAAATTGCTGTTATTGAATAAAAATCTGTCTGTAACATATCCATCAACCGCATATCAGTTTCCTCCCCGGTTAATATAAGTCGTCATCTGATCCAGAAATTCTTTTTTATAATTTCTGGAAATACTGATTTCCGTACCTCGTACTGTAATGCTCTTCGGTCCAAACTTCGTTACGTATTCCATATTTGCACAAAAAGATTTACTGCAGCACGCAAACTTCTCTTTTGGAAGTTTCTCTATAAACTCCTGCATCGTGCTCCGCAACTTGTAGCAGTCCTGCTCCGTATGCAGAAAAATATAATGCTTTTCACTCTCTATATAGATCAGCTCTGATGTGTTTATTTTTCTCATTCCAAGGTCGCTCTGAACATATATATAAGATATTTTATTTTCCTTACATATCCTTACTGCACGGTCTAATTTCAGTGAAAAATTAAAATATTCTACCGGTTTTACCATAAAATCCAATGCCTGCACTTCATAACCATTAATTGCATACTGTGCCATATTGGTAATAAAAATCAATGGAATCTGTGCGTCCAATACCCGTAACTTCTTTGCTGTCTCCAATCCGTTCATATGAGGCATCTCAATATCCATAAGTACAATGTCACAGTTTGCTTTATACTCGCTGATAAAATTCAATCCATTTGTATAATGTAAAACAGTAAGCTGCACTTTCTTCTCTGCACTGTAACGTTCTATATACTTTGTCAGCAACTGTGCACTTTTTAAATCATCCTCTACAATTGCAACTGTAAGCATTCCCTCTCCCCCATAAATTTTGTCCGCTCATTGCCAAAAAGCCGGTGATCCATTTATGAAACGACCGGCTTTATAGCTACTTTTTACATATATATTTTTATTTTATTACAGATCCTTACTTTTTTCAAACCCGATGTAGGATGAAATAATATAGAGAACCAATGCAACCGCCATGCAGGCTGCTGCTGTCACAAAAGAACGGACTGTTTCAAATCCATACAGACCGGATACTACATACCCCAGTGCATCCACCTGCGTAAAAAAGCTGTTAATGAGAGCCACTGCTGTTAATACCGCATTTACTGTCAAGAGCAGGCTGATCCATTTGCAATCCTTGATCCATCCCATAAGAATAGAACCTATCGCCTGCAAAATAAGGATGACAACCATCAATACGCTAATGTAATTTTCTTTCCTTCCAGCCTGCTGGTAGGAAATTACGCTGCCAAATATCAGAATTGCCGCAATCCAGCTCAGGTAAAATCCTGCTGTTTTATTTTTCAGATAACTCATGGTCTTCCCCCTTCTCAACACTGATAATGATTTCTTTTTTTGTTGCTGCACGAAGATAAAGTACTGCAAATAATAATGTGATCACTCCAAAGAATCCTTCTGCAGAAACAAGTGCGATCTGCCACCATGTCATTACTTTCACATATCTGGTAGAAGATGTGATACCATTCATATCATTACTTGCAATGGTATTGTATACAAAATACTTAATATCTTCTTTCATTTTTTTCTGGAAGTTGCTGTCTTTTGCAATAAGCTTCAGATTCTCAGCACTTGTCATAGAACCGATTTCAGAACTCTCATATGCAGACGTTGTAAGGCATCCACCTCCGCCTCCGAATACAACATCTTTCCAGTTCATGTAGTCTGCACCATTTACCATATCCGTAACGATCCAGCCTTCATATCCCCATTCATTTCTTGCAATCTGAACCTGAGTTCCCTCATTTGCACCAGAGAATACTGTTCCAAGACGGTTAAAGCCAGTCATGATTCCCTGTGCATAATTGTTTTCCATAACTCCCTGGAAAGCACGGAGTTCATTCTCGCGTGCTGCCTGCTCATCAAAGAAAGTAGATACTCCGGAACGATTCAATTCCTGATGATTCATTGCATAATGCTTTGGCATCATCATCATACCTTTGGATTTTCCTCCTTTGCAGACTGCCTGTCCCAATAAATTGGTAAGCATCGCATCCTCTGAATAGTATTCATGGTTTCTTGAGCAATATGGTGCACGATGAATATTTAAGCCCGGAGCTGCCAGAGAATTTGCATTTGCCCACAGGCTGTCTTCCCCGAGAAGTTCCCCTTCACGCTCTACCAGTTCTTTATTGAATGTCGCTGCAACTACCGGTTCTGTCGGCATGGAACTCATAGAATATTTTGCATATTCATTATCTTCAGATACATAGGTTGGTTCACCTGCGTTTGTAGCTGACCATCTGGTGAGATATCCTGCAACCTGATCATAGCTGTATCCGATCGGTCCATCATACCAGATTGCTTCCGGAAGTGAAATTGAATCCAGTTTTTCAAAGTTCTTATCTCCGGCTTTTTCAATGAAAGTTGCTGCTTCTTCCAATGTCAGCTGATCCATCAGTTCATCCCATCTGGAATCTGTTAATGGCAGCACGCCTGCAAAGCTTCCGTCATCATTGGTAATAATAAAATCTACTGCACGCAGTCCATTGTCTGCTCCCCAGACTACTTCCTCGTCTGAGTTTTCTGTGAGTTCATAAGTAGAATTGGTTAATCCAACCATCATTTCTTCTGTCGGGGTAATATTCTCTACTTCTTTCCATCCTTTGCTCCAGTCAGATCTTGTCGTATATTCCGCAGCTCCCTGGATGAAATTGTTAATATCACAATCCTGCAATGCATTTTCTACATTAACAGAGTATGTTTCTGAATCAGCCTGTAAACTCACTGTTGTTACATTTTCCGGCTGAATCATTTCACTGTCTGTGATTGTCACAAGGTTATCTGTTGTTCCTGTTTTTGCGGCAATAATATTATTTAATGCTTCATGTGCACCGTTTCCGACTGTGAAATAATACTCCCCGGCATCCAGAACCCATGCCCCATTTGTTCCATCTTCTTTTGTAAGATTTTCATCATAGCTTGCCATATATTCCGGATCAAATTCAATTTCAATTGTCTCTGATTCACCAGGATTCAGCACTTTTGTCTTGCCAAAATCCAGGAGCTGTACTGCTGATTTTTCCAGTCCTCCAACAGTATAAGGTGTCTGGACATAAAGCTGTACAACATCTTTTCCTGCCACATTACCGGTATTGGTAACTGTTACTTTTGCAATTCCTTTTTCTCCGACACTTACATCCACACTATCAAGCTTCTGTTCGAAAGTAGTATAAGATAAGCCATAACCAAACGGATATGTCACTTCATCCGCATAATTCCAGCCGGATTCTGTTGAAGAACCTTCGTTTGCATTCGCATTGCCCTGGCCTAAGACACTGTCTTCATATCTGGTCTCATAATATTTGTATCCTATATAGATTCCTTCTGTTTCAACAACATACCAGTCTGCTTTATTAACATCTGTAAGTTCTGCCTCTGCTCCTGCTGTGGAATTATTAGTATACATATAGAGCCCGAAATTAGTCATAGCCGGCGAAGATGTTGAATTTACTGCATATGTATCAGAAATATGTCCGGAAGGGTTCACATCTCCTGAAAGTACGTCACATACTCCTAAGAATCCATTCATTCCAGGAAGTCCGGTCCAGAGAATAGCTCCGATCTGTGGATCCTCCTTCAATTCCTCAATTTCCATTGGCACATCTGAATTAATAAGAACCACCACTTTGCCATTACTGTTTTCTTTGGCAAGCTTTATCATTTCTCTTTCATACGCCGAGATTGACATCGGTGTTGTAAAACTGTCTCCATTTGGATCTTTCATATTTGTGCTATAGTCAGATGCCTCAGAACTGTCTCTTGATAAAACAACTACTGCAGTTGTATCTTTTGCAGAATTTAATACTTCTTCTGTATACACATCAGACGGTGCTTCCCCTACAATATACGTATCTGCCTCATTATAGGATGCTGCAAATGCCGGAACAAGGCTGTGTCCCGGAACCTCATTGCCAAAAAATGCTGCCTTTCTATAATAAGATGCACAGGCATCGCTGGCATAAAAATCCTTCATTGTCTCGTTTACAAGAAAGCCTTTTTCAGCCATAGCCTCTTCAATCCCATACGCTACCTGTCCATCTGCTGCATCTGCTACTACTGAAGAACCGATCAATCCTCCAAGTCCAGGCAGATGACTGTTTAATCCCCATAATGTCACCTTTTCAGAAGACTTGTCTAACGGAAGTGTCTGGTTCTCATTTTTAAATAATACAGATCCTTCCGATGATATTTCTGCCGCCAGTTCCTCTTTTGCCTTTACAAGATCTTCAAGGTTATCATATTCTGATGCAAAATAAATGCCGTCTGATTCATCCTCTGACTGCTCCACTTTGTAACTTGATGTACCCAGTGTGGCATTCATAAAATCAACCCTGGCATTTGCTATGGAGGTTCCGCCAAGTGCAATTGCAAGTAAAGATGCAGTTGTCGTTGTCAGACCACGCCACAGTTTTTCGGAATTTCTTTTCATATTCCAATCTCCTCCTTTTTTTCCACAGACAGTTTTCTCTGTCATTTGTGCTATAGGAAGACTATATCAAAATATTTCCGCTATTCTTATATTGGGCAAATCTGGTTCATTTTCAGGCAAAAACAACATCTTTGAAAAGACCAGACTATGATATGATAAATACAGAAAATAACGGCAGTTTTTGCCCTGATCAGGAGACTAACATGAAAAAATTAAATATTTTTTGTATTTATTCTATTCTGCTATGTGCGACCGGTATCGCTGAAATAATCCATTATGCCGGCTATGACAATACCGCCACTGTTTATACTTTTATTCTTATTCAGGCGATTGTCATGCTATGTGCAATAGGCGGCATCATTTCTATCCCAATCCTGTTTTATCCGATGCTTACTATTGCCCTTGGTATTTTAAACAATTTCTGTAACTCTTTTGGCCATCTTGTTAACAACTATGAATTACTGTTGCAATTTGTGATCGCACTGATTGCTTCAATTACTTCATTTTTTTATCCAGACAAATATTTTTACAGATATAAAAAGCTTTTTTTACCGCTCCTTTCGCTTGCACTTCTTTTACTGTGTTCGCTTGGATACTGGCGTTATGAATCCGTCGCAGCTCAAAAGCTTTCTTTCAATGCCAAACCAAATATCTGGGAAGTTCCTGCCTGCTATGACTCAGATTCTTCCACCGGTCACAGCGGAACGGTAGAAGAAATCTCTTATCAGACTCTGGCTTATGCAACGGACTCCCGCAGTCTTGAAAAGAAAGCCTGCGTGTATCTTCCATATGATTATGATCCTTCCGTGTCTTATAATATTCTTTATCTTATGCATGGTACCGGAGATGATGAAAACTACTGGCTGAAGACATTTTCATATAACAAGACAATGATCGATCGTATGATAGAGAATGGTGACATAAAACCACTCATCATTGTCACTCCGTCTTTTTATGTCGAAGATGACTGTATGGATGACCTTGATCAGCTCACCTACTCTTTCGTGCAGGAATTAAAAAATGACCTTATGCCAGCCGTAGAAAGCAAGTATTCCACTTATGCCAAAAGCTACAGCAACGAAGGCTTTATTGCAAGCAGGGATCATCGTGCCTTTGCAGGTCTCTCCCGCGGTGCGGTAACAATGTATCATTCTGTTCTCTGTGGCAGTCTTGATTACTTTTCCTGGTTTGGTGCTTTCAGTGGAAGCAGAACAGATGCTGATTATTTCAAAGAACATTTACAGTCTGATGCATTCAGAGATTATCCGATCCATTATCTGTATGTTTCCAGTGGAACCTTTGACTTTGCATTGCCGGGACAACTTCACGACTATCAGACACTTTTGCAGACAGACGACCGTCTGGTTTCAGGTGAAAACACGTGCTTTGATGTTTACCCGATGCGATATCACTCAATCGGTTCCTGGCATCTGGCTTTATATAATTTTCTGCCAAAGATTTTTCGCTGATCACAGAATTTTATTCGTACTGGCTTATATCAAAACCGGGACTGTCTGCGACAGCCCCGGTTTATTATTTCATCATTTATGATTCATATACCGCTCTTAATCCAACCAAACTCAGGTTGTCTGCCTCTTTACATACAAATCCTGACCTTGAAAAAAATCCATATTTATAACACTTAAGCCCTGTCTGTTCCACCTGACGGATCTCTTCCTGGATCATCTGTTCTGTCACTGGTTCTTTGCGAAATTTTGCTTCATAAAAAATATATCCTTTATCGTCCTGCGTTACGATATCAAATTCTCCGTTCTTTTTTGCTATCGGATCATCATAATAATATTTTCCTATTTTTTCGAAAATTTCATCCATCAACCCTTTACGGTTTCTTCTGATGAGGTACTGCCTGCACACATCCTCAAAAACTTTCGGAACATATTTTGTTTCAAAATCTTCCGCGATATAACGGTCATAAAAAACATCTGAGTCCATGATATTCATGCGGGATATATTTCTGAAAATATATTTATAGTAAAACAATGATAGATTATCTGAAATAAAATATCCCGATTTTTTCCGATTATTTTCATCGTTGATTGGCGTAATTTTTGCCACAACATCCATACGTATCAATTTGTCAAGGACATCCACAAGTGCTGGTCCACTCGAAACATGTGACTGGTCAAGAATGTCCTTATATCTGGAAAAACCTTTTGCAAGTGTTTCAAATACTTCATTGGCATTTGTGATTTTCGATATTTCCGAACTTAAATACATTGACACCTCGTTTTCCAGACGTGCCCCCGGTGATGCGATCAGGTCTATAATATTCTCTCTTACACTTTTCTTTCCATCGATCAACCGGTTATAATAAGGGATTCCGCCGAACACACTGTAAATCCTCACTTTATCTTCATCTGAAAAATCAGGATAAAACAGTGCCGACTCATAGTAATCCATCGGTTTTAAGTTCAACGTAAGGTCGATTCTTCCATATAATGGATTCTGTTTTGCCAGAAGTTCTTTCATCGTATCTACATAGGAACCACAGATAATAAACTTCATGTTAGAACGATCACGGTACTCGTCAATCACAGACTGGAGCACGCTATCCAATCCTTTTACATTTTCACGCAGATATGGGTATTCATCCAAAACAAGAATGAGCGGCTCTTTTTCCGACGTCCGAAATAAAAATCGAAGCAGACTCTCCATATCGGCAAATGCAGGCTTTGGAAAATCGAATGCTTCTCCTACCAGTTCAGAAAGGCTGTCTACATTATTCTGTTCCGTTGTCTGCTTGCATTCGTAATAAATACTTTTCAGTTCTGTTTCCTTGAGCACCTGTCTAATCAGTTCACTTTTTCCAATCCTTCTTCGTCCGTAGATCAGAGAGATCATCTGACCGTCTGTGCAAAACATGGAATTTAATTTTTTTCTTTCTGTTTCCCTGCCATAAAATTTCATCATTATGATACCCTGTCTTTCCTGCGTTCAAAATTTCAAATTCTGTGTGAATAAAATTTTGCTCCGTTACATATATCTACATAATCATTTCAATCTATCTCTTATAATATCATAAGTATAATTATTATTATTCAGAATGTCAATTTTTATTCGGTTGTAACCGAGTCAGCCGCAACCGAATAAAATTTATCTCCCTTAATTCTCTTTACAGTCCGCCCAGATCGATCTCATAAACCAGTTTTTCCTGCTTTTTTCCTGCATGGAGAAAAGGATCATACCATGGCAGATACAAAACCTCTGCACCATTTTCATACACGAAGTCAGAAACCTTTTCTTTCCATTTTAAAAGTTCCTGATATACTTTTCTTTTTAGCATGCCACGTCCTCCAAATGTTAGGAATCCCCTTTCTTATATTCATATTAACATTTTTCCAGAATCTGTTGTTTTCCATCCAAAAATCCCCCGAAGACACTTCGGGGGATACTACTCCTGGATTCTCACTATTTTTAGATACCATATTTTTTCCTTGCGACATCACAAATTGCCATTAAAGCATAATAATTAACCCTATTAGGATAATGCACAGCCGGATGATAATAATCAATCACCAATGTATCCTTCCAAATGGCCAACATATTATCCCATGTATCATCATTCTGTAGTTCTTCTCCTAATATAAGTTTCAATAGGCTGAGATTATTCCCACATACAATGATATCAGGTTGAATAATTTCCAATTCACGCTTTATTTCCAGCCTGTCTTCCAGAGCGTACTTTTTCAAATCTTCATATTCTGAGCCACTGCTACCATTACTTTTTTTCACATTGACCACAGCAATGCGGTCAATAATCTCTTTTTCCCTGGATCGCAAAACCTCATCATCATACTCACAAATATTCCGGTCAAATGCATTATGTATTGCCTGTGTCCATATTGCCACTTTTCTCCACATAGTCCATGGGTGTTCACAATCATGCAAATCTTCCACTAAATTATAACCATTCTCATTGGAAGTGTATGCTTCCTTTAAGAAATAACATACTCTTGGCGTCTGCTGTGTTTCCCATTTTTCTTCACACACTATGCCATCTCTGATAAAACGCTTATATCCATTATTTTTATGTTTTTCCTCCCAAGAGTCCATTAAAATTTTTATATCTGCCTCTCTGCTCATGAATATTTTCTCCTGTCTGATTGTCTCAAAAGATGCACTATCTACTTCAGCACCTTCCTTATCTGCTTCTCCGTTGCCTCCGGATACATCTCATGCATATACTCTACAAGCTGTTTCCATGAATCCTGCGGATGATCCTTATAACAGGAAGTCACATAATCATAGCCATAGATATGCTCAATGGAAGAATACACACCTCTTTTTTTTCATCCGCTTTAGCTGTCGGATCAAAACATTTTCTGATTCCAGATTTTTCAAAAAATAGGACTCAAATCAGTGAACTACCCATTGTCTAAAACCAATGGGCTTCCTGCTTCGCAGACCTCGTAACCTACTATCTCCACAGGCGTTAA